>NZ_MUND01000824.1 GCF_002154375.1 Streptomyces glaucescens | reverse complement strand
GAGGCTGTCGGCGAGGAGGTAGCCGCCCAGCAACAGCACCAGGACCAGCCAGAGCGGCGGGCGGACGAGCTTGACGCCGAGGACTCCGACGACCAGCAGGGCGAACCAGAGCGGGACGTCCACGGAGTGCCTCCTAGCGGACCTTGCAGCGGTGGGTGCGGGCGGCAAGCTGGGCGGCGGACTGGCTGGAGTAGTCGGCGGACCAGCCGCAGCCGTCGTTGCTGCACACGGCAGCGTGTTTTGTCTGGCCGTTGCGGTCGCGGTGGGTGCCGATCTGCACCGGGCCGATGCGCATCACGGAGTGGAAGAAGTCGCGGGCGGGCATGTCAGTCGGTCTCCTCTCGGGTCAAGGTCGGGTCGGGGAAGGCGGCGCGGATACCGGCGGCGGTGGCAGGGTCGGTGGTGAGTCGGGCCGCCTGCTCGGCGAGCAGGTGGGCGAGGTAGGGCCGGTTGGCGGCGGTCATCTCGCGGGCGGCGTCGAGGTGGTCGGCAGCGGTCAGGCCGGCCGGGTCGTGGGTCATGACGTGTCTCCCGTCGGTGGTCAGGTGAGCTGGGCGGCGATGGCGTCGGCCA
>NZ_MUND01000823.1 GCF_002154375.1 Streptomyces glaucescens | reverse complement strand
TTTTCCCGAGATCTCCGGCGGCCTCGATCACCGCCCCGGCGACCGGGCGATCCCCACCGCCCGCTCCTTCTCCGCCACCCCCTCCAGCCGCAGCGTCACCGTGCTCCGGCCGGTCCCGTGGGTCCACAGCAGCGTCGGCCCGGCCGTGCGCTGCTTCCGGGTGAAGGGGGCGCCGTCCGCGTCCACCAGCCACAGCTCCAGCAGATGCGGCTCCGCGAACCACAGCCCGGGATCCGGCGCCCCGTCCTGGCCCGTGGCGCCGAGCGGCACCCACTCCGGCTGCCGCGGCACGGTCTTCACGAAGCCGACGTCCAGCCGGGCCGGATACTCGTCCAGCCGGATCGTCCCGCCCTGCGCGCGCCAGCACAGGCTCACCAGGAAACGGCCCCTCGGCCCGGCGGTCACCGTCACCGCGTCCGGGCTGCCCAGCGCCGCCGGGACCAGCGGCCGGAAACCCGCCCGCCGTCCCGCCTGCGCGAGCGACAATGGATCGCGGCCGCAGCCGGGCACCCGGGCGCCGGGCGAGGGCGTCGCCGACGGGTCGTACCGCACCTCCACCCCGCCGAAGCCGAACCAGTCGACGACCGCGGCGCGCACCGGGGGCGTGAGCGCCAGCACCGTCAGCAGCCCGCACAGCGTCGCGGTCAGCGCACGCCACCGCGCCCGCGACCAGCGGCGCACCGCCCCCAGCCGCCCGGCTGCGCGGGGCGGCTCGGGCACCGGGACAGGCACCTGCTCCGCCAGTATCTGCGCCAGCACCCGCTCGACCATGGTCTCGGCGCCGTCCGCCGCACCGGGCGAGTCCAGCGACCTGCCGAGGGC
>NZ_MUND01000822.1 GCF_002154375.1 Streptomyces glaucescens | reverse complement strand
GGTCTCAGGACTCCGCGTCGGGGTGGGCGGTCAGAAGAGCAACTCGGTAACTCAACAGAAAAGAATCTCAATGAGTGAACTATCAGGCGGGTGAGGCGATCTTAGACGACGCTTGTTCTTCCGGAGCCGGGCGGTCCCCGGATGCGGGAATGCCGCCGCGGCTCAGGGCACGCGGCCCCGGGCAGCGGTCGCGCGGCTCAGGGCACGCGGCTCAGCGACCGCCGTGCGGCTTGAGCGCGCCGAGTTCCTCGTTCACCGCCGCGAGGAAGCTCAGCACCACCGCCAGCTCCTCCTCGCTGAAACGGTCGGCTGCGGCCTGCGTGGCCTCCGCGAGCGGCCGGAAGTAGGTCCGCGCGGCCGGCCGGGCGTCGGCCGCGTAGTGCAGATGGACCACGCGGCGGTCGGCGCTCTCCCGCACCCGGCGGACGTGCCCGGCGCGCTCCAGGCGGTCCACACACGCCGTGACCGCCCCCGAAGTGAGCCCGAGCCGCTCCCGCAGACGCCCCGGGGTCATCGGCTCGTCCGCGTCGAGGATCGCCGCCAGCGCCTGGACGTCCGTCGCGTGCAGCCCGTGGTCACCGGCGAAGCCCTGCATCAGACGGTTGATCTCCCCGTGCAGTCTGCGCAGGTGGACGGCGAAGGACTGCAGGTCCGGTCCGGCACCCGCACCGGGCTCCGGCCGCCGCGTCGGCTGCTCCCGGTCTTCTGCTGTGGCCACGTGATCAGCCTATAGAACCGCCGCCCGGCGGGGGAAAGCGCGGGGGGCGGCAAGGTCTGGGCGGGGTCCCCGCCGGGGAGACCGACGCCGGAGAGCACAACCATGGACCGGCTCCCGGGGCCGGCCAGCCGGGCGGCGCATCCGGAGGTGGCCCGTCCGGGGAAGTCGTACGGGAATGCCCGGACGCAAGGACGGCCGGCCCGTCACGGTCCGTCCGGCACCCGCGGGAACCGAGCGGTGGCGAGCGAGGCGCAGGACCATGAAGGTGACGGTGAACGAGCGACCAGGGCGGTGAGCGGTGATCAGGGCGATGAACGGTGACTACACCACGCAAGAGGGTCCGCGTTGTCTGGTGACCGGTGCCACCGGCTACATCGGCGGCCGGCTGGTCCCCGAGCTGCTGACGGCCGGGTACCGGGTCCGCTGTCTGGCCCGGTCCCCCGGCAAGCTGCGCGACCACCCCTGGGCGGATGACGCGGAGATCGTCCGCGGCGACGTCACGGACGACGCGTCGACCGGTGCGGCCCTGCGGGACGTGGACGTGGCGTACTACCTGGTGCACGCCCTGGGCACGGGCAAGGACTTCGAGGAGACGGACCGGCGGGCCGCGACGGTGTTCGCCCGGCAGGCGCGCGCCGCGGGGGTGCGGCGGATCGTCTATCTCGGCGGTCTCACTCCCGCGGGCGTCCCCGAGCGGGATCTCTCCCCGCATCTGCGCTCGCGGGCGGAGGTGGGCCGTGTCCTGCTGGCGTCCGGTGTCCCCACGGCCGTGCTGCGCGCGGCGGTGATCCTCGGCTCCGGCTCGGCCTCCTTCGAGATGCTGCGGTATCTGACCGAGCGGCTGCCGGTCATGGTCACGCCGAGCTGGGTGCACACCCGGATCCAGCCCGTCGCCGTACGGGACGTGCTGCGCGCCCTGGTCGGCAGCGCGGGGATGCCGGCGGAGGTGAACCGTACCTTCGACATCGGCGGACCGGAGGTGCTGACGTACCGCGACATGATGCTGCGCTACGCCCGGGTCGCCGGACTGCCGCGCCGTCTCATGCTCCCCGTTCCGCTGCTCACGCCGAGCCTGTCGAGCCACTGGGTCGGTCTGGTGACCCCGGTGCCCGCGTCCATCGCCCGGCCGCTCGCCGAGTCGCTGCGCCACGAGGTGGTCTGCCACGAGCACGACATCGCGCGGTACGTCCCGGATCCGCCCGGGCACCCGCTCGGCTTCGACGAGGCGGTACGGCTGGCCCTGCAACGGGTGCGCGAGGCCCGGGTCGACACCCGCTGGTCCAGCGCCTCGGTGCCCGGCGCCCCGAGCGATCCCCTGCCCACCGATCCGGACTGGGCGGGTGGCAGCCTCTACACCGACGAGCGGGAGATCACCGTGGACGCCTCGCCGGAGGCGCTGTGGCGGGTCATCGAGGGGATCGGCGGGAAGAACGGCTGGTACTCCTTCCCGCTCGCCTGGTCGGTGCGCGGCCTGCTGGACCGGCTGGTGGGCGGGGTCGGACTGCGGCGCGGACGCCGGGACGCGCAGCGGCTGCGGGCCGGGGACTCCCTGGACTTCTGGCGGGTCGAGGAGATCGAACGGGGGCGGCTGCTGCGGCTGCGGGCCGAGATGCGGCTGCCCGGGCTGGCCTGGCTGGAGATGTACGCCGGGACGGACCCGGCCGGCCGCACCCGGTACCGCCAGCGCGCCCTGTTCCATCCGCACGGCCTGCTCGGCCAGGGCTACTGGTGGGGTGTCTCGCCCTTCCACGCCCTGGTCTTCGGCGGCATGGCCCGCAACATCGCCCGCGCCGCGGCGAAGACATCGTCCGCCCC
>NZ_MUND01000821.1 GCF_002154375.1 Streptomyces glaucescens | reverse complement strand
GAGTACACCTTCTTCGACGGCTCCCGCCCGCTCGGCTTCCCCGAGGGCGGCTTCCCGGCCCCGCAGGGCGGCTACTACTGCGGTGTCGGCGCCGACGAGATCTTCGGCCGCGACATCGTCGAGAAGCACCTCGACAACTGCCTGGCCGCCGGTCTCGGCATCTCCGGCATCAACGCCGAGGTCATGCCGGGCCAGTGGGAGTTCCAGGTCGGCCCGCTCGCCCCGCTGGAGGTCTCCGACCAGCTGTGGGTGGCCCGCTGGCTGCTCTACCGCACCGCCGAGGACTTCGGCATCTCCGCCACCCTCGACCCGAAGCCGGTCAAGGGCGACTGGAACGGCGCCGGCGCGCACACCAACTTCTCCACCAAGGCGATGCGCGAGGGCTACGACGCGATCATCACCGCCTGCGAGTCGCTGGGCGAGGGCTCCAAGCCGCTCGACCACGTCAAGAACTACGGCGCCGGCATCGACGACCGCCTGACCGGTCTGCACGAGACCGCCCCGTGGGACCAGTACTCCTACGGCGTCTCCAACCGCGGCGCCTCGGTCCGCATCCCGTGGCAGGTCGAGAAGGACGGCAAGGGCTACATCGAGGACCGCCGTCCGAACGCCAACGTCGACCCGTACGTGGTGACCCGCCTCCTGGTGGACACCTGCTGCTCCGCCCTGGAGAAGGCCGGCCAGGTCTGATCCGCACCGCGGCTCCACAAGGGGCGCCCGCCGTCATGG
>NZ_MUND01000820.1 GCF_002154375.1 Streptomyces glaucescens | reverse complement strand
GGGCGAGGGCGGGGAGGGCCAGCAGCCAGGCGGCTCGGGGAGTGTGGGAGTGCGCGTCGCGCCGTAGGACCGCCGAGACCAGGCCCAGCAGGACCAGCGCGCAGCCGGAGACGATCAGGTACGGCCGCAGAGCGGGCTGCACGTACCGCAGGTACAGCTCGCTGAACAGGGAGACGCGGAGCACGGCCGCGCCGGTCAGCAGCAGGAGAACCGTCGGTGCCCTCACAGCAGCCACCACCCCACGAGCACGCTGGACAGGACGGCGACCACCCAGGTCGCGGAGGCGAAGCGGAGCGCGAAGGCGCGGCCGAAGGTGCCGGTCTGGAGGGCGATGAGCTTCAGGTCGACCATGGGGCCGACGACCATGAAGGCGAGCCGGGCGGTCGGGGAGAAGCCGCTGAGCGACGCGGCGACGAAGGCGTCCGCCTCGCTGCACACGCACAGCACCACGGCCAGCAGGGCCAGGAGGAGGACGGACAGCCAGGGGGAGTCGGTGAAGACGTCCAGGTAGGCGCGGGGTACCGCGATGTTGAACGTCGCCGCCGCTGCCGCGCCCACCACGAGGAAGCCGCCCGCGTGGAGGAAGTCGTGCTGGAGGCCGTGGACGAAGGCGCGGACGCCGGACGGCTCCGGGCCGGTCCGGGCGTTCGGCGGTCGTAGCCACCGCTCCTTGCCGAACCTCGCCCACAGCCAGCCCATGACCACCGCCGCCGCGAGGGAGGCGAGGAGGCGGGCGAGGACCATCTCCGGCCGGCCGGGAAAGGCGATCGAGGTCGCGACCAGGACGACCGGGTTGATCGCGGGGGCGGAGAGGAGGAAGGCGAGGGCTGCCGCCGGGGCCACTCCGCGGCGGATGAGGGAGCCGGCGACGGGGACGGACGCGCACTCGCAGCCGGGGAGGGCGATGCCCGCAGCGCCGGCGACGGGGACGGCGAGGGC
>NZ_MUND01000819.1 GCF_002154375.1 Streptomyces glaucescens | reverse complement strand
CTGCTCCCGCAAGCCCCCGGCACCGTGCCCGGCTGCTACAAGCTCGCCGGGGCCTTGCGGGAGCAGCGGATCGTCCAGCGGCTGGGCGCCCTGGAAGGCGGGGTGGTCGTGCCGCCGCGCTACGACCGGGGTGACTGGCAGGAGGGCGACGGGGTCTTCAACGCCGCCGCCCTCGCCGCGTACACCCGCAAGCTGGCCGACCGTATCGAGCACCACGTCCGCGCCGGTGACTTCCCCGTCGTGCTCGGCGGCGACTGCTCCATCCAGCTCGGCGCCTCGCTCGCGCTGCGCCGCCTTGGCCGGTACGGGCTGGTCGCGGTCGACGCCTCACCGGACTTCCGGCACCCCGGCAACTCCGGCCGGATCGGCGCGGCGGGCGGCGAGGAGGTCGCGCTGGCCACCGGACGCGGGCAGGAGGACCTCACCGACCTGGAGGGGCGGAAGCCCTACCTGCGCGACGAGGACGTGCGGTTCTTCGGCATCCGTGACGCGTTCCGGGACGACGAGGACTGCCGCGAACTCGCCGCGCTGAAGGTCCCCGTGGTGACCGTGGGCGACCTGCGGGAGTGGGGCGCGGAGGCGCTCGCCCGGGCCACCGCGCAGTCCTTCGCGTTCCCCGGCCTGGCCGGCTTCTGGGTCCACCTGGACGCCGACGTCCTGGACCCGGGCGTGATGCCCGCCGTGGACAGCCCCGACGCCGACGGACTGCTGCCCGGCGAACTCGTCTCCCTGCTGCGCCCGTTGCTGTCCTCCCCGCTCTGCGTCGGCTTCAACGTCACCATCTACGACCCCGATCTCGACCCGGACGGCACGGCCGGGGCACTGCTCACCGACATCGTCGTGGACGCCTTTGCCCGACCCTGACCCTGCCCCGCTCGATGACGTGCACCGTGTCGACGAGCGGAACCGGGCGGACGGGCCCGCGCCGTGTTCGACGCCGAGTTCGAGGCCGCCGACCTGCGGGAGGGCGCCGAGGCCGTCGGAGTGCTGTGGGCCCGTCTCTCCGAGAGCCGCTGCCCGCCCGCCATGACTTCCGGATACGCCCGCCCAGCCCGTGACCGTGCGTTACCCGCGATCCCCGCTGGGTACCCGGCGGCCCATGGACCGCTTGGAGCATCTGGACAAACATCTCGCCGACGAGCTGGCACAGGTGGCGCGCGAGACGATCCGCGACGAACTGAAGCAGCAGACCCGCAAGCAGCGTCGTACGGCCATGCTGTACGCCGCGTCCGGCACCGTCGCCCTCTACGCGGGCGCCGCCCTCGCGCTCGCCGTCGGACTGGCCCTCGACCTGGTGATGCCCGACTGGGCCGCCGCGCTGATCACCGCGGCGCTGCTCGCCGTCGCCGCCTACGCGCTGCGCGGCGCCGCCCGGCCCAAGCACCCGTCGGCGCACCACTCCGGCGGCGGCCACGGCATCGGCGGCACCCCGACCGCCGGACCGCCCGGCGCTCCTGGCACGGCCATCCCGCCGATGCCGCCGGTGGCCCCGGGCGGAGCCGGCGCCGCGACCGGCGCTCCCGGCACGGGCATCCCGGGTCCCGGCACTCCGGCTCCCGGCCGGATGAGCGTCCCCGCGCCGCGGGCGGACGACATCGACCCCGAGAACCCGCAGTACCGGGCGTGATCCGCATGCGCGGACCGGGAACGCCGGGGCGCGGCGGAACCGTCGTGGTCACCGGGGCCAGTGGAGGCGTGGGCCGGGCGACGGCCCGCGCCTTCGCCGCGCGCGGCGACCGGGTGGCCCTGCTGGCCCGGGGCCGCGAAGGGCTGGCGGCCGCCGCCGGCGAAGTGCGGCGGGCGGGCGGGGAGGCGATGGTCATTGCCGTCGACGTGGCCGACGCCAAGGCCGTCGACGCCGCCGCCCAGCAGGTCGTGGACGCGTTCGGGCCCATCGACGTCTGGGTCAACAACGCCTTCACGGGAATCTTCGCCCCATTCACGGAGATCACGCCCGACGAGTACCGGCGGGTCACCGAAGTGAGCTACCTGGGCTATGTGTTCGGCACCCGGGCCGCACTGCGGCACATGCTGCCGCGCGACCGGGGCACCATCGTGCAGGTGGGGTCCGCGCTCGCCTACCGGGGCGTGCCGCTGCAGTCCGCGTACTGCGGGGCCAAGCACGCCATCCAGGGGTTCAACGAGTCGCTGCGGTGCGAGCTGCTGCACCGGGGCAGCCGGGTGCGCACCACGATGGTGCAGCTCCCGGCGGTCAACACCCCGCAGTTCGACTGGGTCCTCAGCCGGATGCCGGGCCGCGCCCGGCCGGTGGCGCCGGTGTACCAGCCGGAGGTCGCGGCCCGGGCGATCGTGCACGCGGCCTTCCACGCCCGCCGCCGCGAGTACTGGGTCGGCGGCTCGACGGCCGCGACCCTGCTCGCCAACGCCGTGGTGCCCGGCCTGCTCGACCGGTACCTGGCCCGCACCGGACACGGCTCCCAGCAGGACACGGCGGAACCCCCGCGGGAGCCGGGGAGCCCCGGCAACCTGTGGACCCCGGCCGACGGACCGCACGGCAGGGACTTCGGGGCGCACGGCCGCTTCGACGCGGAGTCCCACGACGGCGGCCCGCAGCCCTGGCTGTCCCGGCGGCGCGGGCGGCTGGGCGCCGTGCTCACCGTCGGCGCGGGACTTCTCGCGGCCCGGCGGGTACGGCGACTGGTGCGCCGCTAGGGACACGAACGCGAGGGGGCGTCGGCCGTTGCCCGTCGCCCGTCGCCGGGATGGCCCTGTGGGCGGGGCGTTGGGGCCGGGCGGGGCCGCAACCGAGGGCAGTGGTGTCCCGGGCGAGGTGCCGTCGGCCTCCGGGGCGTCCGCCGGGAGCGTGCACACCGACACGGCGGCATCGCAGCCGCTCCGACCCGTCAGTTCCCCGGGAGCTGCGGCAGCACCTTGGTCCGGTAGAAGTCGAAGAAGCCGCGCTGGTCGGGGCCGATCTGGTTGACGTAGATCGTGTCGAAGCCCGCGTCGGCGAACGCGGTCAGCGCCGCCACGTGCTCGTCCACGTCGTCCCCGCAGACCCCCTGCTCGGCGATCATCTCCTCGGTGACCAGCGGCTGGAGCTGCTCGAAGTGGCGCGGCGAGGGCAGGATCTGGCCCATCTCGCCGGGCAGGTACTCGTTGAACCACATCCGGTGCACCGTACGGACCGCCTCGTCGCGGTCGGTGCCGTAACAGACCTTGGTGCCGCCGATGACGGGCTTGGTGCCGCCGCCGCCCTCGCGGAACCGCCGC
This sequence comes from Streptomyces glaucescens, assembly GCF_002154375.1. GTDB lineage: Bacteria > Actinomycetota > Actinomycetes > Streptomycetales > Streptomycetaceae > Streptomyces > Streptomyces glaucescens. The sequence continues at coordinate 1,325 of NZ_MUND01000819.1, read as the reverse complement.
ACCATGTCCGCCTCGGGCATCATCGTGATGTACCCGTCGCCCACCCGGGACGCCAGCTCGGTGGCCTTCGGGCCGAAGCCGGAGACGTCGATCTGGACGGGCTCGTCCGGGACCGTGTAGAGGCGGGCGTTCTCCACCGTGTAGTGGGTGCCGTGGTGGGTGACCTCTTCACCCGTGAACAGGCGGCGCATCACGTGGATCGCCTCCTCCAGCATCTCCAGCCGGACGTCCGCGGGCGGCCAGGTGTGGCCGAGGATGTGCTCGTTCAGGGCCTCGCCCGAGCCGACGCCGAGCCGGAAGCGGCCGTTCGTCATCACCGCGCTCGTCGCCGCGGCCTGCGCCACCACCGCCGGGTGGATCCGCACGGTCGGGCAGGTCACCGCCGTCTCGATCGGCAGCGACACCGCCTGCGAGAGCGCGCCGATCACCGACCACACGAACGGGCTCTCGCCCTGGGCGTCGTTCCAGGGGTGGTAGTGGTCGGAGATCCACAGCGACCGGAAGCCGGCCTGCTCGGCCATCCTGGCCTGTTCCACGAGGTCCGCGGGGCCGTGCTCCTCGCAGGAGAGGAAGTAACCGTACTCGGGCATGGGGGGTACCTCCGCGACGTGCGGCTCGGGTGGGGGGCCCGGGCCGAGTACCCCGGCGCCCGGCGGGGAACCGGCGCACGTTTGGGTGCCCCGGCCAGGGGGACGCGGATAGCTCGTACGGGAGGACGGAGGAGTCGTACGTCCGCGTGCCTGCCGTACGTCCCGACCTGCCCGCGCACCTTCCCCCACGGGCGACACCGCCGGAGGAGCACCGTGAGTCGACCCCGCATCGTGATCGTCGGTGCCGGCTTCGCCGGCTACCGGACGGCCAGGGAACTGTCCCGCACGGCCCGGGGCAAGGCCGAGATCACCCTGCTGAACCCGACCGACCACTTCCTGTACCTGCCGCTGCTGCCCCAGGTCGCGGCGGGCGTCCTGGAGCCGCGCAGGGTCACCGTCTCCCTCTCCGGCACCCTGCCCCGGGTACGGCTGGTGCTCGGCGAGGCCGGCCACGTCGACCTGGACGGGCGCACCGTGCACTACACCGACCCGGAGGGCGGCGCCGGAACCCTCGAGTACGACCGGCTGGTCGTCGCCGCGGGCAGCGTCAACAAACTGCTGCCCGTCCCCGGCGTCGCCGAGCACGCGCACGGCTTCCGCGGCCTGCCCGAAGCGCTGTACCTGCGCGACCACGTCACCCGGCAGCTGGAACTCGCCGCCTCCTGCGAGGATCCGGCGACCCGCGCCGCGCGGTGCACGTTCGTCGTGGTCGGTGCCGGATACACCGGCACCGAC
>NZ_MUND01000082.1 GCF_002154375.1 Streptomyces glaucescens | reverse complement strand
CTTGTGCACCCACGGGTGGTCGGGGGAGCACTGCAGGGCGAAGTCCAGCGCGATCTCCAGACCGTGGCCGCGGGCCTGGGCGACGAACCAGTCGAAGTCCTCGATCGTGCCCAGGTCCGGGTGCACGGCGTCGTGGCCGCCCTCGGGCGAGCCGATCGCCCACGGCACCCCCACATCCTCGGGGGCCGCGGACAGCGTGTTGTTCGGGCCCTTGCGGAACGTGGTGCCGATCGGATGGACCGGCGGCAGGTAGACGACGTCGAAACCCATCCGCGCGATCGCGGGCAGCCGCCGCGCGGCCGTGCGGAACGTGCCGTGCGGACGCTCCGTCGTGCCCTCCGAACGCGGGAAGAACTCGTACCACGACCCGAACAACGCCCGCTCCCGCTCCACCAGCAGCGGCATCGGGTCCGAGGCGGTGACCAGCTCCCGCAGCGGATACCGGGCGAGAGCCTCCTCCACCTCCGGTGTGAGCGCCGCCGCGAGCCGGACGGCGGCCGTGCGGGACTCGTCCCGCAGCGCCGCGGCCGCGGCGAGCACCGGCTCCCGCTCCCGGTCGGGCATGCCGGCGGCCGCCCGTTCGTACAGCCGGGCGCCCTCCTCCAGCACGAGACCGGTGTCGATCCCGGCCGGGATCTTGATCGTGGCGTGGTGGCGCCAGGTGGTGACGGGGTCGGCCCAGGCCTCGACCGTGAAGGTCCAGTGGCCGGGCGTCTCCGCGGTGACGGTGGCGCCCCAGCGGTCGGTGCCGGGGGCCAGTTCGCGCATCGGGGTCCATGGGCCGGGCCGGCCCCCGGGGTCGCGCAGCACGACATTGGCGGCGACCGCGTCATGGCCCTCGCGGAACACGGTGGCCGAGATCTCGAAGCGCTCCCCGGTCACCGCCTTGGCGGGCCGCCGGCCGTGCTGGACGACCGGGCGGACGTCGAGAACCGGTATGCGCCCGACGGCGGTGACCTCACCCGCGGAGAATGGCTCCGGGGCCGGTGGACCGCTGTCGGCCGGGCGCACCGGGGGTGTGTCGGTGCTGCTGGTGGTCGGGGTCACTGGCGAGTGGTGCGTGGCGGGCATCACCGCTCCTGTCCGCGTCAACGTGGGTGGGCGGATTGCTGTGGGGAGGTGGGTTCTGCGTGAGGTGCCTGTGAGGTGTACCGCAGGAGCCTTCCCACCCTATTCGGGTGGGCAATCCGGCACTTTGTTAACTACTCACGCGTATGTCTACACACAAGTCCGGCCCTGTCCGAGCAGGATGGCGCCGGTGGCCGGACTGTGCCATCAAGTCCGCGGTACCTGAAGAAGTCTGTCCGGTGAACGGAGTCCTCCGCCGGGCGCCCTGCCGGTGGCCGCGCCGCCCGTCGGCGCCCGCGGGACCGGGCCGGGGCGGCCTTCGGGTGAGCGGCCGAACCGGGTGCCGCGGCGCCCTGACGTGCGGATACGCCATGAACGCAGCGGAGCGGACGGTTCCGGCGGTGTCGCCGGTGTGCGCCGCCGGGGTGAAGGCGACGCCAAGGGCGAGCAGGGCCTGCGCGGTGCGGTGGTGGGAGGAGGGCACGGGTCGTCACATGGTCCGGTACCGCCCGCGGTGGGGGCCTGCCGGAGGCTCGCGGGGCAGTGAAGTCTGGCCGGAAGTACCTGGTTGCCGGCCGCGCCGGGTACGTCACTCCGGCGGGCCGAGTCGCGCACGGCGGCGTCCGGCCGGCGTCGCCGAAGTCCCGGTGGATGTCGATCAGGTGCACCGTCCCCTGGTGCCCGCGGACTTCGGAGGGTGCGGGTGCCTCGTTCGCCCGTTCGACCCGGCCGTCGAGGACCGTGCCGTACGGGTGGCCGACGCGCGCCCGTACTTCTCGGCGACGTCCGCTCCCGCCGCTGACGCAGTGCCGGCTCCCCCCTTCGCCGTGACCAGGCAGCCGCCGCCGGCGCAGCCGCCCCGGTCCGCTCCGGACGACGGCCTCTCCGGCGCCGCCCGCGCGGGCACGGGGTGACCGGAAAGGCCGTGGTGCACAGCACCGCGGCCGGACCCGCCCGGCGGCCGACGCCGCGCTCGCCGCCGCGTCGTGGCGGTGCGTTCCGCTCCAGCCCGGGCGCACCGGCGTGTCGGCCGGTCCGGCCCTGGGCAGGGTCTCGTGCGGTGTGCGGCACCGCAAGGCGGCCTGTGGGGGCGGAATCGGCCATATCGGCACGGGCGGGACGGGCGCCACGGTCCTTCGAGTTGGCCACCCCGAAGCCGGGTAGCCACTACCGTCGACAGGGACAAACAACGCACATCGCGTCCGTCAGTCAGCGACAAGGTGGAACCGTGAAGGCGATCCGTCGATTCACCGTCCGTCCCGTTCTCCCCGAACCCCTCCGTCCGCTGAGCGACCTGGCGCGCAATCTGCGCTGGTCCTGGCACGCGGAGACGCGTGATCTATTCCAGTCCGTCGATCCCGACCGCTGGGCCGCCTCGGGTGGTGATCCGGTGCGGCTGCTGGGCAGCGTGCCGCCCGCCCGGCTCGCCGAGCTGGCCGAGGACCGCCGGTTCCTGCGCCGGCTGACCACGGTCGCCGACGATCTGCACGACTACGTGACCGGCGACCGCTGGTACCAGACCCGGTCCGGGGAACTCCCCTCCGCCGTCGCCTACTTCTCACCCGAGTTCGGCATCACCGCCGCCCTGCCCCAGTACTCCGGCGGCCTCGGCATCCTCGCCGGAGACCACCTGAAGGCGGCCAGCGACCTGGGCGCGCCGCTGATCGGCGTCGGCCTGCTCTACCGGCACGGCTACTTCCGCCAGACCCTCTCCCGCGACGGCTGGCAGCAGGAGCACTACCCCGTCCTCGACCCCAACGAGCTCCCCCTCGCCCTGCTGAGGGAGTCCGACGGCACCCCCGCCCACGTCGCCCTCGCGCTGCCCGGCGGCAGGTCGCTGCGCGCCCGGATCTGGCTGGCCCAGGTCGGCCGCGTGCCGCTGCTGCTGCTCGACTCGGACGTCGAGGAGAACGAGCACGGCGAGCGCGGTGTCACCGACCGGCTCTACGGCGGCGGCAGCGAGCACCGGCTGCTCCAGGAGATGCTGCTCGGCATAGGAGGAGTGCGGGCGGTGCGGTCGTACTGCCGGCTCACCGGCCACCCCGAGCCCGAGGTGTTCCACACCAACGAGGGGCACGCGGGCTTCCTCGGCCTGGAGCGGATCGCGGAACTCTGCGCCGACGGGCTGGACTTCGACTCGGCGCTGGAGGCGGTGCGGGCGGGCACCGTCTTCACCACCCACACGCCCGTCCCGGCCGGCATCGACCGCTTCGACCGGGAGCTGGTCGCCCGGCACTTCGGCGCCGACGCCGAACTGCCCTCCATCGACGTGCACCGCGTCCTCCAGCTCGGCATGGAGACCTACCCCGGCGGTGAGCCCAACGTGTTCAACATGGCGGTCATGGGCCTGCGCCTGGCCCAGCGCGCCAACGGGGTGTCCCTGCTGCACGGCAAGGTGAGCCGGGAGATGTTCGCCGGACTGTGGCCAGGGTTCGACCCCGAGGAGGTGCCGATCACCTCCGTCACCAACGGGGTGCACGCCCCGACCTGGGTGGCCCCCGAGGTGTTCCGGCTCGGCGCCCGGCAGATCGGCGCCCAGCGCACCGAGGACGCCCTGACCGTCGGCGCGTCCGACCGCTGGGACGCCGTCGCCGACATTCCCGACCAGGACATCTGGGAGCTGCGCCGGTCCTTGCGCGAGCAACTGGTGACGGAGGTGCGCGAACGGCTGCGCACCGCCTGGCGGCAGCGCGGCGCCGGCACGGCCGAGCTGGGCTGGATCGACGGGGTGCTCGACCCGGACGTCCTGACCATCGGCTTCGCCCGGCGCGTCCCCTCCTACAAGCGGCTGACGCTGATGCTGCGCGACCGGGACCGGCTGATGGAGCTGCTGCTGCACCCGGAGCGGCCGGTGCAGATCGTGGTGGCGGGCAAGGCGCACCCGGCGGACGACGGCGGCAAGCGGCTGATCCAGGAACTGGTCCGGTTCGCCGACGACCCGCGGGTCCGGCACCGGATCGTCTTCCTCCCCGACTACGGCATGGCGATGGCGCAGAAGCTCTACCCGGGCTGTGACATCTGGCTGAACAACCCGCTGCGCCCGCTGGAGGCGTGCGGCACGAGCGGCATGAAGGCGGCGCTCAACGGCTGCCTGAACCTCTCCGTGCTGGACGGCTGGTGGGACGAGTGGTTCCAGCCGGACTTCGGCTGGGCGATCCCCACCGCCGACGGCCACGGCACCGACCCGGACCGGCGGGACGACATCGAGGCCGCCGCCCTGTACGACCTGCTGGAGCAGCGGATCACCCCGCGCTTCTACGAGCGCGGCCAGGGCGGGCTGCCCGACCGCTGGATCGAGATGGTCCGGCAGACGCTCAGTCTGCTCGGCCCGAAGGTGCTGGCGGGCCGGATGGTCCGGGAGTACGTGGAGCGGCTCTACGCCCCCGCCGCGCTCTCCCACCGCGCGATGGACCCGGACTCCGCGCGGGAGCTGGCCGAGTGGAAGGCCCGGGTGCGCTCGGCCTGGCACGCGGTGACGGTCGACCACGTCGAGACCTCCGCGACGCGGGCCACCGCCGAACTGGGCACCACCCTCACCCTGCGCGTCCGGGTCGGCCTCGGCGACCTGGCGCCCGACGACGTCGAGGTGCAGGCGGTGTCCGGGCGCGTCGACTCCGAGGACCGTATCGCCGACGCCTCGTCCGTGCCGCTCAAGCCGGCCGGCGGCCCCGACATGGAGGGCCGCTGGCTCTACGAGGGCCCCCTCTCCCTGGACCGCACCGGCCCCTTCGGCTACACCGTCCGCATCCTCCCCGCCCACCGCCTGCTGGCCTCCGGGGCGGAACCGGGCCTGCTGGCGGTCCCGACGGACGAGGTGCGGGAGTCGGCGGGGGTGCTGATGCGGTAGGGATCAGCTCTCCGGGGCCCGGCCGCACAGGGCGCGCAGCACCTTCCCGCACCGTCTTGCGTAGGCGTGCTGGAGGCCGCGGGTGGCCGGGCCGCCGGCCTTGGCGTACCAGCTGGCGGCGCGGCTGAAGGCGGAGACGGTCAGCCAGACCGTGCCGTCGCCGGTGCGGTCGACGATGAAGGACTCCTCGCCGCACTCGGGGTGGCCGGGCAGGGTGCCGTAGGCCCAGCCGGCGCGGCGGGGCTCGTCGACGGTCCAGACGATCCGGCAGGGGGCCTTGACCAGTCCGGCGAGGGTGACGGTGACCGTCACGTCCGGGGCGGCGCGGTCGGCGCTCGCGTCGATGCCGACGCCCATCGCCCGGTGCATCTCCCAGGTGCACACCGCCTCGGCGGCCCGGCGGAAGACGTCGTGGCCCTCGCCGATCCGGGTGCGGACGTCCATGCGGTGGAAGCCGGGTGGGCAGAAGCCCGGCTCGCGGGTGGCGCCGACGTCCGCGTAGGTGAATTCCCCAAGAGACATGCGCCCCAGCGTAGGGCGGCACCCGGCGTCGTCCGCCCACCGGGTGCCGTCCGGCTGACCGAGCCGTCGGTTCAGTTGACGTTGACGGCCGTCCAGGCCGCGGCGACCGCCTTGTACTCGGTGCCGGCGGCGCCGTAGAGCGCCGAGGCCGCGTTCAGGGTCGCCGTGCGCGCGCCCTTGTAGTTGGTGGTCGACGTCATGTACGTGGTGAGCGCCTTGTACCAGATCGCCGCGGCCTTGGCGCGGCCGATGCCGGTGACCGTGGAGCCGTTGTAGGTCGGCGAGTTGTAGCTGACGCCGTTGACGGTCTTGGCGCCGCTGCCCTCGCTGAGCAGGTAGAAGAAGTGGTTCGCGGGGCCGGAGGAGTGGTGGACGTCCAGGCCGCCCAGCGACGACGACCAGTAGTCCGCCGACGCGCCGTCCTTGCTCGGCCTGTCCATGTGGCGCAGCGGGGTGCCGTCGCCGTTGATGTCGATCTTCTCGCCGATGAGGTAGTCGCCGGGGTCGGCGGGGTTGCCTGCGTAGAACTCGACCGCCGCGCCGAAGATGTCGGAGGTGGCCTCGTTGAGGCCGCCGGACTCGCCGGAGTAGTTGAGCCCCGCGGTGTTCGAGGTGACGCCGTGGGTCATCTCGTGGGCGGCCACGTCCAGCGAGGTGAGCGGCTTGGTGTTGCCCTCGCCGTCGCCGTAGGTCATGCAGAAGCAGCTGTCGGACCAGAAGGCGTTGACGTACGCGTTGCCGTAGTGGACGCGCGAGTAGGCGGCCTTGCCGTCGTTCTTGATGCCGTTGCGGCCGAAGGTGTTCTTGTAGTAGTCCCAGGTGGTCTGCGCGCCGTAGGCCGCGTCGACCGCCGCCGTCTGGTCGGTGGAGGAGCTGGAGGCGGCGCCGGTGCCCCAGGTGTCGTCGGCGTCGGTGAACAGGGTGCCGGCCGAGCCGCTGGTGGAGCGGGCTTTGTTGTACGTCTTGTGGCCGCCGCGCGAGGGGTCGTACAGCTGGTACGCCGAGCCCGACAGGTAGGTGCCGAGGGTGACGGTGCCGTTGTAGAGGCCCTTGCCGGTGCCGGTCTCGATGCCCTGGTACTCGTAGAGCTTCCTGCCGGTGGCCGCGTCGGTGATGACGTGCAGCTCGTTCGGGGTGCCGTCCTCCTGGAAGCCGCCGACGACCGTCTCGTAGGCGAGGGTGGGCCTGCCGTTCGCCGCCCAGATCACCTTGCGGGGGGCCTTGGCGGCGCCGGACTTGGTGCCGCCGAGCGCCTTGGCCCGCTTGACGGCCTGGCTCTCGGCGCCGGCCGCGCTGATCTCGGGGGTGAGGTCGGCGACCGCGATGCGCGCTGTGACGGCCTTGGTGACGCCCTCGGTCCGCCCGGCCGGGCTCTCGTGCACGACGAGGTCGCCGCCGAGGACGGGGAGTCCGGCGTAGGTGCGCTCGTAGCGGGTGTGGAGGCTGCCGTCGGCGTCCTTGACGACGTCTCGGACGACCAGTTCCTCCTTGGCGCCGAGGCCTATCTCGTCGGCGGTCCGCTCGGTGGCGGCGTCGGCCTGGCGGATCAGGGCCGTGCGGGTGGCGGGGGAGAGGGCCAGCGGGGTGGCGGCGCGGGCGGCCGGGACGGTGGAGGAGTCCTGGGCGGTGGCGGCACCGGTGGTGAGGCCGGTGGTGAGCAGGGCTCCGGCGGCGACGGCGGTGGCCAGCGCGAGGGTGGTGCGCCGGTGACGCGCGTAGCGACGGGAGGGCGTGGGGGACACACAAACTCCTTGGTGGGGGTTGCGGGGAAGCTGTGCGGCGGGTGGAGGAAGCCTGGCATCGGTGGTGCGTACATGTCAGGACCCTGAAGTGATGTTGGCCGAAAAGCACCGGCCGAGAAATGTTTCGGGAAGGTGAAGCGGGTACGCGAAAGGGGCGCCGCCCCAGGGGAGTTGCCCCCGGGACGGCGCCCCGCCCGCTGCCCGGACCCGGTTTACGGGAAGGTCAGCTTCCAGCTGTTGATGTACCCGGTGTCGGCGGCCGCGTTGTCCTGGACCCGCAGCAGCCAGGTGCCGTTGGCGGCCTCGGACGAGGCGTTCACCGTGTACGTGGTGTTGAGGTTGTCCGCGCTGCCTCCGGTGCCGTAGCCCTTCAGCGTGTAGGCCGAGCCGTCGGGCGCGACCAGCTGCACCTGGAGGTCACCGATGTAGGTGTGCACGATGTCCACCGCGACCTGGAGGTTGCTCGGCGCGTTGCCGGTGCGGCCGGTCACGGTGACCGGCGAGGTGACCGCGGCGCCCCGGTCCGGGATCGCCACGTCGGCGGAGTTCTCGAACGACGTGCCGCCACCGCCGCCGCCGGAGCGCGAGCCGACCGCGACGCCCGCCCACGCGTCCTGCACCGCCTTGTACTCGGCGCTCGTGGTGCCGTACAGCTCGCCCGCGACCGCCAGGGTCCCGGTGCGGGCCCCCGCGTAGTTGGTGGTGGACGTGAACTTGGTGGTGAGCGCCTTGAACCAGATCTGCTCCGCCTTGGCCCGGCCGATGCCGGTGACCGGCAGTCCGTCCGCGGTCGGCGAGTCGTAGCTGACGCCGTTGATGGTCTTCGCGCCGCTGCCCTCGCTCAGCAGGTAGAAGAAGTGGTTCGCCGGGCCGGACGAGTAGTGCACGTCGATCGAGCCGATACCGGAGTACCAGCTGTCCTTCGACGAGCCGTCCCTGCTCGGCTTGTCCATGTAGCGCAGCGGCGTGCCGTCGCCGTTGATGTCGATCTCCTCGCCGATGAGGTAGTCACCGACGTCGGAGGAGTTGTTGGCGGCGAACTCGACGGCCGCGCCGAGGATGTCGGAGGTCGCCTCGTTCAGGCCGCCCGACTCGCCGCTGTAGACCAGCTTGGCGGTCGCCGACGTCAGGCCGTGCGTCATCTCGTGCGCGGCCACGTCGATCGAGGTCAGCGGATTGGCGTTGCCGGAGCCGTCGCCGTAGGTCATGCAGAAGCAGCTGTCCGACCAGAACGCGTTGACGTAGTTGTTGCCGTAGTGGACCCGCGAGTAGGCGCCGACGCCGTCGCCGCGGATGCCGTTGCGGCCGTGCACGTTCTTGTAGTAGTCCCAGGTCAGCGCGGCCCCGTAGTGCGCGTCGGCGCCGGCCGACTCCAGGTTGGACGGGGTGCCGTTGCCCCACACGTCGTCCGGGCCGGAGAACAGCGTTCCGGTGCCCGAGGTGCCGCGGTTGAGGTTGTACGTCTTGTGGCCGCCGCGCGCGCCGTCGGTCAGGTTGTACGTCGACCCCGACTGCGTGGTGGTCAGCGGGACCGTGCCGCTGTACACCGTGTGGCCGGTGCCGGTCTGGACGGCCTCCCACTCGAAGAGCTTCTCCCCGGTCGCCGCGTCCGTGACGACGTGCAGCTCCTGCGGCGTCCCGTCGTGCTGGAAGCCGCCGACGACGGTCTCCCAGGCGAGGGTCGGTGTGCCGTTCGCGGCCCAGATCACCTTGCGCGGAGCGCGGTTGACGTCGGGGCTCTTGGCCTCCTCCGCCTTCGCGGCGGCCAGTGCCTGCCGCTCGGCGCGCACGGCGCCCACCGCCGGGGTGAGGGTGGCCGGCTTGATCGCGGCCCGGGTGGCCCGCGCGACACCCTCGGTGCTGCCGTCCTTCGCCGTCTTGACGACCAGGTCGCCGCCGAGGACGGGCAGCCCCGCGTAGGTGCGCTCGTAGCGGGTGTGCGTCGTGCCGTCACGGTCCTGGACGACGTCCCGGACGACCAGCTTCTCCTGGGCGCCGAGGCGGAGTTCCCTGGCCGTGTCCGCCTTGCCGGCCTCCGCCTCGCGCATCAGTTCGGCGCGCTGGGCGGGGGTGAGCTTCTTCGGCAGGGCGCCCGGGTCCGCGGCGGCCGACGCCGACGGTGCCCGGTCCGGCGCGGCGGTCGCGGCACCGGACTGCACGGCGGCTGCGACGAGGGCGGCGACACCGACCAGCGCGACGGCCGCGGCCCGGCGACGGGGGGTGTGGGAGGTGCGTCTGTGAGAGGAACTGCTGCTCAACACTGACTCCTTCTGCGCGGCCGCGGGTCTCGCGGCCAGGGGAGACCGGACGGCGGGTGGGCCGTCCGGGCGTGCGTGGAGCTGCGCCGCGCCACAGCAGCGGACTGGTCTGTGGGGTTGCTGTGAGGCGGCCGTGGGAAGAGTGGCAGCACCGCGCCGCTCCTGTCAGGAGCGCGTCAGAAAGTTGGCCGGAAATCGTTCGTTGTCCGGGAGTTCACGTTCGATATACGAACTGTCCCCCGTCAGGGTGACGGGGGACAGTGGCCGGATCACGCCCCTTCGGAGAGGGTGCTTCTTTCCCTCTCGCTACTTCAGATACGGCCCGTCGGCGCCGATCCTGCCGGGTCCGTTCAGCACGTACACCCGGAGGTTGCCCTTGCCCGGCGCGGCGACGGTGAGGGTGCCGTCCGCGACGGTCCTGCGGTCACCGGTGACGGCGTCCACGTACGTGCCGTTCGGGATGCCCGTGTACGTGGCGCCCCCGGAGACGGTCACGAGTGCGAAGCTGTCCGTGCCGCCCTCGGTGTAGCGGCGCTTGAAGGCCATGCCGCCGCTGATGCCCTCGGTGGAGTACTGGCCCATCTGCAGGGCCGGGATCGCCCGCCGGATCTGGTTCAGCCGCTGGACATGCTTGACCAGGGGTTTCTGCAGAGTCTGGGCGACCGTGCCGGAGGCCGAGGAGACCTGCGAGAAGTCCGGCGCGGTGACCGAGCCGGCCAGGTGGTCGCCGTAGTGGGCGCGACCGGTGGTCGCCAGCGGGCAGGACGGGCCGCAGTCGATCTTCTTCCCGGCCTGGAACTCGATCTCCGACCCGTAGTACAGGGCCGGGATGCCGCGGAAGGTCCACATCAGCGACATGTTCTCGGCCCAGGCGTCGGTGCCGCCCGCGTAGCGCTCGCTGCTCTTGTTCGGCCCGTAGTCGTGGCTGTCGACGTAGACGACGTTGTACGTGGCGTCGTTGACGCTGTCGTCGGAGTCCTTGCCGCCTGAGAAGGCGTTCTGGGCGTCCCCGAAGTTCATGTGCATCCGCATGTCGATGATGTGCATGCCGGAGAACCGGGAGTGGTCCGGGGTGTGGTAGCCGTTCCCGTTCAGGAACGCGTTGGTGCTGGTGGGCTGGTTGCCGGTGCCCTGCTGCTGCTCGTACGCGTACATCTCCAGGGCGGCCGAGGTGTCGTCCGCCGCGTACTCCTTGCGCTCCTTCCAGGTGTAGAACTGCGCGGAGTGGTTGACCGAGCCTCGGTTCCACTTGTCGTTGACGAAGGCCGCGACCTCGCCGAAGACGAAGAAGTTCCGCGCGGCCTCGGCGCCGTGCCGCTGGGTCACGCGTTCGGTGATCGCGGGCAGGAAGCGGCGGTTCCAGGTGGTCCGCGGGATGTGTACGGCGGTGTCCACGCGGAACCCGTCGACGCCCATGTCGATGTACTTGTTGTAGGCGCCGACCAGGTAGTTCTGCACGGCGGCGCTCTCCGTGTCGAAGTCCGCCAGGTCCTCGTGCAGCCAGCAGGACCGGGAGTCCTCGCCCTCCCAGTTGCCGATCCAGCACTGGTGGTAGTACGCCGTGGGGAACATGCCGGAGGTCGGGCTCGGCCACTGGCAGTTGTGGATCCGGTAGCCCTCCGGGGAGGTCCGGCCGGTGGGTGTGCCCCAGTTGACGCAGGTGTTGCCGGCCGGCTCGGCGGTCGACCACAGGTCACCGTTGTAGTACGACTTGCCGCTCTTCGGATCGACGGTCAGGCCGTCGTACTCGAAGCCGGGCTGCCGCTCGTCGTAGTACCAGCTCCACTGGCTGTCGCGCACCCCGTACACGGTCGGCGTGAACAGGCCTTTCGCGCCCCAGCGGGAGGAGTGGTTGTAGACCACGTCCTGGTAGATCTTCATGCCCTTGGCGTGCGCGGCGTCGATCAGGTCCTGGTAGGAGGCGCCCGCCGACTCAAGGCGCGGGTCGACCTTGTAGAAGTCCCAGCCGTGGTAGCCGTGGTAGTCGTAGTCCGAGCGGTTGAGGACCACCGGAGTGATCCACACGGCGGAGAAGCCGAGGCCCTTGATGTAGTCCAGCTTGTCGACCAGCCCGCGGAAGTCCCCGCGGAACATCGGGTCGGCGTCGGCCGCGTTGCCGGACTTCACATGCTGGCTGCCGCCCCGGTTGTTGGAGCCGTCGCCGTCGTGGAAGCGGGCGGTGAGGACGAAGTAGACGGGGTCCTTGCGCGGGTCGGTGCCCAGCGGCTTGCCGGGCGCCGGGCCGGAGGGCTTCTCGCCGGTGGTGGCCGTGACGGCGGCCGAGGCGGGGGAGACGTTCCCGGCTGCGTCGACGGCCCGCACGGTGTACGTGTAGGCGGTCCGCTCCGCCAGGCCGCTGTCCGTGAACACCGTCGAGCCGGCATCGGTGACGACCGTGCCGCCGCTGCCGCCGGTCCGCGTCACCTGGTACTTCACCACGCCCGTGTCGTCGGCGGCGGGCTGCCAGGTGAGCACGACGGAGACACCGGTGGCCTGTGCCGCCACCCCGGCCGGGGCGGTGGGCGCCCGCGTGTCGGGCTCGGTGGCCGCACAGGGGTCCTTCGCGTGCCTGGTGACGACCTTGTTCAGCACCGTGCTGGTGCCGGCCGGGAGGGTGTAGTCGGTGCCGTTGTTGTTGTCCCAGACGCCGTTGCCGTTGTTGAACGCGGCCTTCAGGGAGGTGGCCGTGCCGAGGTCGACGGTCTGCTTCCACCAGCCGGCGCACGCGGCTCGCATGCCGATGCCGGGGACGGCCGTCCAGGAGCCGCCGGCGGGCTGGTAGTGCAGGTTGGCGGTGGACCAGCCGAGGGCCTGGGCCGAGTAGTACACCGTCGCCTTGTCGCCCTCGACCGGTTCGGAGCCCGCGCACGGATCGGAGTGGGCGACCACGCCGTCCTTGACGGTGATCGCCCCGGTGCCCAGCCGGTAGTTGGCGCCGCCGTTGTTGTCCCAGGTGCCAGCGCCATTGTTGAAGGTGGCCTGGAGACCGGCGGCGGACCCCAGGTCCACCGTCTTCTTGACCCAGTCCGTGCAGGCCGGCTCCATGGCCGTGCCCGGCACGCTGGTCCAGGCGCCGCCGTCGGGCGCGTGGTGGAGGTGGTACGTCGGCCAGTTCCTGGTCTTCGTGTAGTAGAAGACCGTCGCGGTGTTCGCGGTCGTTGCGACCGGCTCGGTCCGCGGGCGGTCCGGCTCCGGCACGGCGTGCAGGAGGCTCAGCAGCGAGCCGGCGACGAGCGCGGCCGTCAGCGGCCGTCTCCCTCGTCGGACGTTACGGCGTTTCATGACACTCCCTCGTCGGCGGGCCCCGGGCCGGACGGACGCGCCGCCGCCTGACGCAAGGGACTTCGGAAAGTTGCAGAAAGAGCTTCCAGCGGCTGGAAGGTACCGGCGCGTGTCAGGCGCGTAAAGAGGCCGGGCGCTGAACTGTCGTGCGCCGCGCCGGACTTCGGGCGACTTGCGCGCAAAGGCGACGGCCCGCACCGCGTGACGCGGTACGGGCCGTCGGACGGTCACCGCCGGGGCCGCCGGGCTACGCCAGACTGTCCCGCCACGCCCGGTGCAGGTCCGCGAAGCGGCCCGTCCCGGCGATCAGACCGGCCGGACTGCCGTCCTCCACGATCCGGCCGTGCTCCATCACCAGCACCCGGTCCGCGATCTCCACGGTGGACAGCCGGTGCGCGATCACCACCGCCGTACGGCCCTTCAGCACGGTCGCCATCGCCCGCTGCACCGCCCGCTCCCCGGGGACGTCCAGCGAACTCGTCGCCTCGTCGAGGATCAGCACGCCCGGGTCGGCGAGCAACGCTCGCGCGAACGCCACGAGTTGCCGCTGGCCTGCGGAGATACGGCCACCACGCTTGCGTACGTCCGTGTCGTAGCCGTCGGGCAGCGCGCTGATGAAGTCGTGCGCGCCGATCGCCTTCGCCGCCTGCTCGATCTCCTCGCGGGTCGCGTCGGGGCGGCCGATCGCGATGTTCTCGGCGACCGTGCCGGAGAACAGGAACGCCTCCTGCGTCACCATGACCACGCCGCGCCGCAACTCCGCCGTGGCGAGATCGCGCAGGTCGACCCCGTCGAGCAGCACCCGGCCCTCCGTCGGGTCGTAGAACCGGGCGAGCAGCTTGGCCAGCGTGGACTTGCCGGCGCCGGTGGAGCCGACCACCGCCACGGTCTGCCCGGCCGGGAGGGTGAGGTCGAAGCGGGGCAGCACCTCGCCGCCCGTGCGGTAGGCGAACCGTACGCCGTCGAAGACGACCTCGCGGCCGGGGAACTCCTCGGCCTCGAGCGGCGGCAGCGGCGCGGGCGAGGCGGGCTCGGGGACCGAGGGCGTCTGGGCCAGCAGCCCGGCGATCTTCTCCAGCGAGGCCGCCGCGGACTGGTAGGAGTTGAGGAACATGCCGAACCGGTCGATCGGGTCGTACATTCGCCGCAGATACAGCACCGCCGCCGCCAGCACCCCCAGCGCCAGCGTGCCGTCGGCCACCCGCCAGGCGCCCCACAGCACGATCAGCGCGACCGCGATGTTGCCGACGATCCGCGAGCCGACCACATAGCGGGCCATCTCCAGCAGCGCGTCCCCGTTGGTGCGCTCGTGCCGCCGGTTCAGCACCCGGAACTCGGCGTCGTTCGCGGCCTCCCGGCGGAAGGCGCGCACCGGCCGGATCCCGTTCATCGTCTCCACGAACTTCACGATCACCGCGGCGATCGCGCTGGACCGCTGGAGATACACCCGCTGCACCCGGCGCCGGTACATCCGCACCAGCCACCACAGCGGCACGAACGACGCCACCGCCAGCGCGCCGAGCCCCAGATCCAGCCAGAGCAGCAGCACCGCCGTGTACACACAGGACAAAATCACCATCACCAGCTCCTGGAGACCGTCCTCCAGCAGCTCGCGCAGGGACTCCACATCGCTGGTGGAGCGGGAGATCAGCCGCCCCGAGGTGTACCGCTCGTGGAAGTCGATGCTCAGCGCCTGGGCGTGCCGGAAGATCCGGCCGCGCAGATCCAGCAGCACGTCCTGGCTGACCCGCGCGGAGCTCCGCACGAATCCGTACTGCAACGCCCCGGCCGCCAGCGCGCACAGCAGATAGCCGGCGCCCACCGCGATCAGCGGCCCGTGGTCGTCCGCGCGCAGGGCGGGCACCGCGCGGTCGATGGCGTACGCGACCAGCAGCGGGCCCGCCTGCACCGCCGCCTGCTGGAGCAGCAGCAACAGGGCGGTGAGCGCGACCCGCGCCCGCATCGGGGCGAGCAGGGAACGCAGCAGGGCGGCGGTGGCGCCGGGCGGGGTGGGCAGCACATCCCGGTCGAAGGGGTCGCCGGGGGAGCGGCGCTCTTCCGGCTCCTCCGGCCCGCCCTTGGCCGGTGTCGCGGTGGTGACCGTCATCGGCCGTCCTCCTCTTCGCCCGACATCAGATGGGCGTACTCGGCGTGGGAGCGCAGCAGTTCGTGATGGGTGCCGACGGCGGTGATCCGGCCGCCGGAGAGCAGGGCGACCCGGTCGGCGAGCAGCACCGTGGACGGGCGGTGCGCCACGATCAGCGCCGTGGTGTCCGCGAGCACCCGGCGCAGCGCGGCCTCCACCGCCGCCTCCGTGTGCACGTCCAGCGCGGACAGCGGATCGTCCAGGACCAGGAAGTCCGGCCGTCCCACGACCGCCCGGGCCAGTGCCAGCCGCTGCCGCTGGCCGCCGGACAGGCTCAGACCCTGCTCGCCCACCTGGGTGTCGACACCCCGCGGCAGCGCGTGCACGAAGTCCGCCTGCGCGACCGCCAGCGCGCGCTCCACCTCCGCGGGGGCCGCGTCACCGTCCGCGCCCATCCGGACGTTCTCGCCGACGGTCGCCGAGAAGAGGGTGGGCTCCTCGAAGGCGACGGCCACCCGGGTGCGCAGCTCCTCGCGGGACATCGCCCGGATGTCGGCCCCGTCCAGGGTGATCCGGCCCGCCGTCACCTCGTACAGCCGGGGCACCAGCGCGGTCAGCGTGGTCTTCCCGCTGCCGGTCGCGCCGACGAGCGCCATCGACTCGCCGGGCCGGACGTGCAGATCGACCCGGTCGAGCACCGGCGGGGAGCCGGGCGGGGCGTCGGGGTAGCGGAAGGTGACGCCGTGGAACCGCAGGCCCCGGTCACCGTCGCGGTCGCCGTCGCTGCCGCCGCCCGCCGGTTCGGTGGTGCCGGACGACTCCGGCTCGGCGTCCATGACCTCGAAGTAGCGCTCCGTGGCCGTCGCCGCCTCCTGGCTGAGGGCGAGCAGGAAGCCGATCGAGTCCACCGGCCAGCGCAGCGCGAGCGCCGTGGACAGGAACGCGACCAGGGTGCCCGCGGACAGGTCCCCGTCGGCGACCCGCACCGCGCCCAGCACCAGCGCCGCCCCGATCGCCACCTCGGGCAGCGCCATCATCGCGGCCCAGATCGTCGCGAGCAGCCGGGCCTTGTACAGCTCCGTCCCGCGCAGGGTCCGCGTCAGCTCCCGGAAGGCGCGCGCCTGGCTGCGGTGGCGGCCGAACCCCTTGACGATCCGGATGCCGAGCACGCTCTCCTCGACGACCGTCGTCAGATCGCCGACCTGGTCCTGGGCCCGCCGCGCGGCCAGCGCGTACCGCTTCTCGAAGACGACGCAGACCACCAGCACCGGCACGGCCGGGCCCAGGATCACCAGCCCCAGCGTCCAGTCCTGGATCAGCATGATGATCACGCCGACGAGGATCGTCACCCCGTTGACCAGGAGGAACGTCAGCGGGAACGCCAGGAACATGCGCAGCAGCATCAGATCGCCGGTGCCCCGGGACAGCAGCTGTCCCGAGGCACCGGCGA
>NZ_MUND01000818.1 GCF_002154375.1 Streptomyces glaucescens | reverse complement strand
GGTGGTGCCGTCCCAGGTGAACACGACCTGTTCCACGACCGTCTCGCCGTCCTCCGCCAGGCGGAGTTTCGCCGTGCGGCGGCCCAGGGGGTCGTAGGTGTAGCGCCAGCGGGTGCCGTCGGGCGTGGTCACCGAGGTGAGGCGGTCTTCCGCGTCCCACTCGTAGCGCCATGTGTCCGGCTTGCGGGAGAGGCGGGTCTTCTGGCGGAGGACTGTGCGGCCCAGTTCGTCGTGTTCGTAGCGGACTCGGCCGGCTCGGGTGATGCGGGTGCCGGTGTACTCGCGATCGCCCACAGCCTCGGCGCCCGGGTGGGAGGAGGGCCAGGAGGCCGACGTCTGGTTGCCCGCGGCGTCGTAGGCGTACGTCTCCGTCCAGTTCGCCGCGTGGACGGCCGTGACACGGCCGACGGCGTCGAGGTCGAAGCGGCGGGAGCCGGAGAGCTGGTCGTCGATGCCGGTCAGGCTGCCGTCGGCGCGGTAGGTGTACGTGCGGTTCTGGAGCCGTGCTCCGCCCGCTCCGGTCACCGATTGCGTCGTCAGGCGTCCGAGGTCGTCGAAGCCGTGCTCCAGGGTGACCGTCTCGCCGATCCGGCGGGACAGTTCGCGGCCTGCCTCGTCGTACGTGAAGTCGATGGCGCGGCCCGAGGCCACCATGCCTGTGCGGCGGCCGGCCGCGTCGTAGGTCCACGTCGTCGTCGCACCGGCCGGGGTTACGCGGCCCGTTCGGCGGCCCAGGGTGTCGTAGGTGTATGTCAGGGTCCGGTCGTCGACCGTCTCGGCCAGCAGGCGGCCGTACTCGTCGCGGGACAGGACCAGCGTCGTGCCGTCCGGGCCGGTGGCCTCGGCGAGCTGGTCCGTCGTGTCGTACGTGAACGTGGTGGCCCGGCCCGCCGCGTCCTTGCGGATCACCTGGCCCAGCGCGTTGCGCTCGAAGGAGATCGTCTCGCCGAGCGCGTTCGCTCGGGAGGCCAGGCGGCCCGCCGCGTCGTACGCGTACGTCAGCCGCCGGTCGTCGAAGTCGGTCTCCGCGATCAGGTGGCCGGCCGCGTCGTACTCGTACGACCACGTCAGGCCCTGTGGGTTCGTGACCTTCGTCAGCCGCAGCTCCAGGTCGTGGTCGAAGTCGTAGCGCACGCCGTCCGGGCCCGTCCGGGACGTCAGCAGGTCGAAGTGCGTGTACTCGAAGCGAGAGACGCCGCCGAGCGGGTCGGTGTGGCTGGTGCAGTTGCCCTCGCCGTCGTACGTCCATGTCTCGGTGGTGCCGTCCGGGGCCGTACGGCGGGACAGGCGGCCCTCCACCGTCCACGCGAGGCGGGTGGTCGAGCCGGTGGGGTCTGTGACGGCGACCGGGCGGCCGAACGCGTCGCGTTCGTAGCGGGTGACCGCGCCGAGCGGGTCCGTGATCTCCACCGGCAGACCTGCCGCGTCGCAGCGGATCGTCGTCGTGTGGCCGAGCGGGTCGGTGACGGAGGTGAGGTGGCCCGCGTCGGTGTAGGTGAAGCGCGTGGTCTCGCCCGACGGGCGGGTCACCGACGTCCTGTTGCCACGCTCGTCGTACGTCTGCAGCACGGTCGTGCCGTCCGTGTTCCGCACCCGGACGGGGCGGCCCAGCTCGTCGTACTCCGCCGTCGATTCCCGGCCGTCGGCGCGGACGACCGACACGAGGCTGCCCGCGTCGTCGTAGCGGAGCGACGTGACGTGGCCCAGCGGGTCGGTGCGGGAGAGCACGCGGTGGTAGCGGTCCCGTTCGAAGCGGGTGACCGCGCCGAGCGGGTCGATCTCGGCGACCACCTGGGACAGGTCGTTGACCAGGTAGCGGTGGACGTGTCCGGTGCCCGTCGTCGCCGTCGTCGTGCGCAGGCCCGTCTCCGGGTCGCGTTCGCCGTACTCCAGGCGGAGGCTCATGTGGCCCGCGGCGCCGCCCTCGGCGATGCAGCGGTCCCGGTCGTCGTACTCGTACGTGTAGCCGCGGTCGTTGGTGTCGGTCCAGGAGGTGATCCGGCCCGCTTCGTCGTACGTGAAGCGCAGGGGGACGCCGGAGGAGTTCACGACCTCGGTGAGGTCGCCCGCCTCCGAGTAGCCGTAGCGGATCAGTTCCTGGTCCGTGCCGTCGGGGGCGGCGCCCGCCAGGTGCAGCGCCGTGATGCGGTGGTCCTCGGTCGTGATGCGGACGCGGTAGCCGCCGCTGTGGGTCAGGGCGAGCGGGGTGCCGTCGGGGGCGTACTCGAAGGTGATCCAGTTGCCGTTGCGGTCGTCGATCTGTTCCAGACGGGCGTGGTCGTCCGTCTGGTCCTCGAAGTGCCAGACGCGGCCCGTCGCCGGGTCGGTGATCCGGTAGCCCTCCGGGTCCCGGCGCAGCGGCCAGCGCGGGCCCTCGGCCGGGAGGGCCGGGGCGCCGTCCGCCTCGGGGCGGGGGTAGGCGAGGATCAGGCCGTCCTCGTGGACGAAGACGATGCGTTCGGCGTCGATCTCCAGGCGCTGGTCGACGGTGTTCGACCAGGAGGGGCCGAACCAGCGGCCGGCCCGGTAGCCGGACTGCGCGCGGCGTTTGAAGACCAGGGGGAGGGCGCCGGGGAGCGTGAGGTCGGTCTGCGGCAGGTACATCCTGCCGGTGGCGAGGTCGACGGGGTCCGTCGGGTTGCTGGCCGAGCGATGGCCGTCCTCGCTGTAGGTGCCCGGCTCGGCCCCGTTCACATGGTCGGCGCCCGTGCCGAGGCCGGTGGCCCGGCCCGTCCCGTCGACC
The DNA here is from genome assembly GCF_002154375.1 of Streptomyces glaucescens. GTDB lineage: Bacteria > Actinomycetota > Actinomycetes > Streptomycetales > Streptomycetaceae > Streptomyces > Streptomyces glaucescens. The sequence continues at coordinate 4,556 of NZ_MUND01000818.1, read as the reverse complement.
CCGTCCAGCCGGCGCGCGAGGCCCGCCGAGCCGCCCACCACGGCACCGCCGGCCAGGCTCGGGGCCAGATACCCCAGCATCCGCACCGGGTCCTTCTCGAAGGCGTCCCAGGTGTTCGTGGCGCCCTGGTAGAAGTCCTTGGAGAAGGCGACGGGGTCCCGGACGGCCGCGATGCCGCCGTCGAGGAGCATCGCGCCGTCGTGGAGGTACGCGCCGGGCTCGGTCAGGAGGCGGCCCGGGTTGACCGCGATGGCCAGGTCGGCGAAGTCGTTCACGGCCTCTTTCGCGCCGCCCTTGAAGCGGGACCAGGCGCTCGGCCGCTTCGGGGCCTTCTCCGCTGCCTCGGTCAGCTCCCGCTTGGCGGTGGCGGCGGCTTCCTCGACGTCCTTCCGGGCGGCCTCGATCATGCCGACCAGTTCGGCCATCAGGGTCTTGCCGGGGTCGGTCTCCGGCGGACTGGCGGCCGCGGTGTCGCCCGCCTTCACCGACGCGTCGTGGTCCGACACCGCCTTGTCGTACGCGCGCGACAGCTCCCGCGCTGTCGGGGCCTCGTTCTCGAGGATCCGCCGGGTGAGGCGCTGGGCGCCGTCCAGGACGTTGCGGTACGCCAGTACCGCCAGCCCGGCCGCGACGAACGCGTCCAGCGCGGTGTCCAGGTCCTTCGGCAGCCGTTTGACGGTGTCGCGGAACACCTCGGCCGCCTCGCCCTGCCAGGGGTCGGTGTTCAGTTTGCGCAGCTGCTCCGCGCCCTGGCCGAAGTGGGCCGCCGTACCGGCCAGTTTCTTGATCAGCTGGTCCAGCTCGGACGGCTTGCCCGGCACCCAGTCCTGCACGGTGTCCGTCGCCGCGATCCATGCCCTGCGGCGGAAGTGCGTCTCGGTCATCGCGGGGGTGCCTGCTTCTCGCCGTGGCCCGGCGGGGGGCTGTCCCGGCGCTCCTGGAAGTGCTGCTTCCCGCCCTCGACGCCGTAGCCCTCCAGCCACGTCGTCACCGGGTGGTCGTCCTTGTACTGCTCCTGCAGCCGGACCTGCCGCGCCTCGTACCCCACCTTCGTGTCGGTGACGAGGAAGGTGTTGATCGCGGAGGCGAGCGCGGCGACGATGACCTCCGCGTCGTCGGCTATGCAGCCGAGGCCGTGGCTCCACTTGGCGATGAAGGTGTCGACGGCGTCCGTCACGTCGTCCGCGCCGGTCTTGTCGAGGGTGGTCAGCGTCAGGAACTCCAGGCGCTGTTCCGCGCTTTCACCGGCGAGTTCGCGTGCCGCCGCCGTCGACTCCACGAGCGGACGCTCGATGGACTGGAGGAAGTGCACCTCGTACGCGAACTCGCCGCCGTCGGCCCCTCTGGGGATCAGCCAGGCTTCGCCGCCCATGCCGTCACGCCCCCAGGTTCCGGTACGAGATGTGCAGCACCGGCTCGGTGCCGACGGCCGCCGAGGCCAGCCGCACCGCGTGCTCCGAGGCCGGGTCCAGCCAGACGTCCAGTCCGGGCGGCAGCAGGCCGAGCACGTCGGCCCCGGTGGTGGAGAACCAGGGGCCCTCGCCGGCGAACAGGGCGAACTGCTCCAGCGAGGTGAAGACGGGGACGAGGCGGTTTGCCGCTCGCGGCGGCGGGTCATCCGCGACGAGGTCCAGCAGGCTGGAACGCGGGCCCCCGGCCCCGTGACCGGCCACGTCCGTCGGCGCGGGCACCGTCAGGAACCCCGGCTCCTCAGGCCGCTCGCAGTACACCCGTGCCCGGACGAACGCCTCGAAGACGTCCTGCGGCGAGGCCTTGGCCTCTCGCGCTCGCCGCACGACGTCAACCAGATCGCGGACTTCGACCCCCGTACTCATGTTCGCAAAGATCACACGGGCCGGTTACGGAGCGCAAAGCGGCCCACGCGTTTTCGGACTACGGCAGTGCGTGCACGTGCGGTCCCACCGCGTTCGACCAGGCGTTGCCCGCCGTCGCGTCCCAGTTGGTGGACCAGGTCATCGCGCCGCGCAGGCCGGGGTAGGTCCGCGGGGGCTTGAAGGAGCCGCAGTTGGCGGCCTTGGTCAGGCAGTCCAGTGCGGCGTTGACGACCGAGGGGGACACGTAGCCGCTGCCCGCTCCCCGGGTGGAGGCCGGGAGTCCGAGGCCGACCTGGGACGGGGCCAGGCCGTTCTCCAGCTGGATGCAGGCGAGGGCGGTGAGGAAGTCGACCGAGCCCTGGCTGTAGACCTTGCCGTCGCAGCCGAGCATGGAGCCGCTGTTGTAGTACTGCATGTTGACGACGGTGAGGATGTCCTTGATGTTCAGGGCCGTCTGGAAGTAGGAGTTCGACGTCGACTGCATGTCGATGGTCTGCGGGGCCATCGTGATGATCAGGGAGGGGCCCGCCTTCGCGGACAGGGACCGCAGCGCCTGGGTCATGTACGTCGCGTTGAGGCCGTTCTCCAGGTCGATGTCGACGCCGTCGAAGCCGTACGTCTGCATCAGGGAGTGGACCGAGTTCGCGAAGTTCGCGGCCGATGCCGCGTCGTTCACCGCGACCCGCCCGAGTTCGCCGCCCACCGAGATGATCACCTTCTTGCCGGCCGCCTGCTTGGCCTTGATGTCGGCCTTGAACTGGTCGACGGTGTAGCCGCCGAGGCCGGCCGAGTCCAGGTTGAAGGTCACCGCGCCCGGTGTGCTCGTCGCGTCGGCGAAGGCCACGGCGATGATGTCGTACTGGGCCTGGACGTCGGAGAGCCGCTGGACGGCCGCCCCGTTGTCGAAGTTCTGCCAGTAGCCGGTCACCGCGTGCTTGGGCACGGAGCCCCCGCCGCCCCCGCCGGTCGGCGCGGTCGTCGCGGTGACGGTCGCCGACTTCGGTGACTCGCCCGCCGCGTTGGTCGCGGTGACCTGGAAGGAGTACGACGTGGAGGCCGCCAGTCCGGTCACGGTGGCCGAGGTGCCGGTCACCGCGGTCGCCTTCGTGCCGTTGCGGTAGACGGTGTAGCCGGTCGCGCCCGAGACCGTGTTCCAGGTGAGGGAGACGGAGGAGGAGGTCGTGCCCGCGACGGACAGGCCGCCGGGGGCGCCGGGGACCGTCGGGGCCGGGTTGCCGCCTCCGCCGCCGTCGGGGCCGAAGACGGACACGTCGTCGACGTGGTAGGCCGCCTGGCCGTACCAGCCGTGGGTGTAGACCGTCACCGAGGTGGTGGACGCGCCGGTGGTGAAGGTGGTCGTCAGCTGCTTCCAGGCCGGGGCGTCGGGGGTCCACGTCGAGACGTCCGTGGTGCCCGTGCCGGTCGCGCCGAGGTAGGCGTATCCGCCCTGGACCCAGGCGCTGAGCGTGTACGTGGAGTTGGGCTTGACGGCGACCGTCTGGGTGCAGCGGGCGTTGTCCTGGCCGGCGGGGGTGGCCTTCAGCGCGGCCGTGCCGCCGTGCACGGGGGAGGAGACGGCCGTACCGCTGCCCGCCGAGCACGTCCAGTCGGCGAGGCCCGCCTCGAAGCCGGCGTTCCGCACGTTGTTGACGTCCGCGGCGGACGCCTGGGTGGCGGTGGTGAGGGAGAGGGCGAGGGCGGCGGTGGCTGCGCCCGACCAGAGGCGTATGCGCCTGCTGCGTCTGCGTACGGGGTCCACTGGGGCCTCCGGTGGGGAGTGGGGGTCGTTCGGGACGACGGTGGCCACCGCTGCCACAAAGTTGGTCCAGACCAATTGAGTTGTCAAGGGCCAGGGCCCGAGACGGTCCGTCGAACGCACGGCGACCGGAGTCTCCGGTCCCGGTTCACCCGAAGGGTGCCGCTTCGTGCGGCCGTGTGCACAACCTGTCCCGTTTTGCCGTGACTTGTGCGAAGACAGTTGTCCGCGAGCTAGACAAACGCTGTTCTCCGGTCACATGGCCGTGGATACAGTGCTGAGGTAGTCACGCAATGAAGTCATTTCGGTGCGGCGGAGTAACCCCGGCGGACCGACCGGCGTGAGACGGAGAGCTGCGCGTGCCCACTGCCATTGCCGTGACCAGCGCCGACCTGGCGCTGCCACCGCAGGACGAGCGAACGCTGCCCGCCGTCGTCCTGAAGGACCTCGACCGGCGTCCCCTGGAACAGGTCCTCGCCGAGGTGACGGCCGTCCTGGAGGCCCACGGCCACCTCGTCGTCGTCCACTCCGCGGCCGCCCCCGCCGCCGTCGAACGGCGGCTGCGCACCGTCCGCTCCCTGCTGGAGACCGACCGGATCGCGCTCCTCACGCCCGGACTCCCGCCGCTCGGCGTCGCCGTCCTCGCCCGCCAGCTGCGCCAGCTCGCCTCCTGCGACCTCGGCCCCGGCGTCCTGGCCTCCGCGGGCCGGCTGCTCACCCACTACATCCACGCCGGCGCCCTGCTCGGCTCGGTGACCCGCCTCGACCGCATCCCCGTCGACCTCAAGGCGCACGCCAAGTCCTGGCTGCCCGGGAGCCAGTTCGCCGTCGTGGCGCACCCGCAGCCGCAGCTCGTCCGGCTCGCCCCCGGAGCCTCCCTCGCCGGCCCCGAGTTCGCCACCTGGATGCTCACCGCCAAGGGCCAGCTCCAGTCCGACTGGGTCACCGGCACCCTCGGCCCGTCC
>NZ_MUND01000817.1 GCF_002154375.1 Streptomyces glaucescens | reverse complement strand
CCTCCCCACCCTCCCCCACCGCCCCGGTGCGCAGCGCCAGCACCCGCCACGCCCCGGGCCGGAACGCCTCCGCCACGGTCCGCCCCTCCAGCCTCGGATGCCCGCCGACGTCCACGGCGGCGAACAGCAGCACCCGCCGCTCCACCGGAATCGCCCCGAGGATCTGCCGCCCGAACATCGCCCCGGCGAACGCGGGCGCCGCCAGGTGCGACACGCTCCGGCTGCGGGTGAGCGCGTAGGGGTGCGCGGCCCGCAGGGTGCGGTACACGGCGGTGGCGAAGTCGTCGTCGTACAGCCGCAGCACCACCCGCAGATCGGGCCGCACCGACCGTGCGTACAGCGCGGCCTCCAGGTTGGTGGTGTCCGCGCTGGTCACCGCGAGCAGGGCGTGCGCCCGGTGGATCTTGGCGGCCTCCAGCACGCCCTCCTGGGTGACATCGCCGAGCACCACCGGCACCCGCAGCCGCCGCGCGGTGGCGAGCCCGCGGGCCTCGGGGTCGGATTCCACGCACACCACCGGGATGTGCAGCTCGCGCAGCCGGGTCAGCACCCGGGTGCCGATCTTGCCCAGCCCGAGCAGCACGACGTGCCCGCCGAGCCCGCGGGGCGGTTTGCGCAGCGCGGACGCGCTCCGGAAGGTGCCGAGGCCTTCGAGTACGGCCGCCAGCAGCACCGGCAGCAGCAGTAATCCGACCAGCCCGGACAGCAGTTGGAGCACTTGCCGGGCGGTGGACTGCTGGAGCGCGGGCTCGTTGATCGCGAACAGGTCGAGCAGGGTCACGTAGGTGGCGTGGAGCAGGTGTTCCCCGGTGACCACCTTCAGTGCCACGGCCAGCGCGACCACACACACCACCAGCCCGAACAGCGACCACCGCAGCCGCCGTGAGAACAGCGAGGCGAACGGCAACGTCCCGCCGCGGCCCGAGCCCTGGGCGGGCCCGGAGTAGGAGACCTGCTCCAGCACCACCGCGCCGCGCCCGGTCGCGGCCCGCACGGTCGCCGCGTCCGGCAGCAGCTGCGGCCCCTGCTCCCCACTGCTGTCGGAACCGTCCGCGCCGGCCGGGTCGTTGGCGGTCGCGGAGAGCAGCGCGAGGGTGGCCAGTCCGGGGTCGGCCACCTCGCCGGGCGCGGGCGGCTGCCGTTCCACGGCCCGCAGCAGCAGCCCTTCGGTCTGGACGACCTTGCTGGTGCCGGCGAGCGCGGTGGCGGCGAGCGCGGGCGCGGCCGTGTCGGCGTCGGACAGGACGGTCGTGGAGGCGTCGTAGCGGGTGGCTCCGTCGCCGAGGGCGAGGGTGGCGGCCTGGTCGAGCAGCTCCTCGATGTGCTGGCCGAGCCGCCGGTTGTAGAGGCGGAGCACGAGCCGGATCCGGTGGTTGAGGCGGCGGGCGGCGAGTGCGGCTCGGATGTTGGTCTCGTCGTCGTCGTACACGA
>NZ_MUND01000816.1 GCF_002154375.1 Streptomyces glaucescens | reverse complement strand
GCCGCACGCCGTGCGCCACCCGTCCCCTGCCCGGCCGGGGAGGGGACCGGATGCGGGCCGGCCGGGCAGGGGACGGGTGGCGCACGGCGTGCGGCGGGGGCCGTGGCCGTGGCCGTCGGGACAGGTGAGCCGGCACTGCGGTCGGCGCTGCGTGAGCGTGGCTACGTCCGGCTGTTGCTGCTCTCGCTGGTGCTGGGCGCCCCCGTCTCGGTGGCCTGCTTCTTCTTCGTCGGCTTCCAGCATGAACTCCAGCACTGGGTGTGGGAGTCGCTGCCCGAGTCGGCCGGGTACGGCACCCCGCCCTGGTGGTGGCCGCTGCCCGCACTCGTGCTCGCCGGGCTGGTCCTCGCGCCGGTCGTGACGCGGATGCCGGGCGCCGGGGGCCATGTACCGGTGCACGGGCTCGGCGGGCCGCCGATCGGGCCGCGCGCGGTGCCCGGGGTCGTCCTGGCGGCGCTCGGCACCCTGCCGCTCGGCGTGGTGCTCGGGCCCGAGGCACCGCTGATGGCCATGGGCAGCGGGCTCGCCCTGCTCGCGCTGCGCGGCAGCCGGGCGGCCGCGGACCCCCGGACCGTGGCCGTGGTCGGCACCGCCGGGTCCACCGCGGCCATCTCCACGATCCTCGGCGGGCCGCTGGTCGCGGCGGTGCTGACCGTCGAGGCGGCGGCGCTCGGCGGTACCCGGATGGTGCTCCTGCTGCTGCCCTGTCTCATCGCCAGTGCGGCGGGGGCGCTTGTCTTCACCGGTTTCGGCAGCTGGACCGGGCTGGACATCGGTGACCTCTCGCTGCCGGCCGTGCCGCCCGGCGCGGCCCCGGACGCGGGCGACTTCCTGTGGGGCCTGCCGGTGACGGCGCTGATCGCCGTGCTGATGACAGCGGGGCGCGGGCTGGGCCTGCGCACGCTGCGCTGGACGGGGCGGCACACCGCGGTCCGCACCGTCGTCTGCGCCACGGCGGTCGGTGGCTGTGTGGCGGTGTACGCGCTGCTGACCGGCCGTTCCCCGACGGAGGCGGCCCTCTCCGGTCAGAACGCGATCGGCGGGCTCGCCATGGATCCGCATGCCTGGCCGGTGGCGGCTCTCGTCGCGCTCGTCCTGTGCAAGGGCCTGGCCTGGGGGATCGCCCTGGGCAGTCTGCGGGGCGGCCCGATCTTCCCGGCGGTGCTGCTCGGCGCGGCGACGGCGCTGGCCTGTTCCGGGCTGCCGGGCTTCGGCACCACCCCGGCGCTCGCCCTCGGTATCACCGCGGCCGCGGCCGCGG
>NZ_MUND01000815.1 GCF_002154375.1 Streptomyces glaucescens | reverse complement strand
CACAGGCGAGCGAGCGGGTCCGGGAGGACGGGGACCCGCTCGCTCGCCTGTGCCGTCTCCCGGTCCCGACCACCGGCCACGGCACCGTCGGCGGTACGGACCGTGGCCTCGGCTGCGGGGGCGTGGTGGGCGTAGGTACGCGTGTACAGGCGGCCCTCTTCCGTGCGCTCCCGCACCCGCGCCAGGTAGCCGTACGCCTCAAGCTCCCGCAGGGCGAAGGCGATCCGGTCCCGCCCCTCGGGGAAGCGCTCGGCGAGGCTGCGGATGTCGACCGGGGCGCCCTCCGGCAGCGACAGGATGTGGGTGGCCAGTCCGATGGCGGTCAGCGACAGCTCGCGGTGCTGGGCGAGGTGGTTGCCGACGATCGTGTACCGGTCGGGTTGGTACGCCCGTACGTGGGTGACACCGGAGTGGGTGGTGGTCCGCCGAACACCCTGATTCGGACGCGCGACAGCGTTAGGCTGCGTCTCAGCCATGGGGAAGGTGCTCACTTCCTCGATGGTCAGGCCCTCGCTCGGGATGCCAGTCCCTGCGGGGGCCGATGCATGTGTGGGGTTGTGGTGTTGCCTGGGGCGAGACTGCACGTCCGGGCCAACGACGCGCCAGCCACACCGACCGGTTTCACCCAGCCGGGTGACGCACGCGGGGTTTGGTTGGTTGGGAGGGTTTTTTCCCCCGGGTTCTTTGGTCTTTTACCGCCCGCGGCCCCGGTCGACGTCACACCGGATGACGTGTTCCCGGGCGCCGGTGCGGCCACGTCGGCAACAGGTCACCGGCGACCGCCGAGATCCAGCTCGGCCCACACGGTCTTGCACGGCACCGGCCCCAGCCGCACTCCCCAGCGGTCGGCCAGCTCCTCGACCAGCAGCAGACCGTAGCCCGACTCGGCGGGATCCGGTGCGGCGTCCCGGCGCCTGGGCACGCACTCACCCTTGGCGTCGGTCACCTCGATACGCAGCACCCCGCACCCGGTGACCGCCAGACCGAGACGGAAGCTGCGCCCGGGGACCTTGCCGTGCACGGCGGCGTTCGCGGCGAGTTCGGCCACGATCAGCCGGGCCGGGTCCAACGGCAGTCCCCACGCGTGCAGTTGCTCGGCGGCGAGCAGCCGGGCGAGCCGGGCGCCCCGGCGGGTGGCGGAGAGCGGCACGGAGAACCGGCGGAGCGGAGTGCTGGGTGCGGTGATTTCCTGATTCACATTACTCAGCGTGTTCATGCGTGCGTACGCTGTGAAGGTGGACGGCCCGTGCGACCAGCGGCTGTCCGGTGTGTGTCCGGTTCCGTCCGGACTGCCCGGGGTGACCGGGCGGGACGGCCGGAGTTGGTCCGGGGCAGGGCGCGCGGCGGGAGGCGGCGGACATGAGCGGGTGGGAAGCGGGGCTGGACGACGACGAGGCCGGGGCCGTGATGCGCACGGTCGTACGGCAGCTGAAACTGTGGCGCGAGGCGGCCGGCCTGACCCAGGCGGAGTTCGGCGCGGCCATCGGCTACGGGGAGGAACTGGTCTCCTCGGTGGAGCGGGGGCGACGGATTCCCCGGCCGGAGTACTTGGACGCGGCGGACGAGGTGTGTGGCGCAGGCGGCAAGATCTCGGCGCTCAAGCGGGATGTGGCGGAGGCCCGGTATCCGAAGAAGGTACGGGACGTGCAGCGCCTGGAGGCGGAAGCCGTCGAGATCTGCTCCTACAACAACTCCGTCATCGACGGGTTGTTGCAGACCGAACCTTATGCGCGGGCCGTTTTCAGTTCTAGACGACCGCCTTTCACGGAGGAAGAGCTGGAACGGCAGCTGGCTGCGCGGCTGGCCCGTCAGGAGATCATCAGCAGCGCGACAGCCAAGCCACTGTTCAGCTTTGTCCTGTGCGAGGCGACGCTGAGGCGGCTGATCGGGGGAAAGATGGTCATGCGCGATCAGCTCGAACGGTTGGTGGAAGTGGCCCGTTTACCCAACGTCGACCTCCAGGTGCTCCCCCTGCGCAGCGAAGAGAACTCCGGGCTCGGTGGCCTTTTCCGATTGCTCAAGCTCAAGGACGGGACGGCCGTGGGACTCAGCGAAGCACCACTCATCAGCCGTGTGTTGTGCAACCCGAAAGAGACCACCGTCCTCGACATGCGCTATGGGATCATCCGAGCGCAGGCTCTCACGCCACGAGAGTCCCTGACCTTCATCGAGAACCTGCGGGGAGAGACATGAGCCTCAAGCCCAGCGCCGAGCTGGAGTGGATAAAGAGCAGCTACAGCACCGACGACGGCCCGTCCTGCGTCGAGGTGGCCACCGCCCCCACCCGCATCCTCGTGCGCGACTCCAAGAACCCCGACGGCCCCCGCCTCACCCTCGCC
>NZ_MUND01000814.1 GCF_002154375.1 Streptomyces glaucescens | reverse complement strand
AGTCTTCAACGGACTGGATCCCGGCATCCGCACCGTGGTCTGCGGCCACACTCACATGCCGTTCGTCCGCCTCGCTCATGGCCGACTCGTGATCAACCCCGGCAGCATCGGCATGCCCTACGGAAGAACCGGAGCACACTGGGCGCTCCTGGGCCCGGGCGTCGAGCTCCGCACCACGCACTTCGACATCGAGGCCGCAGCCACCCAGCTCAGCCAGGAATCGTCCTACCCCGACATCACCGAGTGGGCCGACTACTTCCTGCACGCTCGCGCGACCGACGCCGACGCCCTCGCAGCCTTCGCCCCACGGGACGGACGCGACCACAGCCCGTGACACTCGCTCCCCATCCACGACATCGGGCAGCCGAACACCGACTGCACGACCAACGACGCCTACCAGTCTCAGGGCCGAGTACCAACCCGCCCGACTCTGTCCGCCAGCTCCACCAGCCCCAGCCCCAGCCCCAGGCCCGCGGCGCGCTCTACGCTCGTTCGCGAGACCAGCTCGTGCCAGCCCAACACCCCGGCCAGGATCCGCCGGTTGCTGCCGCTCCCGCACGTCCAGCACCGCGAGCGTGGCCGCCCTGTCCCTCATTCGCCCATCCACCCGTGAACCCGAACCGTATGGACCACCGTCCGCAGAGCACGTCCAGCGGTCCGACCGGCCATGCGTGCGGGCGAACGGATCGCGACGCGGTCAAAGTGCTTTCGGCCGCCGTCACGGTTCTGTCGCCCCA
>NZ_MUND01000813.1 GCF_002154375.1 Streptomyces glaucescens | reverse complement strand
CATCGTCGTGACCGCGCCGGCCGAGGGGTCGACGGAGTGCACGACGGGATCGGTCAGGTAGCGGCGCACGAGCAGGTCGACATTACGGTCGAGGGTGGCGGAGAACAGCATGCGCTGGCCCTCGGGGCGGACCTGGTCGAGCAGGGCGGTGACCTGCGGCATGAAGCCCATGTCGGCCATCTGGTCCGCCTCGTCGAGGACGGTGATGGAAACCTGGTCCAGCCGGCACTCGCCGCGGTCGATGAGGTCCTTGAGGCGTCCCGGTGTGGCGACGACGACCTCGGCGCCACCGCGCAGCGCGCTCGCCTGCCTGCCGATCGACATCCCGCCCACGACCGTGGCGAGGCGCAGTTTCACGGAGCGGGCGTAGGGGGTGAGCGCGTCGGTGACCTGCTGCGCCAGCTCACGCGTCGGTACCAGGATCAGCCCGAGCGGCTGCCGGGGCTCGGCGCGCTGACCGGCCGTACGGGCCAGCAGGGCCAGTCCGAAGGCGAGGGTCTTGCCGGAGCCGGTGCGCCCGCGGCCGAGTACGTCACGGCCGGCGAGGGAGTTCGGGAGGGTCGCGGCCTGGATCGGG
>NZ_MUND01000812.1 GCF_002154375.1 Streptomyces glaucescens | reverse complement strand
CTCACCGCCGCCGCCCCGCCCGAGCGGGACACCGACCCGGACACCGCGCGGGCCGCCGTGCTGCCGTACCAGGACCCGACCCTGCCCGTGCCGCAGCGGGTCGACGACCTGCTGGGCCGGATGACGCTGGACGACAAGCTCGGCCAGATGACCCAGATCGAGAAGGACGCGCTGGTCCCGCAGTCCGACCTCGCCACCTACCGGATCGGCTCGGTGCTGTCCGGCGGCGACTCCACGGTCAGCCCCAACAACGCCCAGACCTGGGCCGACACCTACGACGCCCTCCAGCGCACCGCCCTGGCGACCCCGCTCGGCATCCCGGTGATCTACGGTATCGACGCGGTGCACGGGCACAACGCGGTGCGCGGCGCCACGCTCTTCCCGCACAACATCGGTCTGGGCGCCACCCGTGACCCCGCGCTCGTGCAGCGCATCGGACGCGCGGTCGCCGAGGAGGTGGCCGGTACCGGTATCGACTGGTCCTTCGCACCCTGTCTGTGCGTGGCCCGCAACGACCGGTGGGGCCGGACGTACGAGTCGTTCGGCGAGACGCCCGAACTGCCCACCGCCATGACGTCGTTCATCACCGGCCTGCAGGGCTCCGCCCTGGGCGGCGACCCGGCCTCCGTGCTCGCCACCGCCAAGCACTACATCGGTGACGGCGGCACCACCGGCGGCGTCGACCAGGGCAACACCCAGATCTCCGAGGCCGAGCTGCGCGCGGTCCACCTGCCGCCCTTCCAGAAGGCCGTCGAGCGCGGCGTGGGCTCGGTGATGCTCTCCTACAGCAGCTGGAACGGCGTCCGCTCGCACGCCCACAAGTACCTGGTCACCGACGTCCTCAAGGGCGAGCTGGGCTTCACCGGGTTCGTCGTCTCCGACTGGGCGGCCGTCGACCAGCTCGACGGGCAGACCGGCTTCACCGGTGCCGAGATCGCCACCGCCGTCAACGCGGGCGTCGACATGGTGATGGTCCCGCACGACTACAAGCGGTTCCTGAGCCTGCTGCGCGGCGAGGTCTCCGCGGGCCGTGTCGCCATGGCCCGGATCGACGACGCCAACCGGCGCGTCCTCACCAAGAAGTTCCAGCTCGGGCTGTTCGAGCGCCCGCTGACGGATCGTTCGTACACGGCCACGGTCGGCTCGGCGGCGCACCGGGCGCTCGCCCGGGAGGCGGTGCGCGCCTCACAGGTGCTGCTGAAGAACGACGGCGGGATCCTGCCGCTGCCGAGGACGGGCAGGCTGTTCGTCGCCGGGAAGTCCGCCGCCGACATCGGCAACCAGAGCGGCGGCTGGACCGTCGGCTGGCAGGGCCGCAGCGGGCCCGTCACCGAGGGCACCACGATCCTCCAGGGCATCCGCGGCGCCGTCGCCGACCCGGCCCGGGTCACCTACGACCGCTACGGCAACGGCATCGACGGCAGCTACACGGCCGCCGTGGCCGTCGTCGGCGAGACCCCGTACGCCGAGATGCGCGGCGACCGGCCCGACGGCATGGGCCTCGACCAGGAGGACCTGCAGACCCTGGCCCGGCTGAAGGCGAGCGGGGTACCCGTCGTGGTGGTGCTGGTGTCCGGCCGGCCGCTGGACATCGCCGACCGGCTGCCCGACTGGCGTGCGCTGCTGGCCTCCTGGCTGCCCGGCACCGAGGGCGGCGGTGTCGCCGACGTGCTGTTCGGCGACCACGCCCCGACCGGCAAGCTGCCGATGACGTGGATGCGCAGCGCCTCCCAGCAGCCGGTCAACGACGGCGACGGCAAGAGCCCGCTGTTCCCCTACGGGTACGGCCTGACGTACGGCACCGGCCCCGGACCAGACCCGGACCCCGATCCGGCCCCCGTGAAGGCCTGCACCGCCACCCACAAGCTGGTCGGCTCCTGGCCGGGCGGCCACCAGGCGGAAGTCACCGTCAAGAACACCGGCACCGGCCCGATCACGGGCTGGACGGTCGACTGGGAGCTGGGCGGCTCGACCGTCACCAGTCTCTGGAACGGCGGCCACACGGTCGCGAACGGCCGGATCACCGTCCGCAACACCTCGTCCAACGGCACCCTCGCCGTCGGCGCCACCACCTCGTTCGGCTACACGGCGAACGGCACCGCGGGTACCCCCGCCCCGCGCTGCACCCCCGCCTGACCGGACCCACGGTTCTCCCCACCGGTTGACCCCGCGGATGTCCCCACACCCGTCACCCGCACCCCCGCACCGAGGAGAGCACATGACAGACCGGACCAGAGGCGCGGACGCCCGCCCGCGCAGGCCGCACCGCAAGCGGACGGCGGCCCTGGCCACCGCGGTGAGCACGCTGCTGCTGGGCGCGGCGGCGCAGCTCACCGCACCCGAGGCGGCCGCCGCGGAGGCGCACGTCGACAACCCCTTCGCCGGCGCCTCGTTCTACGTCAACCCGGACTACGCCCGCCTCGTCGACGGGTCGATCGCCCAGACCACCGACGCCACGCTCAAGGCCAGGATGGAGAAGGTCAAGAGCTACCCGACGGCCGTGTGGCTGGACCGTATCGCGGCCATCCACGGGGGTGAGGTCAACGCGGGCCGCAAGAGTCTCGCCGACCACCTGGACCTGGCGCTCGCGCAGAAGAAGCCCGGCCAGCCGCTCGTCGCCACGTTCGTCGTGTACGACCTGCCGGGCCGCGACTGCGCCGCCCTCGCCTCGAACGGCGAGCTTCCCCTCACCGCGGCGGGGCTCGCGCGCTACAAGAGCGAGTACATCGACGAGATCGCCAAGGTGTTCGCCGACCCGAAGTACCAGGACATCCGCATCACCACGGTCATCGAGCCGGACGGCCTGCCGAACCTGGTCACCAACCTCTCCGACCCGGAGTGCGCCCAGGCCAAGAGCAGCGGCATCCAGGTCGACGCCATCCGGTACGCGCTGAACAAGCTGCACGCCATCCCGAACGTGTACACGTACATGGACTTCGCCCACTCGGGCTGGCTCGGCTGGGACAACAACCTCACCCAGACCACCCAGCTCTACACGGACGTCGCCAAGGGCACCACGGCCGGGCTGCGCAGTGTCGACGGCCTGATCACCAACGTCTCCAACTACACACCGCTCGCCGAGCCCTTCCTCACCGATCCGAACAAGACGGTCGGCGGCAACATGATCAGGTCGGGCAAGTACTACGAGTGGAACTCGAACTTCGACGAGTCCGACTTCACCGAGGCCGTCCACGCCGCGCTGGTCGCCCAGGGCTGGCCCGCCTCCACCGGCATGGTCGTCGACACCTCCCGCAACGGCTGGGGCGGCGCCGCCCGGCCCACCGCGGAGAGCACCAGCACGGTCCTCGACACCTACGTCAGCCAGTCCAAGGTGGACCGCCGGGTGCACCGCGGCCTGTGGTGCAACGTGAACGGCGCGGGCCTCGGACAGCCCCCGCAGGCCTCGCCCGCCGGCTACCCGGACTCGCATCTGGACGCGTTCCTGTGGATCAAGCCGCCGGGGGAGTCGGACGGCGCGAGCAAGGACATCCCGAACGACGAGGGCAAGCGTCCGGACCCGATGTGCAACCCGGAGTACTCGGCGCCCAACGCGGGCGGCAACCCGACCGGCGCGATGCCGGACGCGCCGCTCGCCGGGCACTGGTTCCACAACCAGTTCTCGATGCTGGTGCGCAACGCGTACCCGGCCGTGCCCACCGACGGCGGCGGTGGCCCCGGTGACCCGGACGACGTCACGGCCCCGACCGCGCCGGCCGGCCTGCGCGCCACCGCCAGGACCGCGTCCAGCGTCTCCCTCGCCTGGACGGCGGCCACCGACGACGTCGGCGTCACCGGGTACGACGTCTACCGCGACGGCACCAAGATCAACACCGTGCCGGTGACCGGGACCACGTTCACCGACACCGGGCTGAGCGCGGCCACCGCGTACGGCTACACCGTCCGCGCCCGCGACGCCGCCGGGAACGTCTCCGCGGCCTCCGCCGCGCTGAGCGTCACCACCGAGGCGGGCGGCGGCGGGCCCGACCCGGCCGGCGGCCTGAAGGTCACGTACAAGAACAACGACGCCTCGGTCGCCGACAACGCCATCCGGCCCGGACTGCGGATCGCCAACACCGGCAGCACCGCGGTGGATCTGACCAAGGTCACCGCCCGCTACTACTTCACCCGGGACGGCGGCTCGCCCACCGTCAACGCGTTCTGCGACCACGCCGCGGTCGGCTGCGCCAACGTCAGGCTGCGGGTGGTGCCGCTGAGCACCCCCGTCACGGGCGCCGACGCCTACCTGGAGGTCGCCTTCTCGGCCGGCACCCTGGCCGCCGGCAAGGACACCGGCGACATCCAGCTGCGCCTGGCCAAGTCCGACTGGTCGGCGTTCGACGAGACCGGCGACTACAGCCGCACCGCCACCACCGCCTACGCCGACGCCCCCCGGGTCCCCGCCTACCTGGGCGGCGACCTGGCCTGGGGCACCCCGCCGGCCTGACCGGCCCGAAGACCCCCGAGGAGACCCACACAACCCCACCCATCACAGGAGAGACGATGGCTCGACGCAACAGACGATCACTGTCCTTGCTGGCGGTGCTCGCCACCCTGCTCAGCGGGCTCGGCCTGGCCCTGATCGGCCAGGGCAGCGCGCAGGCGCACGGGGTGACGATGACGCCCGGCTCGCGGACCTACCTCTGCTGGCTGGACGCCAAGACCAGCACCGGCGCACTCGACCCGACGAACCCCGCGTGCAAGGCCGCGCTCGCCGAGAGCGGCGCGACGGCGCTGTACAACTGGTTCGCCGTGCTCGACTCCAACGCGGGCGGACGCGGCCCGGGCTACGTCCCGGACGGCAAGCTGTGCAGCGC
>NZ_MUND01000811.1 GCF_002154375.1 Streptomyces glaucescens | reverse complement strand
CTTGCCGGCGGCGAGACCGTCGTCCTTCACGACGTACGGCGCGCCGAAGGCGTCGAGCGCCTCCTCGACCTCTTCCGGGGTCGTGCAGACGTACGAGCGGGCCGTGGGCACGCCCGCCCCCGCCATGACGTCCTTGGCGAAGGCCTTGGAGCCCTCCAGCTGCGCGGCCTCCTTGGACGGGCCGAAGACCGGGATGCCAGCCTCGCGGACGGCGTCGGCCACCCCGGCGACCAGCGGGGCCTCCGGGCCTACGACGACCAGCTCCGCACCGAGCCGCGTGGCCAGCGCGGTCACCGCCGCGCCGTCGAGGGCGTCGACCTGGTGCAGCTCGGCCACCTCGGCGATGCCGGCGTTGCCGGGGGCGCAGTGCAGCGCGGTGACGGCGGGGTCGAGGGACAGGGAACGGCACAGGGCGTGTTCGCGGGCGCCGCTACCGATGACGAGGACCTTCACGGGGTCAGCCTAACCGGCGCGGGGCGGGGCGGTTTGTGCGGGCGGCCGAAGGGGCCGGGGTGGCGAGGTTGTCCGTTTCTCCAAAGCGCGGGCCGGGGAGGCCGGAGCCCGCTGCCCGGCTACTCGTTGGTGAACTCCTCCACCACCGTCGCGCCCAGCTCGCGCACGATCAGCTCCTGGCCGGAGAGGGCCGACTCGTCGAGGTCGGGATCGTCGTCCTCGGGGATGTCGTCCTCCGGGGCGACCGGAGCGGGGGCCGGTTCCGGCGCGGAGGGCGGCGCAGGCACGGGGGC
>NZ_MUND01000810.1 GCF_002154375.1 Streptomyces glaucescens | reverse complement strand
CCGCCCAGGTCGAAGAAGTCGTCGGTGACACCGACGGTGTCGACGCCGAGGACGTCGGCCCAGATCGCGGCCAGGGTCCGTTCGTCGTCGGTGCGCGGTTCGACGTGCTGCTCGGCCGGCGCGCCGCCGGGGGCGGGCAGCGCCCGCAGGTCGATCTTGTGCTGCGGGGTGAGCGGCAGCGCGTCCAGGACGACGACGGCGGAGGGCACCATGTGGGCCGGCAGGGCGGCGGCGAGGGCGGCGCGCAGCCGGGCCGGCTCGGGTCTGCGGGCGGGGTCGGCGGGGGTGACGTAGCCGATCAGCCGGCCGCGGGCGGGTTCCTCGTCGCGGACCACGACCACGGCCTCGCGGACTTCCGGGTGGTGGATCAGGGCGGCCTCGATCTCGCCGGGCTCGATGCGGAAGCCCCGGACCTTGACCTGCCGGTCGACCCGGCCGAGGAACTCCAGCTCGCCGTCGGCGCGTCGGCGCACCCGGTCGCCGGTGCGGTAGAGACGGGCGCCGGGCGGCCCGGAGGGGTGGGCGACGAACCGGGTCGCGGTCAGGCCGGGGCGGCCGAGGTAGCCGCGGGCCAGTCCGTCGCCGCCCACGTACAGCTCGCCCTCGGCGCCGGGCGGCACCGGGCGCAGCGCCGCGTCCAGGACGTGGGCCTCGGTGCCGGGCAGCGGGCCGCCGATGGCGGGTGTCCCGGAGCCGGCGGTCAGTGGTCCGGTCCAGGTGGCGACGATGGTGGCCTCGGTCGGCCCGTAGGAGTTGATCATGCGGCGGCCGGGTGCCCACCGGTCGACGAGCGAGGCCGGGCATGCCTCCGCCCCGACGATGAGGGTGCGCAGCGACGGCAGGCCGCCGATGTCCGCCGGGTCGGGCAGGGTGGCGAGGGCAGCGGGGGGTATGAGGGCGTGGGTGATGCGGTGCTCGTCCAGGACGGCGGCGAGTTCGTCACCGAGCCAGGGCCCGTGCGGCGGGACGACCAGCAGGGCGCCGGACAGCACGGAGACGCACAGCTCCAGTACGGAGGCGTCGAAGCTGGGCGAGGAGAACTGCAGCACACGGTCGCCCGGGCCGACGGCGTAGCGGTCGGCGGCCGCCGCGGCGAAACCGGCGATGCCGCGGTGGGTGACGGTGACGCCCTTGGGAGTGCCCGTGGAGCCGGAGGTGAAGATGACGTACGCCGCGTGGTCAGGGAGCACCCGGCTCGGGGCCGGGTCCGCCTCCGGGTCCTCGCCGTCCAGCAGCGCGCGGACCCGGTCGGGGTCGTCCAGGACGACGGCGGGCGCGGCGTCGGTGAGCATCAGCGCCCGTCGTTCGGCCGGGTAGTCGGGGTCCACGGGGAGGAAGGCCGCACCGGTCAGGGCCACGGCCAGCTCGGCGGCGATCAGTTCCATCGAGCGCGGCAGGACCAGTGCCACCGTCCGCTCCGGTCCGGCGCCGCTCGCGGCGAGATGGGCGGCGAGCCGGCCCGCCCGCCGGGCGAGTTCCCCGTACGACCAGGTGCTCCGGCCGTCGGTGACCGCGGGGGCGTCCGGGTCGCGGGTCACCCACCCGGTGAACAGCTCACCGAGCGGGACGTGACGGGTGACGTGGCGGGCACGGGCCGGCGGGACGGTGCCGGC
>NZ_MUND01000809.1 GCF_002154375.1 Streptomyces glaucescens | reverse complement strand
GGCGGCCGTACGGGGTCCCGCCGAGCGCGTCGAGGGAGCCGAGGCCCCGCCAGGACTGGTAGACGCCGGTGACCGCGAGGACGGTCACGGAGGCGAGGGCGAGACGGGAGTAGCGGTGCACGGTCGTGGCGGGGAGGGTGTCGCGGCGCAGGCAGGCGAGCAGCGCGGCGAGGCCGCCCAGCCAGGCGGCCATGGCCAGCAGGTGCAGGACCGAGGAGGCCATCGCCACCGGTACCTGGATCCCGGCGGAGGCGTGCTCGGCGGCGGCCCAGGTGAGGGCGAGGCCCACGGCGAACACCGCGTGCGGCCAGGGCATCCGGCGCCTGGGCAGCCCTGCGAGCAGCAGGAGGAGGGCCAGACGGCACAGCAGGGCCAGCCCGGGGCGGCCGGTCGCGGTCCGTTGCAGGCCGTCCGGGTCGAGGGCGGTCCACGGGGCCGTGCCCGTCTCGTAGGGGGCACGCAGGGCGAACAGGGCGAGGGTCGTCGCGAGCAGGGTCCACCAGCCGGTGGTGAGCAGCCCGCGCAGGGGGCGGGTGTCGGGCGGGCTGCTCACCACCGGCTGGTGGACCCTGCTCGCG
>NZ_MUND01000081.1 GCF_002154375.1 Streptomyces glaucescens | reverse complement strand
CTGGGGCTGCTGCTGACGGCGTGCCGAGGGGCCCGCCGTCAGCAGCAGCCCCAGCAGGACCGCCCGCACCGGGTGCAGGTATCGCTTCGCTCGCATGCCCGAACCGTCCCGCAGACCCGCGCGTCACGGCCCGGACCTGTGGACCGCTCCGCGGTTGTGGACAGCGGCGTCACCCGGGGCTCCGGCCGTCCCGTACACTTCTGATGGCGATCCGGGTCACCGGGTCGACTTCGCACGCCCCGACACCGGGTGCCGGCATCGTCCGGAACCTCGGAGTCAGCGCCCCTCGGTCCTTCGTGGCAACGGCGCACTGCGGGCGTCAGGCGCGGGAGCCGTCCGGCATCCGCGGCACAACCGAGAAATTCAAGGAGAAACGGCCATGGCCGTCGTCACGATGCGGGAGCTGCTGGAGAGCGGCGTCCACTTCGGTCACCAGACCCGTCGTTGGAACCCGAAGATGAAGCGCTTCATCTTCACGGAGCGCAACGGCATCTACATCATCGACCTGCTCCAGTCGCTGTCGTACATCGACCGCGCCTACGAGTTCGTCAAGGAGACCGTCGCCCACGGCGGCACGGTCATGTTCGTCGGCACGAAGAAGCAGGCGCAGGAGGCCATCGCCGAGCAGGCCACCCGCGTCGGCATGCCTTACGTCAACCAGCGCTGGCTGGGCGGCATGCTCACCAACTTCTCGACCGTCTACAAGCGTCTGCAGCGCCTGAAGGAGCTGGAGCAGATCGACTTCGAGGACGTCGCGTCCTCCGGTCTGACCAAGAAGGAGCTGCTGGTCCTCTCGCGCGAGAAGGCCAAGCTGGAGAAGACCCTCGGCGGTATCCGCGAGATGCAGAAGGTGCCCAGCGCCGTCTGGATCGTGGACACCAAGAAGGAGCACATCGCCGTTGGTGAGGCCCGGAAGCTGAACATTCCGGTCGTCGCGATCCTCGACACCAACTGCGACCCCGACGAGGTCGACTACAAGATCCCGGGCAACGACGACGCGATCCGCTCCGTCACCCTGCTCACCCGTGTGATCGCCGACGCCGTCGCCGAGGGCCTCATCGCCCGTTCCGGCGTCGCCACCGGTGAGAAGGGCGAGAAGGCCGCGGGCGAGCCGCTCGCCGAGTGGGAGCGCGACCTGCTCGAGGGCGAGAAGAAGGCGGAGACCGAGGAGGCTGCCCCGGCCGCCGCCGAGGCCCCGGCCGCCGAGGCCACCGAGGCTCCGGCCGAGGAGGCCGCCGAGGCTCCGGCCGCCGAGGCCACCGAGGCTCCGGCCGCCGCCGAGGGCGAGCAGGCCTGACCGTCAGCGTCAGCCGTTGACGGCGGGAGCGGTACTGCAGAGCGCCTCTGGCGCCGTCAAGTCCGCTCCCGCCGTTCACCCGTAGGTCAGCGCAGCGTCCGCGATCGTCACCCGTATCGCGGACCGTGCAGATCTCCGATCCTCCAGACTTCGAGAAAGATTCACAGACTCATGGCGAACTACACCGCCGCCGACGTCAAGAAGCTCCGCGAGCTCACGGGCGCCGGCATGATGGACTGCAAGAAGGCGCTGGACGAGGCCGAGGGCAACGTCGAGAAGGCCGTCGAGGCGCTGCGCATCAAGGGCCAGAAGGGCGTCGCCAAGCGTGAGGGCCGCTCCGCCGAGAACGGCGCCGTGGTCTCGATCATCGCCGACGACAACTCCTCCGGTGTCCTCGTCGAGCTGAAGTGCGAGACGGACTTCGTCGCCAAGGGCGAGAAGTTCCAGGCCGTGGCCCAGGCCATCGCCGAGCACGTCGCCAAGACGAACCCGGCCGACCTGGAGGCCCTGCTCGCCTCCGAGATCGAGGCCGGCAAGACCGTCCAGGCGTTCGTGGACGAGGCCAACGCGAACCTGGGCGAGAAGATCGTCCTGGACCGCTTCGCGCAGTTCGCCGACGGCTTCGTGCTCGCCTACATGCACCGCACGATGCCCGACCTGCCCCCGCAGATCGGTGTCCTCGTCGAGCTCGACAAGCCGAACGCCGAGGTCGCCAAGGGCATCGCCCAGCACATCGCCGCCTTCGCGCCGAAGTACCTCTCCAAGGAGGACGTCCCGGCCGAGGTCGTCGAGTCCGAGCGCCGTATCGCCGAGGAGACCACCCGCGCCGAGGGCAAGCCCGAGGCCGCGATCGCCAAGATCGTCGAGGGTCGTGTCAACGGCTTCTTCAAGGACGCGACGCTGCTCGGCCAGCCGTACGCGCTCGACAACAAGAAGTCCGTCCAGAAGGTTCTGGACGAGGCCGGTGTCACCCTGAAGCGCTTCGCGCGTATCAAGGTCGGCATCTGAGTCCGTACCGCGACGGGTACTCGGTCCCGATAGGGTCGAGTGCGATCGTTCGCGGACGCCGCCACGCACACGCGCGTGGCGGGCGACAGCAGATCTGACGAGGAGGCCATTGCCGCGCATGGGATGCGAACGACACCCCACCGGCAATGGCCTTCTTCGTATGTGCAACACGTGAAAGAGGCGGGATCCCCCATGACGACCAAGGCCCAGAAGAGCGACGACGGCAAAGTGCCCGGCCGGTTTCTGCTGAAGCTGTCCGGAGAGGCCTTCTCCGGTGGCGGGGGCCTGGGCGTCGACCCCGACGTGGTGCACAAGATCGCCCGCGAGATCGCGTCCGTCGTCCGTGACGGAGCGCAGATCGCGGTCGTCATCGGCGGCGGCAACTTCTTCCGCGGCGCCGAACTCCAGCAGCGCGGCATGGACCGTGCCCGCTCCGACTACATGGGCATGCTCGGCACCGTGATGAACTGCCTCGCCCTCCAGGACTTCCTGGAGAAGGAGGGCATCGACAGCCGGGTCCAGACCGCCATCACCATGGGCCAGGTCGCCGAGCCGTACATTCCGCTGCGCGCCGTGCGCCACCTGGAGAAGGGCCGCGTGGTCATCTTCGGCGCCGGTATGGGCATGCCGTACTTCTCCACCGACACCACCGCCGCCCAGCGCGCCCTGGAGATCGACGCCGAGGCGCTGCTGATGGGCAAGAACGGAGTCGACGGGGTCTACGACTCCGACCCGAAGACCAACCCGGACGCCGTGAAGTTCGACGCGCTCGGTTACGGCGAGGTCATCACGCGCGACCTGAAGGTCGCCGACGCCACGGCCATCACGCTCTGCCGTGACAACCGGCTGCCGATCCTCGTCTTCGAGCTTCTGGCCGAGGGCAATATCGCCCGGGCCGTCAAGGGTGAGAAGATCGGCACGCTGGTGGGTGACCAGGGCAGCCGGAACTGACCGGTTGACCCGCGGAGCCCGGCCGGGGGATGGACAATGTCTCACCGGTCGGGAACCGTGCAGGAAGAAGACGCGACGCAGCCGGCCGCCGACCACAACACGTCGACCGCAGCCGGGCCTACTCAAGACACGCAGGAGCAAGTGGTGATCGAAGAGACCCTCCTCGAGGCCGAGGAGAAGATGGAGAAGGCCGTCGTGGTCGCCAAGGAGGACTTCGCCGCGATCCGCACCGGCCGTGCGCACCCGGCGATGTTCAACAAGATCGTGGCCGACTACTACGGCGCGCCGACGCCGATCAACCAGCTGGCCTCGTTCTCCGTGCCGGAGCCGCGCATGGCCGTCGTGACCCCGTTCGACAAGAGCGCGCTGCGCAACATCGAGCAGGCGATCCGCGACTCCGACCTGGGCGTCAACCCGAGCAACGACGGCAACATCATCCGAGTGGTGTTCCCGGAGCTGACCGAGGAGCGCCGCCGCGAGTACATCAAGGTCGCCAAGGGCAAGGGCGAGGACGCGAAGATCTCGATCCGCTCGGTGCGGCGCAAGGCCAAGGACGCCATCGACAAGCTGATCAAGGACGGCGAGATCGGCGAGGACGAGGGCCGGCGTGCGGAGAAGGAGCTCGACGACACCACCGCGAAGTACGTCGCCCAGGTGGACGAGCTCCTGAAGCACAAGGAAGCCGAACTGCTCGAGGTCTGATGAACGACTCTTCCTGGGGGACGCCGCAGACCGGGTACTGGGGGCCGTCCGACCAGGGGCCTGTCCAGGGGTCCGCCCCGGCGGGTCCCGCGTTCGACGCGCGGGACGCGCAGCAGACTCGGCCCATGCCCATCGTGCCCGACGGATCCGCACACGGCGGACACCAGGATGACCACCGGGGGGCCGCTCGGCCGAGCGGCCCGCTGTTCCGGGACGAGACCTACCGCGACCGCACGTTCCACGGTCAGACGTTCGGCGACCAGCCGTTCCATGACACGTTCCAGCACGAGACGTACCGCGACGAGAGCACGCCGGCGCGGCCCCACAGGGCGGCGTCGCAGAATCCGGATCCCATGCCCGACTCCCCGCAGCCGGCCCCCGCACCGCAGAAGAAGAGCGCGGGCCGGGATCTCGGTGCCGCGATAGGGGTCGGCGTCGGGCTCGGCGCGGTGATCGTCGCGTCGCTGTTCGTCGTCAAGGCCGTGTTCGTCGGCGTGGTCGCCGTCGCCGTGGTGGTCGGGCTGTGGGAGCTGACGAAGCGGCTGGAGGAGCGCAAGGGTATCCGCGCACCGCTGGTGCCGCTCGCGGTCGGCGGCGCCGCGATGGTGGTCGCCGGGTACGTCCGGGGAGCCGAGGGCGCGTGGGTGGCGATGGCGCTCACCGCGCTGGCGGTGCTGGTCTGGCGGATGACGGAGCCGCCGGAGGGCTATCTGAAGGACGTCACGGCCGGAGTCTTCGCCGCGTTCTACGTGCCGTTCCTGGCCACGTTCGTCGCGATGATGCTGAAGGCCGAGGACGGGCCGTGGCGGGTGCTGACGTTCCTGCTGCTGACCGTGGTCAGCGACACCGGGGCGTACGCCGTCGGCTGGCGGTTCGGCAAGCACAAGCTGGCGCCGCGGATCAGCCCCGGCAAGACCCGCGAGGGCCTGGTGGGCGCGGTGGCGTTCGCGATGGCCGCGGGCGCGCTGTGCATGGAGTTCCTGGTGGACGGCGGGGCCTGGTGGCACGGGCTGCTGCTGGGGCTGGCGGTCGCGGCCAGCGCCACGCTGGGCGACCTCGGCGAGTCCATGATCAAGCGGGACCTCGGGATCAAGGACATGGGCACCCTGCTGCCGGGACACGGCGGCATCATGGACCGGCTGGACTCGCTGCTGCCGACCGCGCCGGTGGTGTGGCTGCTGCTGGTGGTCTTCGTCGGGAGCGGCTGACCGGCCGCGCACCGGCAGACGTGAAGCCCCCCGCCCCTCCGGGCGGGGGGCTTCACGTTCGCGCGCCGTGGCCCCCGGTCCGGGAGAGTGGGACGATGCCGGTGTACGTCCTGTGGGGGGCCGCACCCAAGGGGGCGCCATGACCGTCATCCGACGATCCGTCGTCGTGGACCGCAGACCCGAGGACGTCTGCGCGTACGTGCTGGACGCGTCCCGCCTGCCGGAGTGGCAGGCGAGCGCCGTGACCGCCGAACGTCTCGACACCGGGCCGCCGCACATCGGCTCCCGCACCCGGGTCGTCCGGCGCGTGGGCAGCCGTGAGGTGCCCATGACGATGGAGATCACCGACTACAACCCGCCGTACAGCTGGTCGATGCGCGGAGTCGACGGGCCCGTCCGCGGTCTCCTCCGCGGCGAGATCGAACCGCTGGACGAGGGCCGCCGCTCCCGGGTCACGCTGGAGCTGGACTTCGACAGCCACGGCATCGGGAAGGTGCTGGTGCCCCTCGTGGTCCGTCCGACGGCCCGCAAGGAGATGCCGATCAACGAGCGCAGGCTGAAGGACCGCCTGGAGAGCGGCGCGGCGTAACCGTGCGCCGGCCCCCGCTTCGGCCCCGGCCGGGCTTGACGGCGAGCAGGTACCCTGGAAGGGCTCGTGGCCCCGCCGCGGGCCCTTCCGTCGCTCCCGCCTCGCCGCGGGGGTCGTCCCGAGAGGTCTCCTGGCTCCGGCACCGTCCTGCCGTGGTCCCCGCCCCGCGGGGGTGCCAGGCCTCGCCCGTCATGAGGAGTCGTCCGACCGTGGCACGCCCAGTTCCCGGTGAGCTCACCTTCGTCGCCCCGCGCGGAGCCAAGAAGCCGCCGCGGCACCTCGCCGATCTCACGCCCGCGGAGCGGAAGGACGCCGTCGCCGAGATCGGCGAGAAGCCGTTCCGTGCCAAGCAGCTCTCGCAGCACTACTTCGCGCGGTACGCGCACGACCCGGAGCAGTGGACCGACATCCCGGCCGGTTCCCGCGACAAGCTGCGCGAGGCGCTGTTCCCGGACCTGATGACGGTCGTACGGCATCTGTCGACCGACGAGGGCGCCACCCGCAAGACGCTGTGGCGGCTTTTCGACGGCACCCTCGTGGAGTCGGTGCTCATGCGCTACCCGGACCGGGTGACCATGTGCATCAGCTCCCAGGCGGGTTGCGGGATGAACTGCCCGTTCTGCGCGACGGGGCAGGCGGGCCTGGACCGGAATCTGTCCACCGCCGAGATCGTCCACCAGATCGTGGACGGCATGCGGGCGCTGCGTGACGGCGAGGTGCCGGGCGGGCCCGCGCGGCTGTCGAACATCGTCTTCATGGGGATGGGTGAGCCGCTCGCCAACTACAAGCGGGTGGTCGGCGCCATCCGCGCCCTCACCGACCCCGCCCCCGACGGTCTGGGCCTGTCGCAGCGCGGCATCACCGTGTCGACGGTCGGGCTGGTCCCGGCGATCCACCGGTTCGCCGACGAGGGCTTCAAGTGCCGGCTGGCGATCTCGCTGCACGCGCCCGACGACGAGCTGCGCGACACGCTCGTCCCGGTCAACACCCGGTGGAAGGTGCGCGAGGTCCTGGACGCCGGGTTCGACTACGTCGAGAAGTCCGGGCGCCGGCTGTCCATCGAGTACGCGCTGATCCGGGACATCAACGACCAGGCATGGCGCGGTGACCGGCTGGGCCGGCTGCTCAAGGGCAGGCCGGTGCATGTCAATCTGATCCCGCTGAACCCGACGCCGGGGTCGAAGTGGACCGCCTCCCGGCCCGAGGACGAGAAGGCGTTCGTCGAGGCCATCGCCGCCCATGGTGTGCCGGTGACGATCCGGGACACCCGTGGTCAGGAGATCGACGGGGCGTGTGGTCAGCTCGCCGCCACCGAGAGGTAGTCTGACCGCCGTCACGACAACTCCATCATCCGAACATCTGCATATTCCGACAGGGGAGCGCCACAGCGCTGAGAGTGCGGCACCCGGCCGCAGACCCTCCGAACCTGGCCCAGGTCATTCTGGGTAGGGAGATCGGTCACCACTCGAGCTGTTGCGCCCTGCCCGGGAGCCCCCGGATCGCTCCGGAAGGTCCCGGGCAGGGCCGCGTCTCTTCCTGGTCAGCCCAGGAGGAATCAGTGAGCATCACCAAGAAGGCCACGATCGTGGCCGTCGGGCTGGGCCTGGTCACGCTGTCCGCGTGCGGGTCGTCCGACGGCGACCAGGCGTCCGGCGGCGACTCCAGGACCGTCACGCTGGTCAGCCACAACTCGTGGGCCGTCTCGAAGGGCGTCCTCGCCGCCTTCGAGAAGCAGTCCGGCTACAAGGTCCGGGTCCTGGAGGACGGCGACGCCGGGCAGGCCGTCAACAAGGCGATCCTGACCAAGGACAACCCGCAGGGCGACGTCTTCTTCGGCGTCGACAACACCCTGCTGTCCCGCGCCCTCGACAACGGCCTGTTCCAGTCGTACGAGCCGAAGGGCTCCGACCTGGTGCTGCCCGAGTACCGCGCCGACCAGGACGAGCACCGGGTCACGCCCGTCGACACCGGCGACATCTGCGTCAACTACGACAAGGCGTACTTCAGCGAGCACAAGCTGACCCCGCCGGACTCCCTCGACGACCTGATCGAGCCGGCGTACAAGAACCTGCTGGTCACCGAGAACCCCGCCACCTCCTCGCCGGGCCTCGGCTTCCTGCTCGGCACCGCCGCGAAGTACGGCGACGACGGCTGGGCGGACTACTGGAAGAAGCTGAAGGCCAACGGCGTGAAGGTGGTCGACGGCTGGGAGCAGGCCTACAACGAGGAGTTCTCGGGCTCCGCGGGCGGCAGGAAGGC
>NZ_MUND01000808.1:522-833 GCF_002154375.1 Streptomyces glaucescens | reverse complement strand
ATGTCGCCCGTCGACGGCAGCAGGCCCTGCCGTCCGCGCGCGTGGAAGTCCTTGAAGGTGGCCTTCCCGGCCGGCAGCGTCGGATCGTTCTCCATGAAGAAGCGGGTCCCGCGCTGCCACAGGAACACCAGCGCGGTGAACGCGACGGCCCAGGTGCGGGCCCGGCGCCGGTAGCCGCCGTCGACGTGCTGGAACAGCTCGAAGGCGACCGAGCGGTGCTCGACCTCCTCCGCGCCGTGCCAGCGCAGCAGGTCCAGCATGGTGGGGTCGGCGCCCCGCCGGTCCAGCTCCTCGGCGCCCAGCACCCAGTC
>NZ_MUND01000808.1:0-470 GCF_002154375.1 Streptomyces glaucescens | reverse complement strand
CGCCGAGCAGCTTCTCGAAGAGCCAGTCGACCTGCGCGGTGTACGGCGTCGGGTCGAGCCCCTGCTCGCGCAGATGCGGCAGCACCTCGTCGTGGGCCTGGGAGTGCATGGCCTCCTGGCCGATGAATCCGATGACGTCCGCGCGCAGCCGCTCGTCGCGTATGTACGGCAGCACCTGCTTGTAGACGTGCACGAACCAGCGTTCACCGGCCGGCAGCAGCAGATGCAGCACATTGATCGTGTGCGTGGTGAACGGGTCGCCCGGCACCCAGTGCAGCGGAGTGTCCTCCCAGGAGAAGGACACCTTGCGCGCCTTGAGCGGGATGTGCTCGGACTCGACGGGGCGGGGCACCCGGGCCTGCTTGTTAGACATGGTGTCAATGTACTGACGGGTAAGCCGAGGGTGAAGCCCTCTGCGCCGGCTTGTTGACGCGGGTGTCAGTCAGGCACGGGCCGCGGCGCCGCCTACC
>NZ_MUND01000807.1 GCF_002154375.1 Streptomyces glaucescens | reverse complement strand
GAGCGGTGGCGGTGGTTCGTCGCCCCGGGGCGGGCCTCGGGTCCCCGGCGGGCCGGTGCTGCTCGTTCCCGTTCCGTCGGGGCGCGGGGCGGTGCGGGCGCGAGGACACGATCCGGTGCGGCGGATCGCGTACGCCGCGGCAGGGGAGCTGCGGCGGACGGGGACGGCGGCCCGGGTGCTCGCCGTGCTGCGGCAGCGGCGGACGGTCCTCGACCAGTCGGGGCTCGACTCCCGGCAGCGGCTGCAGAACCTGGCGGGCGCGCTGGCCGTGGTGCCCGGCGCGGCGCGGCTGCTGGCGGGCGGGCCGGTGGTGCTGGTCGACGACCTGATGACGACCGGTGCGTCCCTGACGGAGGCGGCGCGCGTGGTGCGGGAGGCGCGGACGGTTCACGCGTCGGGGCCGGACCGGCATGGGTGCCCCCGAGGTGTGGCACTCGGACCACGGGAGGGGGAACTCGGAGAAGAAGGTGTGTCACCTGTGTACGGGAGAGGAAGTCGGGAAAGGACAGGAGCACGGACGTCTGGAGCAAAGGGAGGGAGCGTGGACCGCAAGCGGACGAGCCCTGGAATGGCGCGGCCGGACGTCACCGGAGATGCGATCTGCGCGGCGGTGATCGCCGCAACGCCGGATTCTTTCGAAATAAACCGGAACTGACTGCGAAGTTGCATCGTTGCAGGTAGTGAGAGCATCAATTCACTTGAACGGAGGTACGCCGCGGTAGAGGGTGACGACATCCGTCCAGGCGAGATATGTTCGGTTGAGAGGGAAAGCCGCAGGCCACACCTCTCGAATCCGAATGCCGCACCGCGGGATTTCCGCAATCACCCGGTCGGCTGGGGTGCAGATCTCGCCCATGGGGGAGGAGGAGGTGGACGTCACCGAGTCCGAGGTTCCGGGGCTCACCGGGACCTGGTGCACAAGGGAGATGCTCCGCGGCTGAAGCGGAGCCCTCCGGGAACGGAGTTCTGCGTGGACATCGTCGTCAAGGGCCGCAAGACCGAGGTGCCCGAGCGGTTCCGCAAGCACGTGGCCGAGAAGCTGAAGCTGGAGAAGATCCAGAAGCTCGATGGCAAGGTGATCAGCCTCGACGTCGAGGTGTCCAAGGAGCCCAACCCCCGACAGGCCGACCGGTGCGACCGAGTGGAGATCACGCTCCGCTCCCGCGGTCCGGTGATCAGGGCGGAGGCAGCGGCCAGCGATCCGTACGCGGCACTCGACCTCGCCGCGGAGAAGCTGGACGCCCGGCTGCGCCGGCAGCACGACAAGCGGCACACGCGCCGCGGGGTCCGTCGGCTCACCGCAGCCGAGGTCCCCAACCACGTTCCGGGTGCGGCCACGCTCAACGGCAACGGCCACGCCTTCGAAGCGGACGAGCCGGACGACGTGCCGACCAAGAAGATCGGCTCCCTCGAGATCAAGGGCGAGGGCCCCCTCGTCGTCCGCGAGAAGACGCACGCCGCCGCCCCGATGACCCTCGACCAGGCGCTCTACGAGATGGAACTGGTCGGGCACGACTTCTACCTCTTCGTCGACTCCGAGACGAAGGAGCCCAGTGTCGTCTACCGGCGGCACGCTTACGACTACGGCGTGATCCATCTCCGGACGGACACGATGATCACCGAGCCGCCCTCGCCCGAGGCGGGCGGTTCGCTGGGCGGCTGACCATCCCGGGCGACAGCTGATCCGGTGCCCCTGGAGCGCGTGTGCGCCCCCAGGGGCACCGGTGTGCCTCCGGTGTGCGACCACTTCGCCCACCGCTTCGTCACCGCGGTGTCGTCCGGGCATGAAATCATGGCCGCAACGGCCCAACCGGTGGGTTGTTGCCTTGGGTTGGCGATGGCACAGGACCACAGGCCTAAGCCTTCAGGGGGAGGAACGATGGCGGACAGCTTCGGACCGATGCATGCCCAGGGGGCCGGCGACGGCCCGCACGGCATGGACCCGGACATGGGCTCTTCACGCCAGGAGCCGATCCGCGTCCTGGTCGTGGACGACCATGCCCTCTTCCGGCGCGGCCTGGAGATCGTGCTCGCGGCCGAGGAGGACATCCAGGTCGTCGGAGAGGCCGGGGACGGCGCCGAGGCGGTGGAGAAGGCCGCGGACCTGCTGCCCGACATCGTCCTGATGGACGTACGGATGCCGAAGCGGGGCGGGATCGAGGCGTGCACCTCCATCAAGGAGGTGGCGCCCAGCGCCAAGATCATCATGCTGACGATCAGCGACGAGGAAGCCGATCTCTACGACGCGATCAAGGCGGGCGCGACCGGATATCTGCTCAAGGAGATCTCGACCGACGAGGTGGCCACCGCCATTCGCGCGGTCGCCGACGGGCAGTCCCAGATCAGCCCCTCGATGGCGTCGAAACTGCTCACCGAGTTCAAGTCGATGATCCAGCGGACCGACGAGCGTCGGCTCGTGCCCGCGCCGCGGCTCACCGACCGGGAGCTGGAAGTGCTCAAGCTCGTGGCCACCGGGATGAACAACCGGGACATCGCCAAGGAGCTGTTCATCTCCGAGAACACCGTGAAGAACCACGTGCGCAACATCCTGGAGAAGCTGCAGCTGCACTCCAGGATGGAGGCGGTGGTGTACGCGATGCGGGAGAAGATCCTCGAGATCCGGTGAGGCGGGGCGGGCCCCCGGCCGGCCGGATCACATCGGGTCAGGTCAGGTCAGGGCTCGGGTCAGTTCCGCGACGAGGGGGGCGCGTAGGTCCGGGGCGTCCACTCGCTCCACGCGGACGTTCGTGCAATTCACCCAGCTTGCCGCCTCCAGCAGGGCCTGGGCCACGGACGGGACCGCCTTCGGGCCGTCCAGCGTGATCTGCTTGGCGACCAGGGTGTGGCCCTCGCGGGCCGGATCGACGCGACCGACCAGCCGGCCGCCGGCCAGGACCGGCATCGCGAAATAGCCATGGACGCGCTTCTGCTTCGGGACGTAGGCCTCCAGGCGGTGCGTGAAACCGAAGATCCGCTCCGTCCGGGCGCGCTCCCAGATCAGCGAGTCGAAGGGGGAGAGCAGCGTCGTACGGTGGCGGCCGCGCGGGGGAGTCTCCAGGGCCGCCGGGTCCGCCCAGGCCTGCTTGCCCCAGCCCTCGACCGTGACCGGCACCAGGCCGGAGTCGGCGATCACCGCGTCCACCTGATCACCCTTCAGGCGGTGGTAGTCGGCGATGTCCGCGCGCGTGCCGACGCCCAGGGCCTCGCCGGCCAGGCGGACCAGGCGGCGGAGGCATTCCCGGTCGTCCAGGTCGTCGTGGAGCAGATCGGAGGGGACGGCGCGTTCCGCGAGGTCGTAGACGCGCTTCCAGCCGCGGCGCTCCACGCAGACGACCTCGCCGTACATCAGGGCGCGTTCGGCGGCGACCTTCGTGCCGGACCAGTCCCACCACTCGCTGGTCTTCTTGGCGCCGCCCAACTCGGTGGCCGTCAGGGGGCCTTCCTCGCGGAGCTGCTTGATCACCTGGTCGTAGGTGCCGTCCGGGAGATCGTGGTGCCAGTGGGGGCGGTTGCGGTAGGCGCGGCGGCGGAAGGCGAAGTGGGGCCACTCCTCGATGGGGAGGATGCAGGCGGCGTGCGACCAGTACTCGAAGGCGTGGGTGTCCTTCCAGTAGGCGTCCTCCACCGTGGTGCGGCCTACGGGGCCCAGGCGGGCGTACGGCACCAGCTCGTGGGAGCGGGCCAGCACCGAGATGGTGTCGAGCTGCACCGCGCCGAGGTGCCGGAGTATGCCGCGGACGCCGGCGCGGCGGTTGGGGATGCCTAGGAGGCCCTGGGCGCGGAGGGCGATACGGCGGGCTTCGTCCGCGGAGAGGCTGGTTGCGGGGCGCGGGGTCGTCATGCCGTCGAACGATAGGGGGTGGGACTGACAGTTGGGTGGGGGAGTGTGGGAGTGAGCGAGGGGTGTGGGTG
>NZ_MUND01000806.1 GCF_002154375.1 Streptomyces glaucescens | reverse complement strand
CTGCGCCAGCAGCCGGAAGAGGCCTGCGGTCAGCCACAGCGCGCTCAGTCCGGTGTCGCGGACCAGGTGCCGCAGCAGTGCCGCGTCCAGCGGCCGCGGGGGCGCCACGACGACACAGCCGCCGGTGAGCAGGGGCGCCCACACCTCGAAGGTGGCGGCGTCGAAGGCCACCGGGGAGTGCAGCAGCACCCGCTCGCACACCCCGCCGGTGAAGCGGCTGTCGGTGGCGAGGGCGGCCACGTCACGGTGGCGTACCGCGACCGCCTTCGGCTCGCCGGTCGACCCGGAGGTGAACATCACGTACGCGAGCCGGTCGGGGTCCGCGGGTGCGGCGACGGGCGCGCCCGGCACGGGAGTGCGCGCGGCGGCGACGTCCTCGGCGGTCAGCCGGGCCGTCGCGCCCGCCCGCTCGATCAGCGTGCGGCGCCGGTCCTCGGGGGCGCGGGCGTCCACGGGCACGTAGGCGCCGCCCGCCTTGAGGACGGCGAGCTGGGCGACGACGAGTTCGGCGCCGCGGTCCATCAGGAGCGCCACCCGGTCCTCGGCCCGCAGGCCGTCGGCGAGCAGCCGGGAGGCCACGGCGTCGGACCAGTCGTCGAGGCTGCGGTAGGTCAGCGCCGTGTCGCCGTCGCGCAGCGCGGGCGCCTCGGGGGTGCGGCGGGCCTGGTCGGCGAACAGGTCGACGGGGCTACGGGGCACCGTTCGCCGGGCGGTGGTGTTCCACCGCTCCAGCAGGGCGTGGTCGTCCTCGGTCAGCGGCGCCAGGCCGGTGACGTCCGCGTCGGTCTCGAGGGCGTCGGCGAGGGCGCGCAGGACGACCGCGAGGCGGTCCGCGAGGCGTTCGGCCGTGTCCGCGTCGAACAGTCCGGCGTCGTAGGCGAGGTCGATGCCGAGGCGGTCGCCGACGTGGGCGCGCAGGCACAGCGGGAAGGTGGGCGCGTCCTCGGCGCGTACCTCCTCGACGCGCACGCCCGTGCGGGCCGTGGCGGACTCGTCGACGGGGTAGTTCTCGAACACGACCATGCTGTCGAACAGCGCCTCGCCGGCCGGTATCTCGCTCAGCGCCTGGATGCGGGGCAGGGCGAGGAAGTCGAAGCGCCGGGTGTCGCTCTGCCGTTCCTGCACCTCCCGCAGCCAGGACGCCGCTCCCCCGCCCGAGACCCGGATGCGGGTGGGCACGGTGTTGATGAACATGCCGATCATCGACTCCACGCCGGGCAGTTCGGCCGGGCGCCCGGAGACGGTGGTGCCGAACACGACGTCCTCGCGGCCGCTGTGGCGGGCCAGGAACAGCGCCCAGGCGCCCTCGATCACGGTGTTCACCGTCAGCCCGGCCCGGGCGGCCGTCCGCCGCAGCCGCGCCGACAGGTGCTCGTCCAGCCGGCGGTGTGCCACGGCGGCGGCGCGGGCGCGGTGCTCCTCGGCCGGCGTGCGGTCGTACGGCAGCGGGGTGCGGGCGGGGAACCCGGTGAGGGCGCCGGCCCAGTGGGCCTCGGCGGCGTTCTCGTCCTGGTCGTGCAGCCAGCGCAGGAAGTCGGCGAACGGGCGCCGGACCGGTGCGGGGGCCGCTCGGCCGCCGGTGAGCCCGGCGTAGCGCTCGCACACCTCGGTGAGCAGTTGTCCGGTGCTC
This sequence comes from Streptomyces glaucescens, assembly GCF_002154375.1. Classification (GTDB taxonomy): domain Bacteria; phylum Actinomycetota; class Actinomycetes; order Streptomycetales; family Streptomycetaceae; genus Streptomyces; species Streptomyces glaucescens. The sequence continues at coordinate 2,072 of NZ_MUND01000806.1, read as the reverse complement.
CAGCCGTCCAGGATCAGGTGGTGGGAGGACCACAGCAGCAGGATCTCGTCGCCGGGCAGCGCGGCCAGGGTGAGGCGGGTGAGCGGTGCGGTGGTCAGGTCCATGCCCGCCGCGCGGTCGGCGGCCAGCAGTTCCTCGGTCTCCCGCGCGCGCTGCTGCGGCGTCAGGCCCCGCCAGTCCAGGTGGGTGACGGGCAGCTCCACGTGCCGGTGCACGACCTGCACGGGGTGCGGCAGGCCCTGCCAGTGGACGCTGGTGCGCAGGGCCTCGGTGCGGTCGGAGACCTGCTGCCAGGCGGCGGCGAAGGCCTGCGGGTCGGTCACCCCGGACAGTCGTACGGCCACCCGGTCGGAGTAGGCGCCCGCCGTGTCCACCAGGCCGTGGAAGAGCATGCCGGCCTGCAGCGGTGTCAGCGGCAGGACGTCGGCCACGTGCCGGCCGTCGCCCACGAGGCGGTCCAGCTCCGCCTGACCGAGCCCGGCCAGCGGGAAGTCCGACGGGGTGCGGCCGCCCGCGTCCGGGCGGCCGCAGTGGGCCGCGATCTCGCGCAGCGCCGCGCACATCTCCTCGGCGAGCGCGCGGACGGTGGCCTCGTCGTAGACGGCCGGCGGGTAGGTCCAGCCGAGTTCGAGCCGCCCGTCCTGGACCACCCCGGTGATGTCCAGCAGGTAGGGCCGGGGGGCGTCGGGGTCGGTGTCGGAGCCGGCCGCGGGCAGGGCGGCGGCGTACAGGCCGCTGCCGCCGCCGTCGGCGTCCCACTGACCGTGGTAGTTGAAGCCGACCCGCGGTGCCGGGGCGCCGGCCAGCGGGCTGTCGGGCAGGAGGTGGCGCAGCGCGCCGTGGCTCAGGCCGCGCAGGGGCACCGCGCGCAGCTGCTCCTTGACCGAGCGCAGGGTGTCGTGCCAGTCGGCGTCGGGGGCGACGGTCAGCGCGAGGGGGAACTCGGCGGTGAACCAGCCGACCGTCCGGGACAGGTCCAGGTCGTCGAAGAGGTCCTCGCGGCCGTGGCCCTCCACGCCGACCAGCACGCTCTCCCGCCCGCACCAGCGGGCCAGGGTGCGGCCGAGGGCGCTGAGCAGGACGTCGTTGACCTGGGTGCGGTAGACCTCCGGGACCTGCCGCAGCAGGGCCTGGGTGGTCTCCGGCTCCAGTTCCACCGTGACCGTGGCGGCGGTGCCGTGGGTGTTGGGGCCGGGCCGGCCGGCGGGCAGGTCGGCGGGGGCCGCCACGGTGTGCCGCCAGTGGTCGAGGTCGCCGTCCAGGGCACCGGAGCGGGTGTGGGCCTCCAGCCGGGCCGCCCAGTGGCCGTACGCGGTGGTGGCCGGGGGGAGCTCGACGGGGTGTCCGGCGGCGGCCTGGCGGTGGGCGGTCTCCAGGTCGCCCAGCAGGATCCGCCAGGAGACGCCGTCGACGACCAGGTGGTGGACGGTGAACAGCAGGTGGGCGGGCAGCTGCGGGCCGCGGTCGAGGATCAGGACGCGCGCCACCCGGCCCTCGGCGGGGTCGAGGAGGGCGCGGGCCCGGTCCGCGAGGCGGGCCGTCTCGGCCTCCAGGGCGGGGTCGTCGAGGCCGGCCACGTCGTGCTGGGTGACGATGCCGTCCGGGACGCCGGGCAGGACCTCCTGGCGCCAGCCGTCCTCGGTGCGGAGGAAGCGGGTGCGCAGCGCCGGGTGGTGGCGCACGAGGGCGTCCACGGCGGGGCGCAGGGCGGACAGGTCGGTCCCGGGGGCCAGTTCGAGCCGCTGCGACATGGTGAAGCGCAGCGGGTCGCCGGGACGGCGGCCGTCGAGGTACCAGCGCTGGATGGGGGTGAGCGGTGCCTCGGCGGGCGCGGCTGTGTCCGCCGTGACCGGTGCCGTCTCGGTGACCCGCAGGGCGAGTTCGGCGACGGTCTGGTGGCGGAAGACGTCCTTCGTGGTCAGCGCGAGGCCGGCCTGGCGGGCCCGGGAGACGATCTGGATGCTGAGGATGGAGTCGCCGCCGAGCGCGAAGAAGTTGTCGCGCGCGCCCACCCGCTCGACCCGCAGGACGTCGGCCCAGATCGCGGCCAGCGTCTGCTCGGTGTCGGGGCG
>NZ_MUND01000805.1 GCF_002154375.1 Streptomyces glaucescens | reverse complement strand
CGCGAGCGGCCTATGGACCGGCGGGGCCTGCCCCACCGGTCCATAGGCCGCTCGCGCACTGACTAGGCTCCTACCGTGCCTGCGATGAACGACACCCCCGGTGCGGGCGACCCGCCCAGCAAGTCCGAGCAGACCCGTGCGCTGATCCTGGAGACGGCCATGCGGCTGTTCCAGGAGCGCGGCTACGACAAGACGACCATGCGGGCCATCGCCCAGGAGGCCGGGGTCTCGGTCGGCAACGCCTACTACTACTTCGCCGGCAAGGAGCACCTGATCCAGGGCTTCTACGACCGGATCGCCGCCGATCACCAGGCGGCGGTCCGGGAGATCCTGGCCCGGGAGAGCGACCTGGAGGCGCGTCTGGCGGGCGTGCTGAAGGCCTGGCTGGACGTGGCCTCGCCGTACCACGAGTTCGCGGTGCAGTTCTTCAAGAACGCCGCCGACCCGGACAGCCCGCTCAGCCCGTTCTCCCCCGAGTCGGAGCACGCGCGCGAGGAGGCCATCAGCGTCCACCGGGACGTGCTGGCGGGGGCGACCAAGACCAAGGTGCCCGAGGAGCTGCGGGACATCCTGCCCGAGCTGATGTGGCTGTCGCAGATGGGCCTCTGCCTGTACTGGATCTTCGACCGCACCGAGGGCCGGGAGCGCAGCTACCGGCTCGCCGAGCGCGGCGCCCGGCTCACCGCGCGGGGCGTGTCGCTGGCCCGGTTCCGGGTGCTGCGCCCGCTGGTGCGGGAGGTGCACGAGCTGTTCACCGACTTCCTGCCGGGCATGACCCGGGCGCTCCCCGACCCCGGCCGCAAGACGGCGGGTTCCTGACCGGCGCACGCCCGCGCACACCGGCTCCTTCTCAGGGGCGGGCGGGGGCGATCAGGGCCCACACGGTCTTCCCGTGGCCGCCCCGGCTCCACACGCCCCACGCGGCGGCGAGGTGCTCCACCAGGTGCAGGCCCCGGCCGCTCTCCTCCCAGGACTCCGGCGTCCGCATCCGGGGGGCCGCCCGGCCCTCGTCGGAGACCTCCAGGAGACAGGAGCCGTCGGCCAGCGCGGTGACCGCGACCTCGAACTCGCTCTCCGCGCGGGCGCCGTGGCGCAGCGCGTTGGTGGCGAGTTCGGACACCAGCAGCGCGGCGTCGCCGAGCGCCGGATCGTCCGGGCCGTGCCCCCAGGCGGCCAGGTGGTCCCGTACCCGGCGCCGGGCGAGACCGACGGACCCCGGGTGCCGGGGCAGCCGGAACGCGTAGCGCCTCATCACTGCTGCTCCTCACCCCCCACACACCTGAGACACATGGTGCGGTGCCGAGCGGCCGCCTGGTGCCGGTTGGGCGGATGCGGCGGTACGGCGGGTGAGCCGGACATCGAGATCAGGCCACGGTTCGTGCGGGGTGCACCGTTCACGCCTGGCGGGACGCCAGCTCCACCACGGTGATGTCCGAGGGCGCCCCCACCCGGGTCGGCGGCCCCCACGCGCCCGCGCCCCGGCTGACGTACAGCTGTGTGTCGCCGTACCGTTCCAGGCCCGCCACGGTGGGGTTGGCGGCGGACGCGAGGAGGCTGCCGGGCCAGAGCTGGCCGCCGTGGGTGTGGCCGGAGAGCTGAAGGTCGACGCCGTGCTCGACGGCGTCGTGGATCTGCACCGGCTGGTGGGCGAGCAGCACGCACGCGCGTGCGGTGTCCCGGTCACCGAGTGCCTTGCCGAAGTCGGGGCCCTGCCCCTCGTCCTCGCCCGCCACGTCGTTGACGCCCGCGAGGTCGAAGAAGGGCAGCTCCGTCCGGTCGTTCTCCAGCGGGCGCAGGCCCAGCCGCCGTACCTCCTCGACCCACTGCTCGGCGCCGGAGAAGTACTCGTGGTTGCCGGTGACGAAGTAGGCCCCGTGACGGGCCTTCAGCTGGGCCAGGGGGGCCGCCGCGGGCCCGAGGTCCTTCACGCTGCCGTCGACGAGGTCGCCGACGACCGCGATCAGGTCGGGCTGGGTCGAGTTGATCGTGTCGACCACCTTCTGGGCGAAGCCGCGGCCGAGCACCGGGCCCAGGTGGATGTCGCTGACCACCGCGATCCGGAAGCCGTGTGCCCCGCGCGGGAGCTTGGCGAGCGGGACGGTGACCCGCTTCACCTGCGGGCCGCGCAGCACGCCGTAGGAGCCGTAGCCGACCGTGCCGACGGCCGCCGCGGCGGCGGCACCGG
>NZ_MUND01000804.1 GCF_002154375.1 Streptomyces glaucescens | reverse complement strand
GTGTTTACTCGGGCGGGCCGGACGTGAGGCTGCCGTCCGGGCCCGACGCCTACGGGTTGTCTGCGCCCGGCCTTTCGGCGTGCGGCGTCTCCGTGTCCGGGGTCCCGGTGACCGAGGTTGCAGTGGCCGAGGTGCCGGTGACCGAGGTTGCGGTGACCGGGGCTCCGGCGTCGGCCTGCTCGCTCCGGGGCGGGCGGGGCCCGGGCCGCCGGGACCTGCCGGCGGGCCTGAAGCGTTCGAGGGTGCGGGTGAGCTGCTGGAACGGGGACACGGGGCGGGCGTCCTGGTTCCGCTCCCGCACGTCCGGGGCGGGAGCGGGCAGGTCGGCGGACTCCCGGTAGGCGGCCAGCGCCTCGTTGGCCCGCTCGGCGGCCTCCCGGTAGAGATCACGGGAGCGGGTCATGGCTTCCAGCGCCTCGGCGTACATGGCCACGAGGGCGCGCTCCCGCTCCAGCTCCTCCTCGAGTGTCAGCAGGTGCCAGTCCTCGCGCAGAGCGGTGAGGGCCTCGTCGGCCCCCTTCGGCAACGGCCTCGGCGCGCGGGCGAAACGCGTCACCGCGTCGATCAGCTCGGCGGGCCGGGAGCCGTCCAGGAAGACGGTGCGCACCGAGTACCCGCCCCGGTCGTAGCCCTCGGGGGCCGGAACGCCGGGCAGCACCACGGCACCGCCCCGCGGCACCTCCACGCCGAACTCGCGCAGCGCCCAGTTCACGGCGCGCAACTGGTGCGGCGCGGCACGGTGCTCGACCACCCGATGCCGCAGACCGGGCGGCAGCAGCGGGGTGAGCGGGCGACGGCCGCGCTCGTCGGGGGTCATGGCCTCGTGCACGACGACATGGATGGTCCAGGTGTCGGGCGCGGCGTCGCGCAGGACGCGCCGCAGGTCCTTGTCGTCCGCGGGCAGCGGATTGATGTCCCGCAGCCGCAGCTCGGACCCGGCGGCCCGGTCCCAGGCGGTGTCCCCGGGGTCCGCGGTGCTCTCGGAGCCCTCGGGCCAGAACATGGTGGCGGGTGACGGCCACGCGAGGTCCCACGGGGCCTCCGCCTCGGCGGCGAGCACCCACTCCTGGCCGCCGTCCGACGGGGCCGCGACGGTCAGCCGCGCCCGCACGGTCACCTCCCCGCCGACCGCCCAGCGCGCCTCGAACACCCGCTCCCGGTCGCCCTGCGCCTCCGGCGGCTCCAGGTGGCCGTGGATCACGCCACGCGCCGTCAGGTCGCGCAGATTGTCCCGCAGCAGCTCCTCGGCGCCGGCACCGACGTGGCGGCCGTGGGCCAGCCACACCGTGGGAGGAGTCGTGGGGCGGTCGGTGGTGGAGGTCGGCATGAGTCCATCTGTGAACGGGGGCGTCGTGCGTTGCCAGTATCGATGCCCGGGCCGGACGACGATCAACCGGGGTGCCTGATCGGCGTGGCGGTGCTCACCGCATCCCAGCAGGTCCCGGTGCCTCCTGTCGAATGGCGTGCGCCTCTGCCGAGTGCATCGTCGGCGTTATGTATATCGGAAGCCGATATATATCGTGGCCGCATGGCATCGAGGAGCATGACGCAGGCGGCGTTCTTCGTACTGACGGCCCTGGCCGATCAGCCGCGGCACGGCTACGGGATCCTGCGCGAGGTCGAGGAGCTGTCCGACGGGACGGTGCAGCTGCGGGTCGGCACGCTGTACGGCGTGCTGGACCGGCTCACCTCCGGCGGGCTGATCGTCCTGGACCGCGAGGAGGTCCAGCAGGGTCGCCTCAGGCGCTACTACCGGCTCACCGACGAGGGCGTACGCGCCCTGGAGGCCGAGGCGGACCGACTGGCCGCCGGTGCCGGAGCCGCCAAGCGGCGGATCGCCGAGGGCCGCCGCGCCCCCGGCGCCGCCCTGCCACCCGCCACGGGCCCCGGACTCGCCGGAGGACTGGCATGACGACCCTGCTTCGACCCGCGTCGAGAGCCTGCTCACCGCGTTGCGCGGCGGCGGACTCGCCGCCGCCGACGAGGCCGTGGACGAGCTGCGCATCCTGCTGGACCGCCCCACGGCCACCGCCCTGGACGGCATCGACGAAGCCGTCGCCGTACTCGACCTGACCGGCCCCCTCGCCCGCGCGCTGCGCTCCGGCCTCCCCGAGGAACTGGGCTGGCCCGCCCTGGAGGAGGCTCCTGGCCGGCTGCCCGCCCGGCGACCCCGTCCGGGTGACCGGCACCTGGCCCGTGCTGACCGTCTACGGCTCCGACCGGGCCGTCGCCGTCGACCACGCGGGCCCGCGCGCCTCCTGCGTCTTCCGCCTGCCCGACGACGCGGCCGGCCACGCCGTGCACTACGCGGGCGGACGGTTCCTGATCAGCTGGACCAGCGACGAGCCTTTCGGCGACCTCGCCTTCTGGGACGACCGCCCGGAGGACGTCTTCGAACCGGAGCACAAGATCGGCCTGCGGCCCTACGGCGGCATCATCCAGGGCGGGTACGGCTTCCAGTTCGACACCCCGGACGGCGGGGGACGCCACGACGGCGAACGGGTCCTGCGCCCCGGCGGCAAGGACATGTCGACCGCGATCTGATCGCCCGGCGACGCTCCACGCACCACCAGCTCGGCTTCGCACCGCAGATGTGCACGGTTCGCTACATCGGCCGGCTCCTCCCCGACGACTCGCTCGACGCGCCGTGGAGGGTGGTCGAGCACCTGGCCGCGCAGCTCGACATCGAGGGCCTGGTGAAGCGGTACACCGAGCGGCCGAAGACGGCATACGAGCACGCTTGGGAGATCCGGGACGCCTACGAGTACCACGAGGACCTGGAGTGGTCGTGGCGGTTCCGTACGTTCCTGCACGGCCGGGCCTGGACGCACGCCGAGGGCCCGAAGGGGCTGTTCGACCACGCGGTGGGCTGGCTGCGCCGCAACCGCGTACTGCTGCCGGGCGTCTCGATGCTGGCCCGGCAGGTGTCGGAGGTGCGGAAGGTCGCGGACAAGCGGCTCCACGCCACCGTCGCGCGGACCCCGCGCTGCCCGGTGACCTGGTGGCGACGCTGAAGACGCCGGAGGGCTCGCGGTTCTCGCAGCTGGAGCGGCTGCGCCGGCCGCCGACGCACGCTTCAAGGGCGGGGAGAAGAACAAGGGCATCGCTGCCGCGTTGCGGGCGAGTGAGCGGTCGGTGAAGCGGTGGCGTGAACAGGGCGAGGCCGGGGTCCTGTCGAGGGGATCACCCGGGCGTCCACGGCTCGGTGAGTCGCAGATCGCCCGGCTTGAGCGGGAGCTGGAGCGTGGCCCGCTGGCTCACGGCTGAGCCGACCAGCGGTGGACGCCGGCGCGGGTCAAGACGCTGATCGGCCGGCTCTTCCACGTCCTCCTGCACCGTGGAGGGCACCTGGCAGCTGCTGAAGCGGCACGGCTGGTCGTGGCAGCAGCCCGCAGGGCGGGCCATCGAGCGAGACGACGAGGCCGTGGAGCTGTGGAAGATGGAGGTGTGGCCGCGGGTAAGAGCATGGCGGCGGCGTGTGACGGCTGGGTCGTCCTTGAGGACGAGGCAGGCCAGTCGATGTCGCCGCCTCGCGCCAGGACATGGGGCCGCAGAGGCCGGACCCCGGTGGTGCGGGTGCGGGGCCAAGGCTCGGGGCGGGTGTCGATGGCGGGCATGCCTGCTACAAGCCGGGCGAGCGGTCCCGGATGTTTTACGCGATCCGCGACTACAACGGCTGCAAGCGCCAGCCGAAGGGCTTCGGCTGGCGCGACTTCCGCGACCTGCTTACTCGGGCCCGCATCCAGCTCGGCGGCCCGATCATCCTGGTCTGGGGCAACGTACGCATCCACCTGACGGTCCCACTGAGGGATTTCATCGCCGCGAACGCCGTCTGGCTCACCGTCTTCCAGTTGGCCACCTATGCACCGGACTTGAACCCGCAGGAGGGCATCTGGTCGATGGTCAAGCGCAACATCGGCAACCTTGCCGCAGCCGACCTGAGCCAGATCACCAGGGCCGTGAAACGCAGACTCAAGCAGATCCAGTACCGCCCCGACGTGGTCGACGGCTGCCTCGCCGGTACCGGCCTGCTCATTGACCGCTGACCGACAGCACGAATTCACGTGAACCCGACCATCGTCGCCCCGGCTCGCCCCCTTCACACAAACTTACAAACGTGTATGTTTGTTTCTGTGAGGAGAGAGATCAGCGAGAAGATGAGCGCTCGCCTCGTGGCGGCTGCGGGCTGGCTCGCCATCGGCATGGGCGTCGTGCACGTCGTCGTCGCACCGCTGGAGGAGGGCGACCTGTGGGCGAAGGTCGTCGACGAGGGCGTGTGGAACACCTTCACCATCGACGTGCCCGCCACGCCTGGCCAGTTCGAGCGCGCGGCCGGATTCTGGTCCACATTCGGCAGTTGGGCCGTCCCAGTGCTCGCCTTGGGGTGCTACGTCCTGTGGTCAGCGCGCCAGTACCGTCGTGTGCCGGGGTGGTTGGGGTGGATCTTCCTCGCCTGGGGGCTGCCCCTCGCGATCGTGTGCCCGACCTCGCCGGGCTGGGCATTCCCGATCATCGGCGGACTCATCGTGCTCGGGGACAGGCGCCGAAGCCGCTTCGTCTCCGGGCCGCCACCCGAAACCGCGGCTGGGACAGATCAGCCGGACGCGTCCCGTCAGGGAATCCGCTGAACAGCCGGCGGAGCCGAAGGAAGAGACGTACAGACTTGTCTGCATGCGAGAAGCGATGACGGGAGCAACCCCCCGGCGGACACAGGCCGAGCGGCGTGCGAGGACCAGGCAGGCAGTGCTGGAAGCCGCGGCCCGAAGGCTGTCCACCCACGGCTATGCCCACCTGACGCTGGATTGGGTGGCCGGCGAGGCGGGGTATTCCCGCGGCGCCGTGTATCACCAGTTCGCCGGCAAGGAGGAGTTGGCGCTGGCGGTTGTGACGTGGGTCGAGGAGACCTGGACCGCGGAGGTGGGCAGCCCCGCCGCCGAGGCCGACCCTGTCGATGCGCTGCTGACGCTGGCCCGGAAGCATGCCGTCTTCTGCCGCCGGGACGTGGCGCGAGTCCTGTTGACCTTGAGGATCGAGTTCGCCGGGCAGGACCATCCGGTGGGCCGGGCAATCACCGGGATCGTCGACCGGCTCGACGCCGACTGTGCTGACCTGATCGCTGCGGGCAGGGCGAGCGGGGTGATCCCTCCCGGGCCGCCGCCCCGGGAGACCGCGGCGGCCTACACCTCGGTCGTCGAGGCGGTCGGGATCGAGCTGGCCGGAAGGACTCCCTACGACATCGAGCTCATGGACCGGGCAGTGCGCGGAGTGCTCGGCCTGCCCCCGACAGGGAACTGACCGGGACGGCCACGACGCCACCGCGCGCCATCACATGTGGGCCTTCTGAGGCCGCCCCGCCCTGTGGGCCGGCGGTTCCCCGTCACGTCCGGAAAAGGAGAACGCTCATGAGGTTCACCAAGCCCGCTGGATGGGCGGCGGCAGCCGGCCTCGCCGCCGCCGCGGCCCTGCACGTGGTCTGGGTCTGTTCACCGTGGCCGTTCGACGACCGCGCCGAATTCACCCGCACGATCGGTGGCGTGTCCGAAGCCGAGGCCCCCAGTGCCGCAGCCACGGCCACCGTGGCGGCGGCACTCGGTTCGGCGGCCTATCTCGTAGCCGCTCAGGCGGGCCTGGCTCCGCGCCTGCTGCCTGCCCGGCTCGGACGCCTGGGCGCTGCCACCGTCGCGGGCGTACTGCTGCTCCGCGGCGGCGCGGGTCTGGTCTCCTCCGGACTCGCCGACGAGCCCACCACCTTCACACGGTGGGACCTGGCCCTGTACTCGCCCCTCTGCCTGGCCCTCGGCACCCTCGCCGCCTACGTCGCGAAGAATGAGTAGGTCACGCCGTGACCGCTACCGCCCGGACAACGTCGACCCCTGCCCTGCTGCCACCGGCCTGCTCGACTTACCGACATCACGGATTCAAGTTCAGTAACTGCGATTGGGGCAGTCATCGTGCCTTGCCCGATCTGCGCCGGCTGATGATCTGGTCTAGCGTGAATGTATCGGGGGAGTGGGCAAGGCGCGCGATGGTGGTGTCTGACAGACCCGATCTCGACGGAGCTGTGGGCGGTGAAGCAGCCTAAGCAGTCGTGGGCGTGGTTGAGGACACTGGTACGCCTTGTCGCAAGTGGAGACGGTCATTGCCTTTGGGGAAGCAGAGCTGGACGCCTTGAGTAGGCGCCGGCGGACACAATGGCTTGCCTCCGAAGGGTGCGGAACGGTGACGTCGGTAGATGACAAGCACGCCGAGCGGTTGGCGTTCGGTCTCAACCTGGCGTCCCCCGTGAGGCCGAAGGAAGCCCCGTGCGGGGCGCCATGCGCCCGGCGAATTCGGTCGGATTCTGTTCCGTCCCCGGATTGGCGCGGTGTTTCGCAAGGCGCGTCGACCGTTCAGGTTCGGGTCGACCGTTCACGCTAGAAAGGAAGATAGAGGCTGTCATGAGTGGTGTGAGCGAGAACGTGATAGACCACGGGGCCGATCCGAGTGGCGTATCAGATTCCACCAATTCGTTTGTTCAGGCAATGGGCGCTCTGCATGGCACAGGGGGAATAGTTGAAATACCTCCGGGCGTGTACCGGATCGATGGAGCGCCGCTACGTGTGCGCGCGCCCATACACTTCCGAGGAGCCGGAGGTATGGCACGAACTTATCCGCCGAGCGCCGGCAGTCTTAGTGGAAGCACAACCACTCTGGTCTTTCCTTCTGACCGGGACGGTTTCGTAGTTCTCGCAGAATCCAGATTCGCACACTTCGAGGGCTTTGCCCTTGTTCGCAGAATTGCTAGTGGCCCGAATGCGGAGCGCTTTGCATGGCGCGGAATACATGCACAAAGGCCGATCTGGGCAGAGAACCTTGCTCTGTTGAACTGGCAGCGTGGCATTGACCTCGACGGGCGCGCAACCCACCCCGAGCATCCAGAAATTCCTGATACGTTCAATGCGGATTACTCTCAAGTCTCGCGCATTTTTGCGGAGCACTGCTTCTGGGCAACGTATGCGCATGGCCCGGGTGCGCAAGGCTGTCATTTTGAACACGTCGTGGCAGTTGACTGCGAAGCTGGAATATTTGACGGGAGTCAGAGCGGTAACGGTTATGTGGATTGCTACGTCTTCTCTGGAGGTAAAACCGAACCGCCGTACTACATGAAGAACCAGAGTGTGCTCATGAACTGTCACTGCGAGTCTCCGCTCCCGCCCCAACTTCACCAGGATACAACGTCGATCGGCAGCTCATTCAATGTGGGCACGTTGCCGCCAAATGTAGCCAAAGCGCTGAACGTGACTGGCGGCGACTTTCTTCAAATCAACGGCACTCCGGCGAAACAAGCGGGAAAGCCGTTCCCTGCCCCAGTCGCGAGTTTTGCTGGCGGTGAAAAGGTCGCAGTAACCGTCGATGGCATGCAACGTGTCGTAACGTTCGCGGATGGAAGCTTCACGCCGCATCAAGTGGCTGCTCAGATAAATGCTGCGTTCGCAGACCTCGGCCTGCCTCGCGTGGCTACTGCGAATGGTTTCATCAACAGCATCACTATAGAGGGTTGGCGTGGCCATAAAGGATCGCTCTCCGTGGAGGGTTCGGCTGAAACTCTCACCAAGATAGGGTTCCCCGCGGTTCCCCAGGATGCATACCGTCCCTGTCTATTGCTGTCCTCGAAGGAATCTGCATATGTGACATTTCGCGGTTATTCGGGGCCCGGTCCAGATTCGGTGGGGACTGACCATCAACTTTCGGTCACCATGGCACGTGATGGCCTGAGGCCCATGTATTGGCAGGCGTTCGGCAAAGACGGGGACCATGATGAATTCGGGGTGCAGCGGGCCTTTAGGGACGGCGTCCGACGCTGGACATTCACTCGGGCACACGACACGGACAACGCGACGCTTTCCTTCACCATGCCGAAAGATCCGCTGGGTCCAGCAGATTCGTTGGGTGGGGACCAGCTGCTGGCTAACCAAGGTGTGTGGCTCGGTCGCGGTCCAGTTCGGGTGCTCTTGTGTAGTGGTACGCCAAAGAAGGGGCAAGGTGCGTTCCCGCGCTCGCCGCAGGACGTTGCATGGGACATGTCTGCCAATCCTCCGAAACGCTATGTACGTAAGGCAGATGGTTGGTTCCTTGAGCCAGTGGGCGGCCCTACCCCACCGCCTGATGAGGCCTTGGAATATACATTGAATCAAAACAGCTTGACGAACGTCGATGATGCCGCCGGCGGGTGGCAGTTCGAGGGCGGAATGGTTCTCGACCATGGTGCCCATGTGGCCCAGTACGCTTCCAGTCGGCGCGTTACAATAGGTGGTACGAACGCGCTGAATGCCGCGACGGTGACATTGACACTGTTTTTTGGGAGCGCTTCTGGGCAAGCCGCCGAAAATATGACCTTGCAGGGAGCCCATAGTTTTTCCTCAGGCGAGGCAATTGGTAGCGTTAGCGCTGCGTCAAGTGCATTTGCCTCTCGTGTAGGTCATCATTTCAGATGGTTTGACGGAGGTCTCGCAATTTCCTAACAGGAAGTTACTGAGCCGTTTTTATTCTGAATAGTTGCAGGTCATGAGCGTGTGGATGGCCTTGACAATGGTGCCGATGCGGCGGGTGGAGCTTCTGACTCGCCGGAGCAGTCGCCAGGACTTCAACTGCGCGACGGCGTGTTCGGCCTGGTGCTCTCCGCCCGGCGTGAGTTGAACTGCTGGTAGTGCGCGGGTTGTTCGCGGTGGTTCATATGTCCCGAAGAGTTCGGCTCGTTCCAGACCGCTCACAAGCGGCTGATCAGATGGGCCGTCAACGGTACCTGGGAAAAGATCTTCGCCGCCGTCCTCGCCGTAGCGGACAGGCTGAGGAAGGGCCGAACGCGCAGGCCCGAGCCGTCGTGGACCGGGGCAAGCCGGGTTCCAAGATGCACGTCCTGTCGGACGGGAACGGCCTGCCACTCCTCGGTGGCGTCTCGGCCGCCAACACCCACGACAGCGAAGGGCTGAAGGGCACATTCGCGTGGGCGCCTGCTTGTTCCTCAATGCATGACCACCGGCGGCTACCAGAACCAGGAACAGGACCGCCGTGGCAATGGACGGGGAAACGGCACTCCGAGCCCAACCCGGCTCGCTGGGCAAGGACCCAGTGGACTGAGCCCCGTGCGAGGCCCCCGACGGACACCCGCTCCTGGCGGACCTGCCGCGTTTCCGTGTCTGCGGCCCGGCGGAGAAACTGTTCGAGGCGTACGACTGGGCACGGCCGATGACGAGCCGAGTACACCCGGCGGTACCTGGTCGGCATCGACGTGAACATGGCCTTCGGCCAGTCCCGCAGCCGCCGCAAGGCCGTACCCCCACTGCAGCCGATCCGCTCCGTGGGCACATGGGCCCAGCTCACACCTTGCGCAGTACGTAGACGATCCCGCGTAGGGCGGCCCGGTCGCCCACCGGCAACCACCCCGGATACCGACGACGACGCGGCGGACCAGGAGGGAGCAACAGGGCCACACGGTCATCAAACACAAGATCATCCGGCATCCGCAGAAGTCTGCCGCCTGCTCGACCCACAACCAAGCCCTTCACCAAGTTGCCCTCTAAGCGTCGGCGGGCCGGAACTGGATGAGATAGCGCTCCACCCCGACACCGGTGCCCTCACCCTCCGACAGGGCAGCGGTTTCCGCCCACCCCACGCAATGGACCCGGACCCGCCACAGTCCCCCCGAGTCAGCCAGCGTGATGTCGTCGTCCATCCGGCCGATGCTCCCGGACCAGACCGCGACCTGCCCACTCGTCGACTCGAAATCGGCTTCCGCTTGCTCGTCCCAGTCCGCCGGATCCTGCGGCGGCGGCACCCCGTCCCATACCTCGACATCCAGTATGGCGGTGTGGGTGTGCCCACCGCTCCTGATGTCCAGACGCCCCGGATGCGTGCCGATGAACGAGTGGCGAGGAAACTCGTCAGGGAAAGGGACAGGCAGGTCAGCGTCATCGGACTCCTGCAACGCGAACGCGTGGAACGCCACGTACGCGCTCACACGCTGCCGCCGCACCATCTGCGCCACAAGAACCCCTTCCCGCACGAGGACACGGTCTCGCTGGATGCTAGGGGGTGTCGTCGAACTCCCGTCGTCGTCCGCAGGACGGCCCTGCGGCGTCCGGTGCGTGCTCTCGGCGCGCCGGGCGGAAGTCCGCGTACTGGGCGTACTCGGGCTTTCGTCCGGTGCGGCGAGAGTACGTGCCGGGCGTCGCGGGGCAGACGGGAGTTTGACGACACCCCCTAGAGGCCCACCTGCGTGGAAGGGTTCCGTGCGCAGTGAACCGGCCGAACATGGCCCGTCAAAGGAAAGGTGTCGGTCTGAGCAGGACCCGAAAACCCCCAGGTCAGAGGCGGTCTCCTGG
>NZ_MUND01000803.1 GCF_002154375.1 Streptomyces glaucescens | reverse complement strand
GGGGCAGGCGCGGGGGGCGCGGGCTCGTCCTCCGGAGGAGGTGCCGGCGCCGGGGCCGGATCCGGTGCGGCCGGGGGCTCCGGGGGTGTGTCCGGGGCGGGCCTCGGGTCCGACCAGCCGAGGTAGGAACCGCAGTTGCCGCAGAAGTCGTCCGTGGGGCCGTTGGACGCCCCGCACGAGGGGCACGCGCGCATGGCGTCACCTCCCTTCGTCGGCGGGTGGGCCGGGGAGGATCTCCACCCGGCAGACGGTGTGCGCCGGGCACATGGCCCGGACGATCTCGTGGACCCTGTCCGGGTCGACCCGTGTCTCGCGGCCCGGCCACACACGGACCAGGGGCCCGTGGGGGGACTGCGGCGGCAGGTCGGCGCCGGGGGTGTTCGACCACACCGCGCCGCCGTCCCCGGTCACCTCTGCGTGGACGCCGAGCGCGAGCCGCAGGCCCTCGACCAGGCCGTGTCCGGTGCCACGCCAGCGGTGCAGCTCCACCGCGCGGGCGACCGCCTCACGGCGCAGTTCCTCCGGCCACTGCGGGTCGTCGGCGGCGCCCACCCAGGACGCCAGCCAGGTCAGGAAGTCGGCCGGGGCCACCCGGGGATCGAGGTAGGCGGTCAGGTTGTCCAGGGTCGCGAACACCGGGGCGAGGACGGTGTCGAGGCCGGCGGTGAACCGCTGCGCGAAGTCGTCGTCGGCGTACAGGGCGGGCAGTTGCCCGCCGATCGGGTACCTGCTCGGCAGGCCGGGTACGGCGGCGCGGCTCATGCGCGTGCCTCCGGTTCGGCGGGCGTGACGACGACCTGGTGCTGGTAGGAGAAGACCAGCGCGCCCGGGGCCACGTCGATGCGGTCCGTCGGCGCGCCGCGCCGGCCGGTGATCGGGTCGGCGGGGAAGAGGCGGATCTCCTCCACGAGCGCGTTGCCGCCGGCGCGTTGCAGCACGCCGAACAGCTCCCCGTACTGCACCGGCCGCCCGAACGGCCAGCCGGTGCCGTCGGGACCGCCGTGCAGCGGGCTGAGGTGCCGGAACAGCGCGGCGAGCGCCGCCTCGCGCACCCGGTCGGTGCGGCCCGGTGCCGTCACGAGCCGGGCCACCACGGTGACGCCCTGGTAGACCGGCGGCTCCACCAGCACGCGGGTGCCGATCAGGCGTCGCTCGTCGAGGCTCGCGGTGATCGCCTGGAGGACCTGGTCGGAGGGGATCAGCTGCTCGAAGCGGAGCCGGTCGTCGCCCTCGTCGGCCACCGCGTCCGGCACCACCAGGACCCGTACCGCGCCCCCGCCCTCCGCGGCGGGCAGACAGCGGACCCGGCGGACCGAGGGCGCCGCCTGGCGGCTGATGATCTCGTAGTCCTCGGCGGTCACCGCGCGCTCCTGCATCCGCAGCGCCTGCGGTGCCCGCAGTCTGGCGTTCTCGACGGTCTCCCCCGCGACGCCGCCGCGGGCGGCCTCCCG
Source organism: Streptomyces glaucescens (assembly GCF_002154375.1). Classification (GTDB taxonomy): domain Bacteria; phylum Actinomycetota; class Actinomycetes; order Streptomycetales; family Streptomycetaceae; genus Streptomyces; species Streptomyces glaucescens. Next base: position 6,042 of record NZ_MUND01000803.1, on the reverse strand, counting down.
GTTGACGACCCGGGCGACGTACGGAACGGAGGAGCGCAGCACGGAGATCGCGCCGCGGGCGACGTTGCCGGCCGGGCCGCCGCCGGTGCGGTAGCGGGCCACCCGCACCTGGGCGCCCTTGGGCGGTACGGCGCCGCACTGCCGCAGTGTGCCGTCGGGTTCGCGCAGCACCGGGGGGAAGGTGAACTCACCGGTGGTGGCGTCCACCCGGACGTGCCGGTCGTCGGGGCCGGAGCGGCCGAAGTGCTCGACCACGTCCCAGCGTTGCCATCCCTCGGCCGAGGACACCTCCACCACGGGGGGCCCGCCGTCGAGGAGGACGGGCGGGCGGCCGAGCCGGAACGTCTGTCCGGCGACGCCCTCCGAGGTGCCGAGCGGCACGTCGGTCACGGTCTCGGCGTGTTCGACGGACATGGTGCCGCCCACGGTGAACACCGCCGCCTCGCGCACCGTCGGGGACTCCGAGTAGAACGGCTGGCCCGGCTCCGCCTCGGTGACGCGGCAGCGCAGCCAGCCGGCCCGCGTCCCGCCGATCACCGACGCCGTGTGCCCGGCCGGTACGTACACGATGACCTCGCCGGGCCGGTTCAGCCCGCCGGTGGTGTCCGGGCCGGTCTCGCAGACCCGCCAGCCGCCGCCGTCCCACGCCTCCCACACGAGCGGGGGCTGACGCGGGTCCACGCCGACGCCCTCCACGCGGCTGTCCAGGCGCACCGCGACGATGCAGCGGGGCACCGCCGTCGGCAGGCCGAACAGCAGCGCGTCACCCGGCTCCGGCGCGGCCTGGAAGCAGGGGATGTCGCGGCCTTCGGCGAGCGCCCCGGTCCGGTCGGTCTGCTCACCGCTGCGGTACGCGGTCACCAGGCGGGTCAGCTCGCTGGGCATTATGTGCAGTTCCGCCGTGGTCGTGAAGACCACGGCCTCGTCGGTCTCACCGCGCGCGGTGGTCACCTCGGTGCCCGCGGGCAGCGCCACCGTGTCGGGCTGCGGCGCCGACAGCCAGAAGTCGACCTCGGCCACGGCGGCGGCCGGCGGGAAGAGGCGGATGCCGAGCAGGTCGAGGAACGCGGTGTAGTTCTTGTCCGGGACCCGGTTCAGCCGGTAGAGCAGCTGGTCGACGAGATACGCGAACGTCTCGATCAGGGTGACGCCCGGGTCGGAGACGTTGTGGTCGGTCCACTCCGGGGCGCGCTGCTGCACGTACCGCTTCGCCTCGTCGACGAGTTGCTGGAACCGCCGGTCGTCCAGGTTCGGGGAGGGCAGGGCCATCAGTCCGCGACCAAATCCTCGGCCCCCTCCTCGGAGGGGATCGTGTAGAAGGGAAAGACCAGGTTGCGCCGGTCGTTGGTGGAGCGCACGGTGTAGTGCACGTCGATGTAGAGGGTGCCGTCCTCGACGGCGTCGAAGGCGACCACCACGTCGTCCACCGCGACGCGCGGCTCCCACCTCTCCAGGGCCTCGCGCACCTGCTGCGCGACGCGTCCTGCGGTGGCTCCGTCGCCGGGGGCGAAGACGTAGTCGTGGATGCCGCAGCCGAACTCGGGGCGCATGGGGCGCTCGCCGGGCGCGGTGCCGAGCACCAGACGGATCGCCTCCTCGATCTCCCGCTCCCGTTCGACCATGGCGATCCCGCCGGTCGGCCCGACCCCCATCGGGAACGCCCAGCCGCGCCCGATGAACCGCTCGCTCATCACACGCCCCCGATCAGGACGTTCGGGGCGCCGGTCAGGATCATCGCGCCGCACGCGGTCCGGTCGCGCGCCCGCGCGGCCGGCAGTCCGCCGATCAGGACGGCCCCGGCGACCGCCGCTGCCGGGTTGGGCAGGATCACGTTGGCCGGGCCCGTGGCCGCGTGCGGCGGCATCGGGCAGGTGTGCAGGCTGCCCGTGACGGCGGCGGGGCGGCCGCCGATCAGCACGCGGGCCACGGCCGCGGCGGCGCCGGGCGGCGGGGTGGCGATCACACCGCCGTGGTCGGTGGGGTCACCGGTACGGGCTGCGGCCGGCATGCGTTGCTCCTTGGGGAAGTCGGGAGAGTCGGGAGAGTCGGGGAAGCGCGGAGGGACGAGTGCGGGGAGTCGGTGGAGGCGTACGGAGGTCAGTTGATGCGGACGAGCCTGGCCTTCAGAACACCCAGCAGGCCACCGTCGACGGTGACGTCCGAGCTGCCGGTGACGCTCACCGAACGGCCGCCGACCTTCACCCCGACCCGGCCCTGGATGTCCACGTTGCGGCCCGACACGCTCACGTCGCCCCGTCCCGCGTCCAGGGTGATGCCCTGCGTGTCGAGCAGGACGGAGGTGAGGGGCTGCCGGCCCTTGGCGTACACCGTCAGCTCGATCCGGTCCCGCCGGTCGTCGAGGAACACTTCGAGGCGCTCGTCACCGGTCGTGAGCCGGATGCCGGACGGGCCCGGCGCCCGCGCGTCGAGCAGTTCCACCCGGTGTCCCGAACGCGACACGACGGAACGGCGGTTGACCTTGCCGGTGGTCTGGTCGATCAGCGGGACGTCGTGGGGTGACGGCTTGTCGACGCCGTTGTAGAGCCCTCCGATGACGTACGGGCTGTCCAGCAGGCCCTGTTCGAAGCCCACCAGGACCTCGTCGTTGACCTCGGGGCTCACCACGCCTCCGCCGCCCTTGCCGCCCCACTGGACGGTGCGCACCCAGTCGGTGGTGTACGTGTCGTCCAGCCAGGGGAACCTCAGCCTCACCGCGCCGCTCTCGGCGCCGCCCGGCTCGCGTACGTCCGTCACCACGCCGATGGCCAGGCCCGGCATGCGCGGCCCGCGGGCCGGTGCGTTGGCGCCCGTCACCAGGCCCGTCAGGGAGCGGTCCGGGCTCGCGCTCACCCACACCGTCGTCCGGTACCCGCCGTGCGGCTCCAGGACGTGCTGCACGGCCGTCGCCGTGTACTTGCCGGAGAACGCCTGCCCGACGTTGCCCAGCGCCACCGGCTTGCCCGCCCGCAGCCGCGGGTTGCCCTCGGCCACCGCTTCCAGGTCGCCGAAACCCGCGCTGACCTGGGCGGCCGTGGCGTCCGCGACGGCCGTCGTCTCCGCCTGGGTGCGGTACGGGGTGTCCGTGACGGTCAGCTTCACCGCCTTGCCGAACCGCGCGGCGAACGCCGGGCTCAGGCCCGGCACCACCGTCTCGCTGTCCACCGACGGCTGCCGGGCCACCAGCGGCCGTTTCGTGGTGACGTCCCAGCCGCGCACCTCCACCTGCGACGCGCCGTCCGCGGTCGACAGCGAAGCCCGCAGCGCCAGCAGGTTCCGCCCGTACTCCAGCACCATCGGGTTCCGGGTGGCCGGGGTCGACGGCGCGGGCGCCGCGGACGCCTTCCGCAGCCGGGTGAACTGGAGCAGCCCCTCGTCGTCGACGCGCACCTGCGCGCCACTCTCGGCCGCCAGGTACTGCAGGAAGTCCCAGTCGGACACGTTCGCCTGCGAGAGCTGCCGGTAGGTGACCGGCGCGGCCTCCACGGTCCCGCAGGCCAGCCCCGCCCCGGCGGCCACCTTGCGGACGATCGCCGCCGCCGTCATGTTCCGGTACGCCACCACCTTCCGGCCCCGCTGGAGGCGGTGCGCCCTGGAGTAGGCGCGCACCACCGTGAACGAGCCCGTGCGGTCCCGGTCCACCTCCAGGGCCGTCACCTCGCCGCCGAACAGCCGTTCGCGGGCCTGCCCGGACACGGTCACCACCGACACCCTGAGCGGGGTGCCGATGGTGATGCCGGTCGCCCTCAGGAACTCGTGGTCGGGGTCGCGGAAGGTGAGCTGTGCCGCGTCCGGCAGGCCCACGTTCTCGTCCACCACGCAGCTCACCAGCTGGGCGGCCCAGACGGGCGGAAGTTCGGCGGGCGTCTCGATGACGGGGTCCGCCGCGAACGACCGGCCGCCCCGCTCCTCCCCGGGTTTGCTCACCGCTCCTCCTCACCGCCCGCGTCACGCAGCCCCGGCACCACCAGTTCGGTGCCGGGCACGAGCGCCATCGGGTCGTCGATTCCGTTCGCCTCCGCGATGACCCGCCAGGCCGTCGCGTCGCCGTACTCCCGCCAGGCCAGCAGGGCCAGGCTGTCGCCCGCCACCACGGTGTGCGTGCTGCGGGCGGTGCGCGCGCCGGACGTCGGGTTCTGGCCCGGCGGGTCGACGCTCGCCTCCTCGATCGACAGGGCGCAGGTGGCGCGCAGCGGCTTGCCGTCCACGTCGAACAGGGTGTACGTCACCGACAGGCTGGAGAGCACTCCGTCGAACGAGGTCGTCCGCGCGGTGCCCCACTCGAACCGCACCCATGGGCTGGCCGGCTTCTTGCGGCCCAGGCTGGCCGGGGTCGGCACGCACGCCTTCATCAGCTTCTCCACCGCCTGCTCCACGGAGTTGTCGTGGGTGGCGGTGGCGTCCAGGAACACCTCCAGGCTCAGCTCGCGCGGGCCGCTGCCGACGAACTCGGGCAGCGCCGACTGCTCCGCCATCCGGGAGGGGGAACGCCGCCACTCGGTGGTCTTGCGCAGTTGCAGGGTGGAGGGGTTGAACTGCAGGTCGAGCCGCGCGAGGGTGCCGCCGGGCTTCGCGCCGACCGAGGCCGGGGGCTCCTTCAGGGTCAGCTGGGCCCTGGCCCGGCTGGAGCGGACCGCTGGGGACATGCCGCTACCTCCTTTCCGTGAAGCGGGTGCGGGGCGGGGACGGTCGTGGTCGTGGACGGCGGGTCAGGACCAGCGCAGGCCCTCGTGGGCGATCTCCAGGGTCTCCACCGCCGGTGCCGGGTTGCCGGGGTCGAAGGACGGCCCCTGCCAGCGCACCGGGACGATCCCGAACACCTGCCAGCTGACGATCGGGGTCAAATCCGGTCTGAGGGCCACGATCTCGCCGTCCTTGGGCTCCACCCGCTTCAGCGTCTCGTCGAGCCAGCGGCCGATCTTCACGGTGTCGCTGGTGACCGGCCGGGTGAGCGTGATGTTCGACCAGGTCACGCGTCCGGGCAGCTGCCAGTTGAAGCCGTTGTTGCCGCCCTCGGCGTAGCTCTCGATCTCGACCTCGGCACCCATGCCGGAGCAGGTGTGGAAGGGGCCCAGATCGTCACCGCCGATCGCGAGCCGGAAGAACACGCTCGTCGCGAAGATGCTGTCCGTCATCCGTCCGTCATCCGTTCCCTGACCTCATCCGTTCCGTGGCCTCATTCGTTGCGTCGCCCCATTCGTGCGTCGCCTGATCCGTTCGCGTCGCCTCATCCGTGGCGTGGCCTCAGCGGCGCCCGTCGTGCGGGCGGCCCGTGCGTTCCCGGCCACGCCGCAGCTCGGCACGCAGCAGCCGGGCGACCGGGTCGAGCAGGCGGCGCGCCAGGTCGTCCAGGTCGAGGCCGGGGTCCGGCGCCGGCTCGGCGCGCTGGGCCGCGCTCCTGGCGGAGGCGGACGTCGCGGCGGAGGCGGACCCCGTGGCGGAGGCTGACACGGACGCCGACCGCTGGCGGCCGGGCGCCGGTACCGCCTTGGCGGGCCCGCCCGGGGGTACGCGGTCACCGGCGCCGGAGCCGGTGCGCTGCACCGGGGTCGCCGTCCCGCCGGTCACACCGCCGGGCCCGGCGCTCCTGCGCCGGACCACGGGGACGGTCGCCGCCGGGGCCGGCGCCGACGCGGCCGACGGGCGGTCCGCGAGCGGCGGCGCCTGCGGGGCGGTCACCGGCAGGGCCCGCGTCGGTACGGCCGTGGACGGGGCGTGCGCCCCGGGCCCGGGCGTCTCCGGGTGGGGCGGGGCGGGCCGGACGACCGGGACGCGCTGAACGGAGGCCGCGGAACCGGTGGTCCGTAGGCCCGGGCCCTCCGGTCCGGGGCGGACGGCCGCGGCCCGCTGGATCGGCGCCGTCGCCGGGGCGACCGCGGACCGGCCCGGCGTCGGCCGCGCGGGCTCACGGACGGGCGGCACGGGGTTGCCCCGGGCTGCGGCCGGTGCGCCGGAGGGAGAGGCAGTCGGCTGTGCCGGGGTGGTGCGGGGGGCGGCCGGTGCGCCGGAGGCAGAGGCGGTCGGCTGTGCCGAGGCGGTGCGGGG
>NZ_MUND01000802.1:737-1326 GCF_002154375.1 Streptomyces glaucescens | reverse complement strand
CCGGGCCCGCGGGACCTGCCCATCCAGTACATCGACGTCCGTGATCTCGCCGAGTGGATCCTCGGCGGCGTCGAGCGGGGGCTGAGCGGGCCGTACAACCTGGTCTCCCCGCAGGGGCACGCCACCATGGGCACCCTGCTGGAGGCCTGCGCGCGGGTCACCGGCGGCGGTGCCGAGCTGTGCTGGACCGGCCCCGAGGTGATCCTGGAGGCCGGGATCGCGCCGTGGACCGAGCTGCCGGTGTGGGTGCCGCCGGGCAGTGATCTGCACGACGCCCTGCACTCCTCGGACGTCTCCCGCGCGGTCGCGGCGGGCCTCGGCTGCCGTCCGGTCGAGGAGACCGTCGCCGACACCTGGAGCTGGCTGAGGTCGCTCGGCGGGGTGGCCCCGCAGCGCCCGGACCGGCCGGGCAAGGGCGTCGACCCGGAGACGGAGGCGAAGGTGCTCGCACAGGCGCACGGCCGTCAACTGCCGTAATCAGGAGACAATTTCAGCGACGTTTGAACACCCGTGGGACTCCGCCCGTATGGAGGGGAGCCGCTTCACTCCTGTCGGGCGCCTCGATGCTGCCCCGCAAGGAAGTCAGAGG
>NZ_MUND01000802.1:0-607 GCF_002154375.1 Streptomyces glaucescens | reverse complement strand
GGGCGAGGTGGACGGCGAACTGGCCACCCTGGACCAGCAGATCACCGAGGCCTACCAGCGGCTGGCGACCACCCGGGACGCGCAGGCCCAGGACGCGAGCTACGTCCAGAACGCGATCCTCCAGCCGCTCAAGGACCGCCGCAAGGCGATCATCGACCGCATCCAGCTGGAGATCAACCGGGCCGGCGGCAACGCCTCCGAGGACCTGGACACCCTCTCCGGCTGCACCGGCACCCCGGCGGAACAGCCGCAGACCACGGACGGCCAGAACGGCGACGGGCAGCAGGACGGCGACGGCCAGCAGGACGGCGGGGACCAGAACCAGGACGGCAACGGCGACGGTCAGCAGGACGGCGGTCAGCAGGGAGGCAACGGCGGTCAGGCCGGCAACGGCCCCGTGGCGGCCGACTTCCAGGACATCACCACCGTCCAGCCGAACTCCCGCAACCTGCCGAACGGCCTCGCCGCGAACGGCCGGTCCGGTTCGCGTGGCGTCTTCATCACCAAGTGCGGCACCAACGGCAACGACAACCACAACACGGACAACGTGATCGTCGCCCCCGGTGTCACCAACGGCGCCCACCACCTGCACGACTACGTCGGCAAC
>NZ_MUND01000801.1 GCF_002154375.1 Streptomyces glaucescens | reverse complement strand
TCCCCGGGCAGGCCACCCCGCAGCAGGCCGCCCCCGGCCACACGGGCTCCCCGGCCTCATAGGTGGCACGGCACCAAAGGCGACCGGCGCCAAAGGCGGCACGGCCGTACAGGCGGAAGGCCCCCAAGGGCGGGAGTGGCCGCCACAGGCGGGAGGCCCCGTAGGCTGCACGCCATGAACGACCCCGCGAGCCACGCCGTGGCCGGCGCCGCCGACCCCGTGACCGCCTGGCACCGGCTGGCCGGCACCTGCGTGCTGCTGGACGGCTTCCACGCCCTCAAGCACGCCGTGCGGTTCGGCGCCGAGATCCCGGTGGCGGTCGCCGCCGACCGGCGCGCCGCGCTCGCCCTCGCCGACGAGCTGGCCCCGGACGTCCGTCCGGCGCTGGACGCGCTGCTCACCGAGGTGCCGGAGACGACGTACGCCGCGCTCGTGCCGCGCCCGCATCCCACCGCCGTGGCCGCCCTCGCCGTACGGACGTCCCGCGCGGCGAACCTGGAGCGGCTGGCACGCACGCCGCGCACCACCCCGGTGGTGGTGCTCGACAACCCGCGCAACCTGGGCAACGCGGGCGCCGTGATCCGGCTGGCCGCCGGTTTCGGCGTGACCGGCGTGGTCACCACCGGCACCCTCGACCCCTGGCATCCCACGGTGGTGCGCGGTGGGGCGGGCCTGCACTTCGCGACCGCCGTGGAGCGGCTGGCGGTGGCCGAGCTGCCGCCGGGCCCGGTGTTCGCACTGGACCCGGAGGGCGACGACATCCGGGGCGTGCGGCTGCCGGACGACGCCGTCCTCGCCTTCGGCTCCGAGCGCAGCGGGCTCTCCGCCGAGCTGCGCGCGCGGGCCGACCGCCTGCTGTCCCTGCCGATGCGTCCCCAGGTCTCCAGCTACAACCTCGCGACCAGCGTGGCCATGACGCTGTACCACTGGAGCCTGGGGGACGGCGTCTAGGGAGTGTCGTAGGCGGTGCCTCCCGCTACGCCTCGCGCCGCACCTCGACCACCCGGAACCGGTTGGCGACGAAGGCGCCGTCGGTGAGGGCCGCGTTGGCCGCCGGATTGCCGCCCGAGCCGTGGAAGTCGGAGAAGGCGGCGGTCTGGTTGACGTACACCCCGCCGGTGAGGTTGAGGGAGAGCTGGGCGGCCTCCTCCAGGCAGACCTCCTCGACGGCCCGCTCGACCTCGGCGTCGGTGGTGTACGCGCCGACCGTCATGGCGCCCTTCTCGCGGACCGTGCGCCGCAGCAGCTCCAGCGCGTCGGCGGCGGAGTCGACGGCGACGGCGAAGGAGACCGGGCCGAAGCACTCGCTCATGTAGGCGGCCTCGTCGTCCGGCTTGGCGCCGTCCAGCTTCACGATCACCGGGGTGCGCACCACCGCGTCCGGGAAGTCGGGGTTGGCGACCTCGCGGGAGGCCAGCGCGACCTCGCCGAGGCCCGCGGCGGCTTCCAGGCGGGCCTTGACGTCCGGGTTGACGATGGCGCCCAGCAGGGCGTTCGCGCGGGCGTCGTCGCCGAGCAGTCCCTCCACGGCGCGGGCGAGGTCGGCGACCACCTCGTCGTAGCTCCTGGGTCCCTCGTCGGTGCTGATGCCGTCGCGCGGGATGAGCAGGTTCTGCGGGGTGGTGCACATCTGGCCGCTGTACAGCGAGAGGGAGAACGCCAGGTTGGACAGCATGCCCTTGTAGTCGCCGGTCGACTCGACGAGGACGGTGTTGACGCCGGCCTTCTCGGTGTAGACCTGCGCCTGTCGGGCGTTGGCCTCCAGCCAGTCGCCGAACGTGGTGGAGCCGGTGTAGTCGATGATCCGGATCTCGGGCCGGGTGGCGAGGGTCTTGGCGATGCCCTCGCCGGGCCGCTCGGCGGCCAGCGCGACCAGGTTCGGGTCGAAGCCCGCCTCCGCGAGCACGTCCCGGGCGACCCGCACGGTCAGCGCGAGCGGCAGCACCGCGCGGGGGTGCGGCTTGACGAGGACCGCGTTGCCGGTGGCGAGGGAGGCGAACAGGCCCGGGTAGCCGTTCCAGGTCGGGAAGGTGTTGCAGCCGATGACCAGGCCGATGCCGCGCGGGACGGGCGTGAAGGACTTGGTCATCGCCAGCGGGTCGCGCTTGCCCTGCGGCTTGGTCCACTCCGCGGTGCCGGGGGTGCGGACCTGCTCCGCGTACGCGTACGCCACCGCTTCCAGGCCGCGGTCCTGGGCGTGCGGGCCGCCCGCCTGGAACGCCATCATGAAGGCCTGGCCGGAGGTGTGCATGACCGCGTGCGCGAACTCGTGCGTCCGGTCGCTGATCCGCTTCAGGATCTCCAGGCACACCACCGCGCGCAGCTCCGCGCCCGCGTCCCGCCACGCGCGCTGGCCGGCCTTCATGGCGGGCAGCAGCACGTCGATGTCCGCGTGCGGATACTCCACGCCCAGCTCGATGCCGTACGGCGACACCTCGCCGCCCACCCAGCCGTCGGTGCCGGGCTGGCCGAGGTCCAGGCGGGTGTTCAGCAGGGCGTCGAAGGCGGCATTGCCCGCCGCCGCGTCCAGACCGCCGTGCTCCCCGTAGGCCTTCGGGTGCTCCGGGTGCGGCGACCAGTACGCGCGCGTGCGGATGGCCTCCAGCGCCTGGTCGAGGGTGGGCCGGTGCTGGGCGATCAGCTGGGGCGCGGTGAGTTCGGCGGCCATGCGGGACCAACTCCTCGTCTCAAGAGCTCTTCGTCGGGCTCATGACCTGGGCAAGCCAGGGGCAGGAAGGGGCAGACAGGGTTAGAGTAACCGAACGATCGGTCGGGACAAGGGGGTCCGCCGCATCTGTGGAAAACCCCGTGCGGGAGGATCGCGCTCATGACAGCACTCGACCTCAGCAGCCCCGTGGCCGTCGTCGGCACCGGCACCATGGGTCAGGGCATCGCCCAGGTGGCGCTCGTCGCGGGCCACCCCGTACGGCTCCACGACGCCGTTCCCGGCCGCGCGCGGGAGGCCGCCGCCGCGATCGGCGCCCGCCTCGACCGGCTCGTCGAGAAGGGCCGGATGACCGCCGCCGACCGGGACGCCGCGCGGGCCCGGCTGACGCCCGCCGACGGCATCGCCGACCTCGCCGACTGCGCCCTGGTCGTGGAGGCCGTGCTGGAGCGGCTGGACGTCAAGCAGGACCTGTTCCGCGAGCTGGAGGACATCGTCGCCGACGACTGCCTGCTCGCCACCAACACCTCCTCCCTGTCGGTGACGGCCATCGGCGGCGCCCTGCGCCACCCGGGCCGCTTCGTCGGCCTGCACTTCTTCAACCCGGCGCCGCTGCTGCCGCTCGTCGAGGTCGTCTCCGGGTTCGCCACCGACGTCACCTCGGCCACGCGCGCGTACGAGACGGCCCGCGCCTGGGGCAAGACGCCGGTGGCCTGCGCCGACACCCCCGGTTTCATCGTCAACCGGATCGCGCGGCCGTTCTACGCCGAGGCCTTCGCGGTGTACGAGACGCAGGGCGCCGACCCGGCCACCATCGACGCGGTGCTGCGCGAGTCGGGCGGCTTCAGGATGGGCGCGTTCGAGCTGACCGACCTGATCGGGCAGGACGTCAACGAGTCCGTCACGCACTCGGTGTGGCAGTCCTTCTTCCAGGACGTGCGGTTCACCCCGTCCCTCGCCCAGCGCCGCCTGGTCGAGTCGGGCCGGCTCGGCCGCAAGACCGGGCAGGGCTGGTACGACTACCGCGAGGGTGCCGAGCGCCCCGAGCCGCACACCGCGGAGCCCGCCGAGGCGCCCGCGTACGTCGTCGCCGAGGGGGACCTGGGTCCGGCGGGCGAGCTGCTGGCGATGATCCGCGAGGCGGGCGTCCAGGTCCGGGAGGAGGACGAGGACAACGGCACCCGGCTGGTGCTGCCGAGCGGCGGCCAGCTCGTCCTCGCCGACGGCCAGACCTCGGTGGAGTTCCGCGACGTCGTCTACTTCGACCTCGCGCTCGACTACCGCGGGGCGACCCGGATCGCCCTGTCCGCCTCCCAGGACACCTCCCCGCGGACCCTCGCCGAGGCCACCGGCCTGTTCCAGGCGCTCGGCAAGAAGGTCAGCGTCATCGGTGACGTCCCCGGCATGATCGTGGCCCGCGCGGTGGCCCGGATCATCGACCTGGCGTACGACGCCGTCGCCAAGGGCGTGGCCACCGAGGAGGACATCGACACCGCGATGCGCCTCGGCGTGAACTACCCCCTCGGCCCCTTCGAGTGGAGCCGCCGGCTCGGCCGCGGCTGGGCCTACGCCCTCCTCGACGACCTGCACCTGCGCGATCCCTCCGGCCGCTACGCGCCGTCCCTCGCGCTCTACCGCCACGCGTACGCCACCGACAAGCGGGAGGGCAGCACGTCATGACCACCGCCAAGCGCGACACGTACACCCCGGAGACCCTGCTGTCGGTCGCCGTGCGGGTCTTCAACGAGCGCGGCTACGACGGCACCTCCATGGAGCACCTGTCCAAGGCGGCGGGCATCTCCAAGTCGTCGATCTACCACCATGTCGCGGGCAAGGAGGAGCTGCTGCGGCGGGCGGTCAGCCGGGCGCTGGACGGGCTGTTCGGGATCCTCGACGAGGAGCACGCGCGCGTGGGGCGCGCCGCCGACCGCCTGGAGTACGTGGTGCGGCGCATGGTCGAGGTGCTGATAGCCGAGCTGCCGTACGTGACCCTGCTGCTGCGGGTGCGCGGCAACACCGGCACCGAGCGCTGGGCGCTGGAGCGCCGCCGCGACTTCGACCACCGGGTCGCCGAGCTGCTGCGGGCGGCGGCGGCCGACGGGGACGTACGCGACGACGTGGAGTTCCGGCTGGCGACCCGGCTCGTCTTCGGCATGATCAACTCGATCGTGGAGTGGTACCGGCCGGACGGGCGCGGCATGGGCGAGCGCGAGGTCGGCGACGCGGTGGCCCGGCTGGTCTTCGAGGGGCTGCGCCGCGCGGACTGACGGTGGCGGCGCCTCGAGTGCGCCCGCCGGGGCGGCCCCCATAGCGAGTGCGCGCGCCGGGGCGGCCCCCATAGCGAGTACGCGCGCCGGGGCGGGCTGAGTACCTGTCCCCATGCCGCAGCCGGCCCCCGGTGATGGCATGGGGTGCATGCCCGACACCGTCGTGCCGTCCCCCTCGGCCGCCCACCGGACGTGGTGGCGGGCGCCCCTCGTGGCGTCCGCGCCGGGTCTGCCGCTGATCGTGCTGAACCACTTCTGGTTCACGTCCCAGGGCGGCCCCGGTCCCTTCGGAGGCGTCCTCCACTGGGCGACCGGCCTGCTCGCCCTCGCCTGGGTGCTGCCGCACCGCCGCTCCCTGCGCGGGCTGCGCATCGCGGCGGCCGGGGCCGGGCTCGCGTGCGCGCTCGCGTGCGCGCTGTTCCCCCCGGGGCTTCGCGCTGCTGCTGGGCCTGGCCTGGTCGGTCTCGACCTGACGGCCGCGGGGGACGCCGCACACCCCCGCGGCTCCAGACCCTCCGCGCACCCCTGCGGCCGGACCCCCGCACACCCCCGCGGCTCCGCACCCTCCGCTCACCCCTGCGGCTCCAGGTCCTCCTCCTCGAACACCAGCAGCGTGCGGGTGCTGAGCACCTCGGGGATCGCCTGGAGGCGGGTGAGCACCAGCTCGCGCAGGGCCCGGTTGTCCGGGGTGTGCACCAGCAGCAGGACGTCGAAGTCGCCGCCCACCAGGGCGATGTGCGAGGCGCCGGGCAGCTTCCGCAGCTGCTCGCGGACCGTGCGCCAGGAGTTCTGCACGATTTTGAGGGTGATGTACGCGGACGTGCCGTGCCCGGCGCGTTCGTGGTCGACGCGCGCCCCGAATCCGCGGATCACCCCGTCCTCGACGAGCCGGTTGATGCGCGCGTAGGCGTTGGCGCGCGAGACGTGCACCCGCTCGGCGACCGACCGTATGGAGGCGCGGCCGTCCGCCTGGAGCATCCGCAGGATGTCCTGGTCGATGGCGTCGAGCGGGCGGGGCGGCGGCAGACCGGCGCCGGTGTCGGCCTCGGCCATTTGTTCAGGTGCCATGTCCCCCCGCCTCTCTACCATGGACGTACTGCGTCCATCTCAGGCTGTCCAGAACCGTTTGTCCACAGCCTTGACCCGCCTGTAGCCAAAATGCGCCGTCGACCGAACAATCGGTAGGTGAGGCGCGTCACAGACGCCGCGCCTCTCGCAGCCGCTCCCACGAGGAGCCGCTCCCACGAGGAGGTGCCGTCATGACGGTCATGGAGCAGCGGGGCGCGTACCGGCCCACACCGCCGCCCGCCTGGCAGCCCCGAACCGACCCCGCGCCGCTGCTGCCCGACGCGGAGCCGTACCGCGTCCTCGGCACCGAGACAGCCGCGAAGGCCGACCCCGAGCTGCTGCGCACGCTCTACGCCCAGCTGGTCCGCGGCCGCCGCTACAACGCGCAGGCCACCGCCCTCACCAAGCAGGGCCGGCTCGCCGTCTACCCGTCCAGCACCGGCCAGGAGGCCTGCGAGGTCGCCGCCGCGCTCGCCCTCGAAGAGCGCGACTGGCTCTTCCCCAGCTACCGCGACACCCTCGCCGCCGTCGCCCGCGGCGTGGACCCGGTCGAGGCGCTGACCCTGCTGCGCGGCGACTGGCACACCGGCTACGACCCGTACGAGCACCGCGTGGCCCCCCTGTGCACCCCCCTCGCCACCCAGCTCCCGCACGCCGTCGGCCTCGCCCACGCCGCCCGCCTCAAGGGCGACGACGTGGTCGCGCTCGCCATGGTCGGCGACGGCGGCACCAGCGAGGGCGACTTCCACGAGGCGCTGAACTTCGCCGCCGTCTGGCAGGCCCCGGTCGTCTTCCTGGTCCAGAACAACGGCTTCGCGATCTCCGTGCCGCTCGCCAAGCAGACCGCCGCCCCCACCCTGGCCCACAAGGCCGTCGGGTACGGGGTGCCGGGCCGCCTGGTCGACGGCAACGACGCCGCGGCCGTGCACGAGGTGCTGACCGACGCCGTACGGCAGGCCCGCGCGGGCGGTGGCCCCACGCTCGTGGAGGCCGTCACCTACCGCGTCGACGCCCACACCAACGCCGACGACGCCACCCGCTACCGCACCGACGACGAGGTCGAGGCCTGGCGCGCGCACGACCCGATCCAGCTCCTGGAGCGGGAGCTGACCGGTCGCGGTCTGCTCGACGAGGCCGCGGTCCAGGCCGCGCGGGACGACGCCGAGGCCATGGCCGCCGACCTGCGCGCCCGGATGAACGCGGACGCGGAACTCGACCCCATGGATCTGTTCGCCCACGTCTACGCCGAGCCCACCCCGCAGCTGCGCGAGCAGCAGGCCCAGTTGCGGGCGGAGCTGGCGGCCGGCCAGGAAGGGGCCCACCGATGACCACCGTCGCCGTCAAGCCGGCCACCATGGCGCAGGCCCTCACGCGCGCGTTGCGCGACGCCATGGCCGCCGACCCGGCCGTGCACGTCCTCGGCGAGGACGTCGGCACGCTCGGCGGCGTCTTCCGGGTCACCGACGGACTCGCCAAGGAGTTCGGCGAGGACCGCTGCACCGACACCCCGCTCGCCGAGGCCGGCATCCTCGGCACCGCCGTCGGCATGGCCATGTACGGGCTGCGCCCGGTGGTCGAGATGCAGTTCGACGCCTTCGCCTACCCCGCCTTCGAGCAGCTCCTCTCGCACGTCGCGAAGATGCGCAACCGCACCCGCGGGAAGATGCCCCTCCCGATCACCATCCGCGTGCCCTACGGCGGCGGCATCGGCGGCGTCGAGCACCACAGCGACTCCTCCGAGGCGTACTACATGGCGACTCCGGGGCTCCATGTCGTCACGCCCGCCACCGTCCCCGACGCCTACGGTCTGCTGCGCGCCGCCATCGCCTCCGACGACCCGGTCGTCTTCCTGGAGCCCAAGCGGCTGTACTGGTCGAAGGACTCCTGGAACCCGGAGCAGCCGCAGCACGTTGAACCCATCGGCCGCGCGGTCGTGCGGCGCTCCGGCCGGAGCGCCA
>NZ_MUND01000800.1 GCF_002154375.1 Streptomyces glaucescens | reverse complement strand
TTCACCTGGGACGGCACCACCCTCTGCGAACAGACGACCACGTCCCCCGCCCTCCCCCACCCGGTCACCCTCACCTGGGACCACCAGGGCCTGCGCCCCCTCGCACAGACCGAGCGCCTCCATGCGGCGGACGCCCCTCAGGAGGAGATCGACTCCCGCTTCTTCGCCATCGTCACGGACCTCGTCGGCACACCCAGCGAACTCGTCGACGAACAGGGCGAGATCGCCTGGCGCACCCGGAGCACCCTCTGGGGCACGACAGCCTGGGCGGCGGACAGCACCACCTACACCCCGCTGCGCTTCCCGGGCCAGTACTACGACCCTGAGACGGGCCTGCACTACAACTACTACCGGCACTACGACCCGGAAACCGCGCGTTACCTGTCCATCGATCCCCTTGGTCTCGCGCCATCGCCTAACCCGGCCTCCTACGTCGCCAATCCGCACGTCTGGGCCGACCCATTGGGACTGGCGCCGGCCGGATGCCCCGAAAAAGAGCACCTGTTCCGTGGGACCTCGACAGGCTTTAACGCGAGCGATAACACTCAAGCTTCAGGGTTCACCCCTACATCAACAGATCCCGGCGTGGCGACCGCGTTCGCAAGGCACTCGGAGCAGTTCGGCGAATCCGTAGTCCAGCTCATTCCGCGAAGTGCGATCGACGGAATTGACACCATGCCGGGATACATTCGCTCCGAGGCGGAAATAGGAGTCAACCTCCCCGCGTCCGAGCTTGCCCGAAGAGCTGCAGTGCAAATTCCTTCCGGCGCGGCTCACGCGATTCTCGCCGACATGGGGATCTATGTGCCGAGATTAAAGTCCTACGGGGACATTACTGATGCTCTAGAATGGGACATACCCAAGCTATCGCCAGAACAGGTAAGGCAATTCGTAGCGGAGGCTTACAGGCATGGATGACGGTGCCGCCGGAAAGCTGCAGATCTACTCCGTGGAGGAAAGGGAATCAGCAGCGGCTACATGCATCGTTCGTTGCGTAGGCGGAGTGCCTAGAACTGGACAACAGTTCGCCGTCGAGTCGACTTCTGATTCAGCCGACACCGCATCACCCTTCACTCTCGACTGGATCAATCGCTACGAGCAGATGATGGACTTCATTGATCCGCCCCACACTGCCAAAGTCCACCTGACCGGTGAGGCGGTAGCAGTCCTGGAGCGAGGAGTGATCCTCACGTCCGTCGAGATCGATGAGCAGTAGCAGCTCTGGGAGTTCGTGCTCAGCGTCCGGGGCGCCATCGCTCGCAACTTCGGCGGTCATGTCGACGTCGGGTACTGGCGACAGGTCACCGCTCGCATGATCCGTGAACGGTCGGGCGGCTCCGTCGCCTGTCAGCCCATCGGCCGGTAGTACCCCAGCACCGCCTGCAGCCGGGTGAACCACTCCCCCAGTTTCGTGCGGGGCCTGGCCTCCACGACGCACTCGTAGAAGCGGCCGTCCAGGTGGATGACGCCCATCATGAGGTGCTTGCCCGACGGGCTCGGTCTGTAGTGGACGCTGCGGATCTCGGGCCAGGGGAATTCGGCGGTCACGTCGTTGATCTCGAAGGTCACGCCCTCGGCGTCGACGACGATCGAGCAGTGGCGGTCGACCGCCATGAAGTCGGGTCCGGCGGGTACCGGGTGGGGCGCGTACTGGGG
>NZ_MUND01000799.1 GCF_002154375.1 Streptomyces glaucescens | reverse complement strand
CAGGGAGTGCCGGGCAGCCGTCGTGCGCGGGTCCTACTGGACCTTGTCCCGCCGGACCTTGATCCGGGTGAGATCCAGGTCCGCGGGGAACGGAACGTCGACCTTCAGCCGCTCGCGGAAGATCCCGGTGCTGGTGTAGGTGCCCGTGGTGGGCTCCAGCTCGAAGACGTGCACCGCGGCACGCCCCTGCTCGCACTCGACCCGCCAGTAGTGGGGAATGCCGGCCCGGGCGTACTTCAGCGGCTTGGTCTCACGGTCGCGGGAGACGGAGTCCTCGGAGACGACCTCGATGGCCAGGACCACGGCGTCCGCCGGGAACCGCGTCTGACCAGGGTCCTCCACCACTTCCTCGCGTACGACGACCACGTCCGGCTCGGGGCGGTTCTGACGGTCGAGGTCGATGGTGAACTCGCGGAACACCTCGAGGTCGGCAGGCGCCAGAGACTGGAGCTGCCACTTGAAGAAATCGATGGCACGCTCATGAAAGATGGTCCGCGGACTCACGAAGACGAGACTCCCGTCGATCAGTTCCGTGTGCGGAGGCAGATTCGGGAGGCGGTCCAGGTCGTCGGCGGTCCAGCCGCCTTCCGGCGGGGTCGGCCA
>NZ_MUND01000080.1 GCF_002154375.1 Streptomyces glaucescens | reverse complement strand
CTCCGGCCGCGCCCTGCTCGCCGACGTACCCCTGACCCTGACCACGCCCAGTGGCGCGGGCCGACTGGGCGGCACCGCGCGACCCCTTGAGGACTGGGAGTCCATAGAGCTGGACCGCCCCGGCGGCGGCACGATCACCGTCACCGGCGTCCCGGCCCTGCACGGCCCCGGGGCACGCGAGGACCTCGAACCGGTCGTCGGCGAGGTCGTCGGCTTCGTCCTGAGCGGTGACGGCCTGCCCACCGTCTACGTCAGCGGCGACAACGCCCAGCTCCCTCTGGTCCGCGAGATCGCCGACCGCTTCGGCCCGGTGGACACAGCCGTCCTGTTCGCCGGCGCGGTCCGCACCCCCGTCCTGGACCGCGCGCTGCTCACCCTCGACAGCGCTCAGGCCGCCGAGGCCGCCCGCACCCTGGGCGCCCGCCGCGTCGTGCCCGTCCACTTCGACAGCTGGGCCCACTTCACCGAGGGCCGTGAACAGCTCGTGGACGCCTTCACCGCCGCCGGCCTGATCGACCGCGTGGAACTGGCCTGACCCGCCCGTCCGGCCGATGCGGTGCGCCACGAGCGCACCACAGCGGCCCATTCCCCGGCCCTGGTGCGCCACGAGCCCACCGCATCGGCCCGGCCACTCGCGCCGGGCCGGGGCACCGCAGAAGGAATCCCCCGTGAACGACCCGATCAAGGGCATGGCCCGCGGATCCGCTCCCGCGCCGCTGTCCGTCCTCGACACCGCCCTGGCCGGCCGCGGCATCAGCGCCGCCGACGCACTGTCCGGCAGCATCGCCCTGGCCGAGCTCGCCGAGAGGCGCGGCTTCACCCGCTACTGGGTGACCGAACACCACTCCATGCCCGGCGTGTCCTCCTCCTCCCCCGCCGTGCTGCTGGCCCGGCTGACCGCCCACACCACGCGGCTGCGGCTCGGGGCGGGCGGCGTGATGCTGCCCAACCACCCTCCACTGATCGTCGCCGAGCAGTACGGCCTGCTCCAGGCCCTCGCCCCGGACCGGATCGACCTCGGTCTGGGCCGCGCCCCGGGCACCGACCGGGCAACGGCCGCGGCCCTGCGCCGCGGCCGCTCGGACAACGACGACTTCCCGCAGCAGGTCGTCGAGCTGCTGCACTTCCTCGACGACGACTTCCCCGAAGAACACCCCTACCGCGAGCGCGTCTACGCCGTGCCCGGACCCGGCCAGGACAAGGAGAACGGTCTTTCACGGACGAGCGGACGGCCCTCGGTCTGGCTGCTGGGCTCCTCCGGATACTCCGCCCGACTCGCCGCCCGCCTCGGCCTGCCCTTCGCCTTCGCCGCGCACTTCTCCCCCGATCACGTCGACGCCGCGCTCCGGCTCTACCGCGACCTGTTCACCCCCTCAGCCGTCCTCGCCGAGCCGTACGCGCTGGTCAGCTTCGCCGTCATGGCCGCCGACGACGAGCACGAGGCTCTGCGCCAGACACGCAGCTACGCCCACAGCATGATGCGCATGCTCCACGGCAAGTCCTACCTCGTACCCACGCCCGACGAGGCCGCCTCCTACCCCTGCACCGCCGGTGAGCGGATGGTCCTCGACCGCTGGACCGACAGCGTCCTGCACGGCACGCCCGGTCAGGTCACCGAGCGTCTCAACCGCCTGCACGAGGTCGCCCGCCCCGACGAGATCATGCTCGCCTCCGTGGGCCACAGCCCGCAGGCGCTGCTGCACTCCACTCGACTCATCGCCGACGCCTATGACCTGCCGGCCGCACCGGTACCCGCGTCCGCTCACTGATACGGCCCCGCCACGCCCGGGCTCTGACCAGGAAGCCGACCACCGAGCCGGGCAACGATGACGAACGCGGATGGTGCCGGAGAAGCGCCTCCGGCACCACCCGCGTCGCGATGTGTGCCTATGCGTTGACGTTGATCTCGAACCTGGTGTTCCTGATGTCCTCAGGCCTGGGTCTGCCGGTGGGCGCGGATGATGTCCGCGTACCGGCGGCCGCTCGACTTGATGGTCCGTGCCTGCGTCGCGTAGTCGACGTGGACGAGCCCGAAGCGCTTGTCGTAGCCGTAGGCCCACTCGAAGTTGTCGAGCAGGGACCAGGCGTAGTAGCCGGCGAGCGGGGCGCCCTTGCGCACGGCACGGGCGCAGGCACTCACGTGCTGTTCCAGGTAGCGGGCCCGCTCGGGGTCGTCGACGGTGCCGTCGGGGCCGACGGTGTCGGGGAAGGCGGAGCCGTTCTCGGTGACGTACAGGCGCCTTGCGCCGTAGTCGTCGGTCAGGCGCATCAGGAACGACTCCAGACCGTCGGCGTCGATCTGCCAGTCCATGCCGGTGCGGGGCACGTCGGGCAGGCGGACCTCACGGGCGTACGGGACGGGGCCGGCCGGGTCGTCGGCGACCGTGACCGGGAAGTAGTAGTTGAGGCCGTGCCAGTCGAGTGGGACCGCCATCGTCTCCAGGTCGCCCGGGCGCTCGGGCAGTTCGACGCCGTAGAGCTCGCGCATGTCGGCGGGGAAACCGCGGCCGTAGACCGGGTCGAGCCACCAGCGGTTGGTGTGGCCGTCCATGCGGGTGGCCGCCGCGACGTCCTCCGGCCGGGTGGAGGCGGCCTCCACGGTCGAGTGGTTGGTCACGAGGCCGACCTGGGCGTCCGGCGCCGCCGCGCGGATCGCCTGGGCGGCCAGTCCGTGGCCGAGGAGCAGGTGGTACGAGGCGTGCACGGCGGCGGTCAGGTCGGTGAGGCCAGGGGCCATCCTGCCCTCGAGGTGGCCGATCCACCCGGAGCACAGCGGTTCGTTCAAAGTGGCCCAGCGGGTGACCCGGTCGCCCAGCCGCCCGGCGACGGCGGAGGCGTAGGCGGCGAGGTGTTCGGCCGTGTCGCGGTCGGTCCAGCCGCCGCGGTCCTGGAGGGCCTGCGGGAGGTCCCAGTGGTAGAGGGTGATGTTGGGCGTGATGCCCGCGTCGAGGAGGCCGTCGACGAGGCGGTCGTAGAAGTCGAGGCCGGCCGCGTTGACGGGCCCGTCGCCGCCGGGGACGACACGGGGCCAGGCGATCGACATCCGGTAGGCGTCGGTGCCCAGTTCCTTCATGAGGGCGATGTCCTCGGGCCACCGGTGGTAGTGGTCGCAGGCCTCGTCGCCGTGGTCGTCGTTGTCGATCTTCCCCGGGGTGTGGGAGAAGGTGTCCCAGATCGACGGGGCCCGGCCGTCCTCGGCGACGGCACCCTCGATCTGGTAGGCGGATGTGGCCGTACCCCACACGAAGCCGGGGGGAAAGGCGGCGAGATCTATCGAATCGAACACAGAGGGTGCCTCTCTGGGGTGATCGGAGGGGTGAGGGAGGGACGCGGCCCGTTACTTGACGGCGCCGGCGGTCAGTCCGGTGACGAGGTAGCGCTGGAGGAGCAGGAAGCCGGCGACGACGGGCAGGCTCACGACCAGGGAGGCGGCCATGATCTGGTTCCAGTACACGTCGTTCTGGGTGGAGTAGCCCTGGAGTCCGACGGCGAGGGTGCGGGTGGTGTCGTTGGTCATGACGGAGGCGAAGAGGACCTCGCCCCACGCGGTCATGAAGGCGTAGACCGCGACCGCCACGATGCCCGGGATCGCGGCGGGCACGATGACTCTGAAGAGGGCGCCGAGCGGCCCGCAGCCGTCCACCTTGGCCGCCTCGTCCAAATCGCGGGGCACCGAGTCGAAGTATCCGATCAGCATCCAGATGGAGAAGGGCAGGGAGAAGGTGAGGTACGTGAGGATCAGGCCGCCGCGGGATCCGAAGAGGGCGATGCCGGTGGCGTTGCCGATGTTCACGTAGATGAGGAACAGCGGCAGCAGGAAGAGGATGCCGGGGAACATCTGCGTCGAGAGCACCGTGACCGTGAAGACCCGCCTGCCGCGGAAGGAGTAGCGGCTGACCGCGTAGGCCGCGAACACGGCGATGGTGACGGAGCAGACGGTCGCCGCCCCGGCCACGATCAGGGAGTTCACGAAGTAGTCGGCCAGCGGAACGGTTTCCCAGATGTCGAAGTACGGGCGGACGGTGAGGCCCGAGGGGATCCACTGGAACTTGCCGGACACGTCCTGAAGCGGTTTGAGCGAGCTGGAGACCATGACGTACACCGGCAGCAGGACGAAGCCGGCGAGGAGCGTCAGGAAGATCCGCCGGCTCCACAGGAAGGATTGCGGGGCGGCCATCGGGGAGCGGACCTGACGCCGGGACTGACTAGGCATCGGTGGTCTTCCTTCCTCGGGAGGTGAGCAGGAGGTAGGCGCCTGTCACCACGAGCAGGAACAGCAGCAGGAGGACCGACATGGCGGAGCCGGTGCCGAAGTTCCAGGTCTGGAACGAGGACTGGTAGATGTGCAGGGAGATGAGGTCCGCGGACTCCGGTGCCGCCTCGCCGAAGAGGACGAAGGGGGTGTTGAAGTCGTTGAAGGTCCACAGGAACAGCACCAGGACGAGCACCTGGTTGACCGGGCGCAGCGACGGCAGGGTGATGCGGCGGATCTGCTGCCAGATCCCGGCTCCGTCCAGGGCCGCGGCTTCGTAGACCTCCCGGGGGATGTTCTGCAGTCCGGCCATGATGATCAGGAAGGCGAAGGGCCAGCCCTTCCACACGGAGACGACGAGCAGTGCGACGAAGCTGTTGTCGCCGATCAGCCAGAACGGCGGGCTGTCGGTGAGGCCCAGCTGGTCGTGCAGGACGTGGTTGATCAGTCCGTTGTCGCGCTGGAACATGAACGCCCAGGTGATGACGGCGGCGTAGACGGGCAGCGCGTACGGGACGAGGAAGAGCGTGCGCAGGAAGCCACGGCCGCGGAAACTCTCCTGCATGAAGATGGCGGCGGCCGCCCCGAGCAGCCAGCACAGCCCGACCGAGAACACGGTGAACAGGCAGGTGGTGACGAAGGACTTCAGCAGTGCCTCGCCGATGGGGGCGTTGAAGTCGACCGCGAGGGAGTAGTTGTCGAGCCCGGCCCAGGGAGCGGTGCTCCAGTCGCGGATGTAGAACTGGGTGAGCTCCTTGAAGCTGACGACGATGCCGATCACCATCGGCACCAGGTGGACCAGGAGTTCGAGCAGGAGCGCGGGGAGCAGCAGGAGGTACGGCAGGCCGATGCGACGCAGCCGCCCGGAGCGGCGCTTGCGCGGCGCTCCGGGGGAGTTCTCGCGTGCCTTCCGCTCGCCTGTGCCAGGGGCAGCGGTGAGGGTGGTCATGGGGGTGTCCGTACTCACTTCCTGGGCATCTGCTGCTGGGCCTTCTCGAGCTTGGCCCGCACCGACTCGGTGGTCACCGGCCGCCCTGCGGCGGCGTCGGCGAAGAGTTCCTTGACCGCGGTGCCGACGACGGTCTCGAACTGGGACTCCTCGGGGACCTGCGGGAGTGCGGTGGCGCTGGTCGCCAGGGTCTCGCGCAGGACGGCGAGTGACGGGGTGTTGAAGGCCGGGTCCTGTTGGGCGGTCTTGACCGGCGGGATGGAGCCGTAGGCCTTGTTGAGGATGACCTGCTCGTCGTCGCTGGTCATGAACTTGACGAACTTCTTGGCGCCGTCGATGTTCTTGGTGTTCTTGAAGACGGCCATGTTGATGCCGGCGACCATGGAGTTGGTGGCGGTGCCCGTGCCGGGCTTGCCGGACTGCACCGGGGCGGGCGCCACTCCCCACTCGTCGTCGTTCATGCCCTGGGACTTGAAGGTGGCCGACGCGGTCTGCCACAGCACCATGCCCGTCTTGTCCTTGGCGAAGTCGCTCAGGGACTGGTTCTGGGCGTACTCGGCGTTGCCCGGGGCGACGATCTTGTGCTTGGCCATCAGGTCGACGTACTGCTTGACCGCGGCGACCGCGCCGTCCGACGTGAAGTCCGGCTTGCCGTCGGGGGTGAAGAAGTCGGCGCCGTGCTGTTTGCCGAGGACGAAGACCTGGTGGATGTTGTTGGAGAGGTTGGAACCCTCGGCGCCGATGCCGTTCTTGCCCTTCGCGGTGAGCTTCTTGCCGGCGGCGACCAGCTCGTCCCAGGTGGCCGGCGGCTTGGCTATCCCGGCCTCGGCGAACAGCTTCTTGTTGTAGTAGAGCGCGTAGGCCATGGAGTACAGCGGTACGGCGGTGGGGTCCTGGCCCTGGACACCCGTGGAGCCGAGGGCGGACTCGACGAAGCGGTCCTTGCCGCCGATCGCCTCGAAGTTCTTCGCGTCCCAGGGCAGCAGGGCGCCGGTGGCCTGGAGCGAGGCGCTCCAGGTGTTGCCGATGTTGAGGACGTCGGGGCCCTGGCCGGAGGTGGTGGCGGTGAGGATCCGGTTCAGCAGGTCGGACCAGGGCACGACCTCCAGCTTGACCTTGATGCCGGTCTGCTTCTCGAACTTGTCGAGCTCCGGCTGGAGGACCTTCTTGTCGACCTCGAGGTTGGCACCCTGGTTCGTGGCCCAGTAGGTGAGCGTCTTCGGCTGCTCGTTGGAGCCTTCCGAGCCGGAAGAGCCCCCGCCGCAGGCGGCCGCGGTGAGAACGAGTGAGAGGGTGACGGCGCCGACGGCTGCGGCTCTGATTCTGCGCATGACTCCAGGGGCCCTTCCGGGGAGGTGGACGGACTTCGCCTGCGGGGAGGGTGCGACACGAGTGACGTCCCGCGTTCGAGCCCTGAAGCACCCCGCCGCTTAATTTACGGTGTGAGTTAAACCTCAAGTGAAGGTCGCGTCAAGGCCTCGGTCCCATGTAAGTTGCGTGCAGGACATCGGAGACGAGGGGGCAGGGTGAAGATGCGCAGCGGCCGTACGGTGCGTGACCTGCGGCGGGAGAACCGCACGGCGGTGTTGCAACGTCTGTATTTCGACGGGCCTCTGAGCCGGTTCTCGCTCGGACCGGTCACCGGGCTGAGCTCGGGCTCGGTGAGCAATGTGGTGTCCGAGCTGGTCGCCGAGGGCCTGGTCGAGGAGGCCGGCAGCGTGGACTCGGCCGGCGGGCGCCCCCGTACGCTCCTGCGCATCAGCGCGCACAGCGGCTACATGATCGGCGTGGACGTCGGTGAGACGCGTGTGCGGATCGAGCTCTTCGACCTGGCGCTCAATGAACTCGCGCGGTTGGAGCGGCCGTTGGCGACCGAGAGTCTGCGACGTGTGGACCGCTACGACGTCGGTGTCGTGCTCGGACACCTCCGCGAAGGCATCCCCGAGGTCCTGAGCCAGGCCGGCATCCCGGCGGAGCGGCTGCTGGGTGTCGGTATCGGCGTGCCGGGCATCGTCGCCGGGGGCACGGAGGACGGCGCCGTGGTGCACGGCCAGACCATCGGCTGGGACGCCGTCCCGCTGGAGCGGCTGCTGCGCGAGTCCCGGCTGCTGCCCGAGACCGTGCCGTACTACATCGACAACGGCGCCAAGACGCTCGGCCAGGCGGAGATGTGGTTCGGGGCCGGGCGAGGTGCGCAGAACGCGGTGGTGGTCCTCTTCGGCTCCGGTGTCGGTGCCTGCGTCGTCGCCGACGACATGCGGGCCGGCATGGCTCTGGAGTGGGGACATCTGACCGTACGGGTACGGGGCAGGCACTGCCGCTGCGGCGCGAAGGGCTGCCTGGAGGCGTACGCCGGCGCCGAGGCCCTCCTTGAGCGGTGGGCGGAGGCGGGCGGGCGGCCACCGGCCGGTTCGGACGAGGAGACCGCGCTCACCGCGATGCTCGCTGCCGCGTACCCCGCCCCCGACGCCGAGGGAACGACCGCACCGGCCGACGCGACCGCTCTGGCCGTCCTGGAGGAGACCGCCGAGTACCTCGGTGCCGGCTTCTCCGACCTGATCAACCTGTTCCAGCCCGAACGCATTCTCGTCGGCGGCTGGGCGGGCCTCCAGCTCGGTCGGCGCTTCCTCGACACGGTGCGTACGTACACCGCGTCGTACTCGCTGAAGTACCCGGCGGCGCGCGTCCAGATCGACCTGGGCACCCTCGGACCGGACGCCGTCACCGTCGGAGCCGCGATCCTGCCGCTCGCCGACTTCTTCGCCCGCGGTGGCCGCCGCACCGAGGCGGACCCGGAACAGCAGAGCCCCGTGTGGCAGACCAGCCTGCGGGAACGGGCGGCGCAATGAGGGACCTCAGCCGGTGAGCGCCCGACGCTCGACCGCCACCTCCCCTTCCCACCGCAGGTCCCCCGCCGACCTGCCCGCCATGAGCCGATACGGCCCAGGCTCCGTGGACCAGGCGCGTTCCTCCTCCGACCAGTGACGCAGGGCGCGGGCCGCCACCTCCACCTCGGCGGTCACCGTCCGGCCCGCCTCAGCCCGGACCGCCGCGTAGCCGGCGAACCAACGTACCGGTCGCTCCACGGCCGACCCCGGCCGGGCCGCGTAGACCTGGACGACCTCCCGCCCGGCGCGGGTCCCCGTGTTGCGGAGGCGTACCCGCACGGTGAACGCGTCGCCCGCCGCGACCCTTGTCGGCGCATCGACCGCTTCGTACTCCCAGGTGGTGTACCCGAGTCCGTGGCCGAACCAGAAGGCCGGTGCTCGGCCGGCCCGCAGCCAGGCCCGATGGCCGATGTGAAGGCCCTCGGCGTAGGGGAGACGCCCCCCTGCGGGTCGCGTACGCGTCACGGGCGTGTCCGTGAGAGACGCGCCCCAGGTCGTGGGGAGCCGCCCGCCGGGCTCCTCCAGCCCGAACAGCACGTCGGCGAGCCCCGCGCCTGCCTCCTGTCCCGGGAACCACGCGAGCAGCACCGCGCCCACGTCCTCCCGCCACGGCAGCTCGACCGGACCGCCACTGTTGACGACCACGACCGTGCGCGGATTGGCCGCGGCCACCGCTCGCACGAGGTCGTCCTGCTGTGCGCCGAGGGACAGGTCACGCCGGTCGTATCCCTCCGTCTCGTCGTGCTCGGTGGTACCGACGACCACGATCGCGACGTCTGCCTCCCGGGCCGCCTCCGCCGCGGCCGCCGTCATGCCCCGCGCATCGGGCTCCGGCGGCGCCGCGGTGACCACGGTGGCGCGCCCGCAGCCGGGGACCAGCTCGCGTCGCGCCACCACGTGCACCGGCCGCTTCGAGGTCAGCATCGCCCGTGCCTCCTGGACCGGCGGACTGACGTGGACGACCGCCGGGTCGTCCGTCTCGCGGGGGAACACGCCGTCCAGGACCGTGAGTCCGTCGACGGCGAGCGTCATCCGGCCGAAGCCTCCGACGCCGAACGTCCACTCTCCCGTCCGCCGCGGCCGCAGCAGAGCGCTGATCTCCACCGTGTGGGCGCCCGGAGGCAGATCCGGTTCGAGCTGGCGGCCCGAGAGGCGGTGCTCCGCGCGCAGTTCCCGACCCGACCCGTCCAGGACGCGCAGCAGCACCCCGGGGGCGCCGGACCTCGGGTCGCTGCACCGGTCGGTGTCGAGCGGGGACGCAGCCAGGCGCGAGGGCGGCGGACCGGGGACATGCACCACCCGGCCACCGCCGCGCAGCCGGGCCCTGATCCCCGCCAGCGGGGTCACCACGCCGGAGGGAAAGACGCCCGCGCTGCCGCCGCCCTGGGTGCGGGGTGACGCGGCATGCGCGCCGATGACCGCGACGGTGGAAAGCTCCGCCGGATCGAGCGGCAGCACGCCTCGGTTGCCGAGCAGGACGGAGCCGGCCGCGACCGCCCGGCGCAGCAGCGCCCTGGTGCCCCGCGAGCGCCGCACCGGCACGCGGTCCCGGCGACGCGGTGTGAAGGCTCCCACCCGGCCGGCGAGCCGGAGCAGTCGTCGCACCTTGTCGTCGACGGCTGCCTCCGGAACCCGGCCGTCCTTCACCGCCTGGACCAGCGCCGTGCCCCAAGGGCTCTGCGGGCCGGGCATCGCCAGGTCGAGGGCGGCGCGGGCCGGCTCCTCGGTCGACCGCAGGGCGCCCCAGTCGGTCACGACGACCCCGTCGAAGCCCCACTCCCCTTTGAGGGGCTCGTCAAGGAGCGGGTGGGACGTCATCGTCCCGCCGTTGACGCCGTTGTAGCCCGCCATGACGAGCCACACGCCCGCCTCGACGGCCGCCTCGAAGGGCGCGAGGTACACCTCGCGCAGGGCCCGCTCGGACACGCGCACGTCGACGGTCAGCCGGCCGGTCTCGGAGTCGTTGGCGACGAGGTGCTTGGCCGTGGCCGCCACGCCATGGGCCTGGATCCCGCGGATCAGCGCGGCGCCGGTGCGGCCCGTCAGTTCCGGATCCTCCGAGAAGCACTCGAAGTGCCGGCCCCCGAGCGGGGTCCGGTGGAGGTTGAGCGTCGGGGCCAGCACCACGTCGACGCCCTTGCGGGCGGCCTCCGCGGCCAGCAGCCCGCCGAGTTCTTCCACCAGGGGCTCGTCCCACATGGCCGCCAGGGCCGAGGCGGACGGAAGCAGCGCGGAGGGGCGTCGCTCGTCCCACGCCTCACCGCGGACGCCGGCCGGCCCGTCCGACATCACCATCTCCCGCAGTCCGATGTCGGCCTCCCCCGCCGTGCGCCACGTCGTCGCGCCGGTGAGCAGCCGTACCTTCTGCTCAAGGGTGAGCTCGGCGATGTGCCGGTCGAGCACCCTGTCGTCCCTGTCCGGGCTCATGTCCCGCCCTTCTTCTCGCAGTTGCTCGGTCCTGGTCCTTACCGGTGGCCGCCGGGCAGGGCGGAGGGCCCGGCCGTCCTCGCGTGAGCGGGAACGGCCGGGCCCGGGTCGTACGGCCGGTCAGGGCAGTCGGTAGTCCGCGTTCAGGACCGCGCCCCGCTCCGGGTGGTACAGGTCGTAGCCGCGCGCGTCACACTGGAATCCGCCCACGATGCAGTGGTCGACCAGCGCCTTGAGGGTGCGCTCCTCCCACGCGTTGAAGAAGTCGTAGTGGAAGGAGTAGCCCCGCCCGCTGGCCAGGCGGACCCGGCTCATGTCGCCGTTGACCGGGAAGGCCATCTTGAACTCGATCATCGGCAGGGCGACCGGGTGGGAGGCCGGGCACATGTTGTCGTTGGTGCCGGGCTTGACGACCGGGTAGGCCATGTGGCTCTTGTGGTCGGGGGTGTCGAGGTACTTGCCGTCCCAGCAACTGGGGGCCTGCATGCGGATGTTGAGCTGTACGTCGGGCCGGCTCGGACAGCTCGCCGGGATGTCGACGTTGAAGAAGCTGTCACCGCATTCCCAGCCCTCGACGAAGCCGCGGTGGCGGCGGAACTCGTCGGCGCTCTGCATCGGATCACCCACGACGAACCGCAGCCCCTTGGGGAACGGCCGCACGCTGGTGTAGTCGGTGACGCCGGCCTTGTAGTAGATGACCTGCGGGCCCACCGGGAGGATCTTCCTGTCCCCGTCGTACAGGGACGGCATCCAGTACGCGGAGCCGTCGGCGGGTGCGAGACACTTGGTGTCGCCGCCGTGGAGCGAGCTGGTCGTGCTGTGCGCGTCGGTCGAGGTGTTGCCCATGAAGGTGTGGTCGTGGGACGTGCCCGGCTGTCCCGGGTACACGATCGGGTCGTCCGGCGCGGTGTGCGTGACGGAGCAGTTGGCCTGGAACTCCTTGTGGTACCGCGGCGGCGGAGTGTGCGTGGACGGTGTGACGCCGGTGACCTGGGGGACGGCCGGTATGTAGCCGTCCCCGTCGGGATCGTCGCCGGACGCCTGGGTCGACACGGCCGTCGTGTGCCCGGTGTGGGCGCCGGCCGGGGCGGGACTTCCGGGATCGGCCGCCGTGGCGACCGTCCCGAGACCGAGGACCGATGCGACGAGCGCGCTGCCGAGAAGGAGCGCGGGGAGTTTTTTCGAACGCCATCTCATGAAGGGCCTCCAGCCCATGGGTGGGGGGATGGTGACCCGGCAGGGGGCTGAGCGCCACCCCCTGCCGGGGGCCTGGCGTGGTGCGTCAGCTGTAGACGCCGAACTCGTGGAGCGAGTAGCCCCAGCCCGTCCCCCTGGCCGTCAGGTGGAGACGGACGTGCCGTGCGGTCGCCGCGACGTCGAGGGTGTCGACGTCACCGTCGCCGGTCGTCGTGGAGTGGACCGTGCGCCAGGTGATTCCGTCGTCGGACACCTGGACCTCGTAGGACTTCGCGTAGGCCGGGTCCCACACCAGCTGGAGCTTGCGGATCCCGGTGGGGGCGCCGAGGTCGACGCGGATCCACTGCGGATCGCTCCAGTCGCTGGCCCAGCGGGTGTCGGCCCTGCCGTCCGTGGCCTTGGCGGGCTCGCAGGGACAGTCGCCGTACGACGCCTGGAAGGAGGAGGCGGTGGTCGGCTTGTTCAGCGCCACGTTGGTACCGGTGACCGGCGGGGCGACGACCTTGACCGACTTCGTCTCGATGCCGGCGTTGCCGCGCCCGTCCTCGGCCTGGATGTACACCTTCCAGACACCCAGCTTCTCGGGCGCGGTGACGGCGAAGGTGCCGTTGCCGGTGGGGCGCCAGCGGGCCTCGACGAGCCGCTTGTCACCGCTCGCATAGTTGCCGCTGAGGAAGACCTTGTACGTGATCGGGTCGCCGTCCGGATCGCGGACGTCGGCGCGCACGCCGAACTCGCCGCCCGCGGGGGCCGAGGAGGCGGGGCTGACGGCCATGTTCGTGATGACCGGGGGCGTGTTGTCGCCGCCGGCCGAACCGGTGTAGGCCCTCTTGACGGCGTAGTACGACAGCCTCTTCAGACCGTCGGGCAGGAGGTTGAACCAGACTCCGCCGAAGTCGTGCTCGACGCCGTAATGGAAGAGTGTGGCGCCGAGCGCGACACCCCGGTGGCCGGTGACGCAGGTCCACGCCTGGGTGTAGCCGTCCGCCTTCTGCACGTCGGTCGGCTCGTCGGGGACGCCGTTGGCGTCGTCGGGCACCTCCCACTCACCGGCGGGCCCGCCCTCGGTGATGATGTAGGGCTTGGTGTAGCCGCCCGCCCCCCAGTCCTCCTGCACATTGCAGATGTCGCCGTAGGAGTTCATCGAGTACAGGTCGAGGTCGGGTGCGTTGCGCTTGTAGTACGGCCACGCGCCCGTCCAGGCGTCGGTCGACGTGACCGGGTGGTCCAGGTCGATCGAGTGGATCTTCTTGGCGACGTCGTTGACGAAAGAGGTGTAGGCGTTGCGCTGGGCCTCGAGTTCGGTGCCGCTGTAGCAGTTCTGCAGACCGAGCACCGATTCGTTGCCGACGTTCCACATCAGCGTGGCCGGGTGCAACTTGTAGGTCTCCACCCACTTCGCGAACTCGGTCAGCATGTTGTTCTTGTACGTCGAGTCGGTCACGTAGTTCACGCAGCCGCCACTGCCCGGGCCGCCGCCCGGCTGGAGCCAGAAGCCGTTGATCACGCGGATGCCGTTGGCCGCCGCCGCGTCCAGCAGCGGCTTGGTGCCGCCGTCGGTGCCCCAGGTGCGGACCGTGTTGACGCCCATCGACTTCACGTCCGGCATGTACCGGGGTGCGTCGGCGATGGCCGGGCCCCAGGTCAGTCCCTTGACGGTGTACGGGTGGCCACCGGCGGTGAGCTGCCAGTTCCCCTGGGAGCCGGTCACCCGCACCGCGCCCGTGGCAGGCGGCGGGGCGTCGTCCGTGTTCCCGTAGACCTGGAACTCCCAGAGGGAGTAGCCGTAGCCCCCGGACCGTTCCGTTCCCAGCATCCGCACGTAACGGCCGGAGCCCGAAATGGCGAGGTCGTCCGTGCCGCCGTCGCCACCGGTCACGGTCCTCAGCGTCCGCCAGTCGGTGCCGTTGTCGGACGCCTGGATCTGGTAGCTCCTGCCGTACGCGGCTTCCCATGTCAGGACGGCCCGACTGAGGTTCGCGCGCCGGCCGAGATCGACCTGGAGCCACTGCGGATCGCTCCACTGGCTGGACCAGCGGGTGCCGGTGAGATTGCCGTCGACGGCCGCCGATGCGGCGTAGGCGTCGCCCTCGTGCGACGAGGAGGTGGCGGTCCTGCCCTGCGACAGCAGGGTGTCGGCCGCCTGGGCGGGCGGGGCGGCGAGGGTGAGCGATGACGCCACCAGCGCGCCGAGTGCCAGCACGGAGAGGCCGGCGTGACGGCGGGTCAGGACAGGGGGCGAGGGGGGTCTGGACACATCTGCTCCTGGCAGGTCGGCGTGCCGGGTGGGGAGCGCTCACCAGGGGGTCCCCGGTCCCCGTTCGGCGCGTGGGGGCGGCGTGCCGCCAGTTGGGAACGGCGCGGCCGCATGGGGGCGTTACGGGGGTGCGGCCCCGGGCGCCCGGTTCAGGCACCGGGCCGCGGGGCCCCCTCCGGGCCGGGGAGCGGGAATGTCACCCGGGCCGGAGGGGAGTCGGTGCCGGCCCACTGCCGGATCACCCGGCGGCCGGCGGACGCCGTGTCAGGGGAAGGACACGAGGGTGGACGGCACGGTCGAGGTTCCCGCGGGGACCGTGGACGCTCCGGTGTCGTTGATGACGTGGTTGTAGTGGCCCATGCCGCCGAGGGACACCACCAGCAGGCTGTGGAACTTCACGCCCGGCTTGACCGGGGTCTTGAAGCCGTGGTGCTGTCGGATGGACGGGTCCACGTTGTAGTTGCAGTAGCTGCCCAGGCCCCACGCCTCGTGGGTGTCGACGGAGTCGTCGACCCGGTACGCGGCGTAGCCCTGGGTGGAGCCGTTCTGGATGGCCGCCTGGTTGGGTGCGTCGTACGCCTTCTCGTTCTGGTAGAAGATCGTGCGGCCGCGCTCGCCGTACCACTCGACGTCGTACTTGTTGAAGTGCTCGACGAAGAGGCCGGTGGCCAGGACGTCGTCGCCGTTGACGCGGACGCCGTAGTCGGCGCGGTTGGTCTCCCAGCCGACGCCCTCGCCGTGGTCGGCGCGCCACACCCAGGTGTGGTCGATGATCGTGTCGTCGCTGTTGACGATCATGCTGGTGGTCGCCTTGCCCGCGCCCGCGCCGCCGATCCGGATGTAGACGTCCTGGACGGTGGTGGGGTTGGCGGCGTGGTCGGCTGACGCTCCTTGCGGGCCGACCTCCAGCAGCGTCGGGGAGTTGACGGGGCCGGCGTCGATGAGGAACCCGGCCAGGCGCACGCCGTCGACGTCGGCGACACGCATCGCGGTCACGCCGTTGTCGGGGATGATCGTTGCCAGGCCGAGGCCCAGGACGATGGTGTTCGCCCGGTCGACGTTGATGGTCTGGTCGACGTGGTAGACGCCCGGGGTGAACAGCAGGTGCAGCCCCTGGGCGAGGGCCTGGTTGATGGTGGCGGCGGTGGCCCCGGGCTTGACGACGTAGAACCGGCTCAGGGGGATCGACTCGCCCTGCGGGGTGCCGCTCGCCCAGGTGGTGCCGCGGGCGCCCGTGCGCTTGGCCGGCGCGAAGACCTTGTACTCGTTGCCGTCCAGGTAGAGGAACGGCTTCTCACGAGAGATGGGGGTGGTGTTCAGGGTCGTGTAGCGGGGTTCGGGGAAGCTGCTCGCCGGGGCGCCCTCGACGCCGGAGAAGACCTGGTTCCAGACGGAGTTGGACCAGCCGCCGATGACACTGTCACGGGTGTACCACTGCTGCTGCGAGTAGTTGCCGACCTGGCCGTCGATCTTGGAGTCGGCGATGTAGCCGCCGCTGGCCCAGCCGTAGCCGTTCGGCGCGAGGTTCAGTCCGCCCTTGACGTGCATACGGCGGAACGACGCGGCCTGGGAGACCGCCCACCGGTTGGTGCCGTTCACCGGGTTCAGTGCCAGGTTCTCGGCCGCCCGCCAGAAGTTCTGCGTGGCGTTGCCGTTGAACCAGCCCGCATCGACCGTCACGTCACCGTTGATGGTCGTGTCGTCGGGCCTCAGGCCGAGACCGGCGATCTGGGTGTAGAAGCCGATCTGGGCGTTGAGGCCGTTGTACGTGCCCGGCTTGAACAGGAACGCGTGCCGGCCGCTGCCGAACTGCGCCGACTCCTGCTGGCGGAACACCTCGTCCAGCTTGGCCTGGATACCCGGCGTCGACGGGTCGAAGACGTGCACGTTCGGGCCGAGGTCTCCCCCGCCGGGCAGTTGCGGCCCCCCGGTACCGCTTTCGCCGTACACCTTGAACTCCCAGAGCGAGTAGCCGTACTGGGTGGCGCGGGCCGTGCCGTACATCCGTATGTAACGGGCCTCGCCCGCCACGGCGATGGTGTCCGTGCCGCCGTCGCCGGTGGTGGTCTGGTAGGCCGTCGACCAGTCGGAGCCGTTGGTGGAGAGCTCGATGCGGTAGCCCTTGCCGTAGGCCACCTCCCAGTCCAGGACGACCTGGCTCACCTTGGTGGTCGCGCCGAGGTCGACGCGGATCCACTGCGGGTCGGAGTGGGCGCTTGACCAGCGGGTGCCGGCGTTGCCGTCGACGGCGTCGGCGGCCGGGGTGCCGCCGTGCTCCTGGCTGGAGGCGGTGACCGGCTTGCCCTGGGAGAGCAGTACGGGCGCGGCCTCGGCTTCCTGGGCGGGCGCGAAGGTGAGAAGGGTGGCGGCGAGAGCGGTGACCACCGCGCCGACGACCCCTCGGCGAACCGGTCTACGGGGTGGCGGAGGCGCGACTGACGGTATGCCAACTACGGTCATGTGGGGGCTCCTTGAAACGAGAACGACACGGGAGAGCGCTCTCCGGAACCTTGCCCGTAACGAGACGGGGCGGTCAAGGATCTGTCATCACTTTTCTTTCATCTTTCATTAAGTGGCAGCCGACCGCCGTCCGACGACCGCGCCCCCGGGCGCCAGATGCGGCCGCACCGAGTTCACCCGGCTGACATACGGACAGGACCGTGCCCTGCCGGACAGCGCCGACCGCTGTCGGCCCAGCGCGCCACCGGCGCTTCACCGCGGGTGGCGCACGACCAGCAGGGCTTCGACGTCTCCTTCGGGTGCGTGATACAGGTGCGGGACGTCAGCGGCCCAACTGCCGTGCATACCCGGGCCGACCAGGGCAGGGTCGGTGAGTCCGCCCACGCGCGCGATGCCGGTGAAGACGATGATGTGCTCCGTCGTTCCGGGGGAATGCGCGGCGGACTCCTGCGCCGCGCCGGAGCGGATGCGCACCCGGTAGGTCTCCGTGACGGAGGTATCGGCTTCGAATCGCTCGACGAGGACGGCGTCGACGGCGTGACCGGAGATCCTGGCGGGAGACGCGAGATCACACAGAACGGTACTCAGAGGCACCTTGAGCGCCGTCGTGAGAGCGTAGAGCGTTTCCAGAGTGGGGTTGCGCCGGCCGCTCTCCAGTTCGGAGAGCGTCCCCTTACCGATCTTGGACCTGCGCGCCAGTTCGGACAGCGACATCCCCCGCGCCTCGCGCAACTCCCGCAGACGCACGCCGACACTGGCGGCCAGACTCATGACGACCCTTCTCTCCTCCGAAGGCGGCCGAGCCGGCTGATCCGGTTGATCCCAGCCGCTGAGGGATCTATCGTTCCACATACAGAACGTTCCATATACGGAACGGGCGATGATGCGACGCTCTGCGAGGGAGTTATATGGCACCCCAGGAAGGCACGCCCCTACCCGTTCGCAGCATGGAGGTGGCCCGCCTGCTCGCTGCGGCCGGCATCGCGGGCCAGGTGCGCGAGCTGACGGAGTCGACGCGCACGGCCGCCGAGGCCGCCGAGGCCCTGGGGTGCGATGTGGGCGCCATCGCCAACAGCCTCGTGTTCCTCTCCGACGATGAGCCCGTACTGGTTCTGACCAGCGGCCGGCATACGGTGGACACCACGGCACTGGCTGCCAGGTGGGGACGTGGCACGCTCCGGCGCGCTTCCCCGGAACAGGTGCGCCAGGCCACCGGGCAGGCGATCGGGGGCGTGGCTCCCGTCGGCCACCCCCAGGCGCTCCCTGCCGTGGTCGACGCGGCCCTGACCGACTACCCCCGGCTCTGGGCTGCCGCCGGGACTCCCCGCACGGTCTTCCCCACCACCGCCGGTGAACTCCTCCGGCTCACGGGCGGGCTGCTGCTCCCCGTCGGACCGTGACCAAAGACTGCGTCGGCCCGGGGAGCGATCTGACCGGGCAGGTCGCGCTGGTCACCGGGGGCTCGACCGGTCTCGGCCGGGCCATCGCGCTGGGTCTGGCGTCCGCCGGATCAGCGGTGGTGGTGGCCGGGCGACGGCGGGAGGCGTGCAGGCGGACAGCGGCGGACATAGCCGCCCGGACCGGCGGTATCGCTGCGGGTGTGTCCTGCGACGTGACCGACGAGGATTCGGTCCACGATCTCGCCCAGGACATCGTCAGCCGGTACGGCCGCCTGGACGTGCTCGTCACCAGCGCCGGAATCCAGGCCCGAGGCGCCCTCGGCGCGCTCGACGCCGCCACGCTGCGGCGCTGCCTGGACGTCAACGTCGTCGGGACCTTCATCGCCTGCCAGGCTGTCGTGCCCGCGATGCGGCAGGCCGGGTACGGCCGCATCGTCACCCTGGCCAGCGCTCTGGGACTGGTCGGTGCCGCGGGCCGGTCAGGCTACGCGGCCAGCAAGGGCGCGGTGGTCCAGCTCACCCGCAGCCTCGGCGCCGAACTCGCAGGTACCGGCATCTGTGTCAACGCGCTGGCTCCCGGCCCCTTTCGCACACCGCTGAACGACGGCGTCGACGACGACCCTCATGTCCGGGACTTCCTCGACCGCCAAGTGCCCATGGGACGCTGGGCCGAGCCCGACGAACTCGTGGGTGCGGCACTGCTGTTGGCCAGTCCAGCGGCGTCCTACCTCACGGGCGCGGTACTGCCGGTCGACGGTGGCTGGACCGCCCACTGACAGCTACCTGCCGTGCCGGTGTGCTGTGTGCCGCCGCCCCAGAACGGCGGCACACGGTCCTGCTCCCCTCAACCGGCCCGCGTCGGCGCGTCCGTCAGGGCAGGGTCCACTTCTGGTTGGGTCCGGTGTGGCAGGTCCACAGGTGGACCGGGGTGCCGTCGTTCCAGGTGCCGCCCGACGCGTCCAGGCACTTGCCGGACTGCGGATTGCGGACCGTGCCGTCGGACTGCGGCGCCCACTTCTGCGCACCCGTGCCGTTGCACGTCCACAACTGGATCCGCGTCCCGTCCGCGCTGCCTCCGCCCGACACGTCCAGGCACTTGCCGAGTGCCTTCAGCGTGCCGTCACCGGGGACCGTCCACTTCTGCGCGCTGCTCCCGCCGCAGGTCCAGAGCTGCACCTTCGTACCGTCGGCCGTCTGAGAGCCGTCGACATCCAGGCACTTGCCGTTGACCCCCTTCACCTCACCGGAGCGGGGGCCGGGCTCTTGGCCTCCGCCCTGCTTGACGCGGATGTTGCGGAAGGACACGTCGTCGCCGTCGCCGTGGTTCTGGATGCCGATATGGCCCTGGCGCAGGCTGCGCGCCGGGTCGGTGTTGGTGAAGTCGTTGATCTTACGGCCGTTGAGGAAGATCTCCAGCCGTTCGCCGGTGACGCGGAGTTCGTACGTGTTCCACTCCCCCGGCGGATTGAGCGCGGCGTCGCGGGCTGCGATGTCGGCGGACCGGAAGCCGTAGACGGCACCGGTGGTGCGATCGGCCGAGTCGGTGGCGTCTATCTGGATCTCGT
This sequence comes from Streptomyces glaucescens, assembly GCF_002154375.1. Classification (GTDB taxonomy): domain Bacteria; phylum Actinomycetota; class Actinomycetes; order Streptomycetales; family Streptomycetaceae; genus Streptomyces; species Streptomyces glaucescens. Next base: position 7,673 of record NZ_MUND01000080.1, on the reverse strand, counting down.
AGCCGTTGTCCACCGCGGACCAGGGGTCGTCGGAGGCGGGGAAGCCGACGAAGACCCCGGAGTTGTCGTCTCCGGCCGCCTTCCAGTCGAGTTTGAGGGAGTAGTCGCCGGTGAACTCCTTGGCGGAGTACCAGAACACGCCCAGCCCGCCCACGGAGGTGAGAGTGCCGTCCGCGAGGGTGAAGCTCCCCGGACCGGCCTGTTTCCAGCCGGTGGTGGACGAGCCGTCGAACAGGGCCGTGTAGCCGGTCTCGGGGCGGCAGTCGGCGTCGGTCATCCCGGCGGCCCAGCGGATGCCGCCGAGGAGGTGCCGTCGGAAGGCGGGCTCGGTGTACGACTCGTCGGTGTGGCCGCCACCGGTGTAGAAGGCCCGGCCGCCCTGGTAGTCCTTGCACCAGGCGATCGGGTGGTCCCCGGCCATGTTCCCACCCGCGTAGCTGGACTCGTCGAGCGAGGCCAGGACGTGGGCGGTGGTGCGCGGGTTGGTGCGGTAGTTGTACCACTCGTCGGTGCGCTGCCAGCTGCCGCCCAGATGGGCGGTGGCGTCATGCGCCCGGTCCTCCACCTTCACGGTGGCGGACTGAACGGCCGGGTGGGAGTGGAAGAGAGCCCCGGCGAGCCCCGCGTAGAAGGGCCAGTCGTACTCGGTGTCGGCGGCGGCGTGGATACCGACGTATCCGCCGCCGCCCTGGACGTACTGCTCGAAGGCCGTCTGCTGGGCGGCGGTCAGCACGTCTCCCGTCGTCGACAGGAAGACGACCACCTTGTACTGGGCGAGGTTGGCGGTCGTGAAGGCCTGGGCGTCCTCGGTGGCGTCCACGGTGAAGTTGTTCGCCGTGCCCAGGTCGCGCAGGGCGGTGATGCCGTCGTCGATCGACGAGTGGCGGAAACCGGCGGTCTTGGAGAAGACGAGGATCTTGTACGCCGGGTCGGCCGCCGCACGGGCTTCCGCGGTGGAGGGCGGGCTCATCGCCGCGGGCAGGGCCGCGGCCTGCGGGGCCAGGCAGAGCGCGGCGCCGGCGAACAGGCCGAGGGCCGCCTTCAGGTAGGTGCGCATGACGGTCGCCTCCTTTCTACGGCAGGGTCCATTTCTGGTTGGGTCCGGTGGTGCAGGTCCACAGGTGCACGGGGGTGCCGTCGTTCCAGGTGCCGCCCGACGCGTCCAGGCACTTGCCGGACTGCGGGTTGCGGACCGTGCCGTCGGACTGCGGCGCCCACTTCTGCGCACCCGTGCCGTTGCACGTCCACAACTGGATCCTCGTGCCGTCGGCGCTGCCTCCGCCGGAGACATCGAGGCACTTGCCCAGCGCCCTCAGCGTGCCGTCACCCGAGACCGTCCACGTCTGGGCACCGGACCCGTTGCACGTCCACAGCTGCACCTTCGTACCGTCGGCGGTGTTGGCACCGTCCACGTCCAGGCACTTGGCGTCGACCCCCTTCACCGCGCCTGAGCGGGTGCCGCCGCCGGAGACGGTGAAGGAGAACTCGTCGACGTCGAACAGCGAGCCGGTTCCGCCCTTGAAGACGAGGTACAGCGACGTCGTCCCGGCCGGCTGGTTGCCGAGTGTGGCCGTCACGTCCTGGAAGGTCTCCCAGCCGCCGGTCACCGGCACGGACGCCGTGCCGAGCAGGGTGCCGGCCGGGGATCCGGCGCGTACCTCGATGGTGCCGCCGACGCCCGCGGAGGAGACCCGGGCGGTGAGTCGCGTCGCGTTGTCGAGGGCGTACGGCGTGAAGGAGATCCAGTCGCCGTTGTCGATGTGACCGACTGTCTTCCCGCCGTGCGCGGGGGCGTGGGTGACGACCTGGACGCCGGCGGAGGTGCCGTGGTGCTCCGCCTGCCGTTGGGTGGGCTGGGTGATGTGCTGGTCGTGCGCGGTCAGCGCGGGCTGGCCGTTCGCGCCCTTGTCGGTGTACTCGGCGTCGATGACACCGAAGATGTTGGCGTTGGGGTCGTGCTCGCCGTCCGCCAGGGTCTGGAGCGTGCCGGTGCAGCCGGTGGCCGAGGTCTGCGGGTGGCCGTGGCTGTCGTGCCCGACGATGAAGGTGACCTTCACCTTCGAGCAGTCGATCGTGCCGTCCTCGGGGTCGGTGACCGTCACCTTGAAGGGGATCGCGGCGCCGAAGTCGTAGATCCGTCCGTCCGCGGGCAGGTCCAGTCTCACCGTGGGCGCGGTGTTGCCGACCGTGATCTGCACCGAGGCCGTCGCGGATCTGCCGGTGCTGTCCGTGACTTTCAGGGTGGCCGTGTACCGGCCGTTGGCGGTGTACGTGTGGGAGGGGTTGGCGGCGGTGGAGGTGGCACCGTCGCCGAAGGTCCAGGCGTGGCTGATGGCGTCGCCGTCGGGATCGGAGCTGCCGGCCGAGGAGAACGAGACGGTCAGGGGCGCTGTGCCGGAGGTGACGTTCGCCTTGGCCTGGGCGGTCGGGGCGCGGCCACCGGTGACGTGCTCGATGCGGTACAGGGCGGAGTTCTCGTCGCCGCTGAAGTAGCCGGTGCCGTAGTCGAGGACGTACAGGGCGCCGTCCGGACCGAAGGCCATGTCCATCACCTGGGTGCCGCTCCAGGGGAAGGAGTTGATGGACTGCACGGTGCCGTCACCGCCCGCCTCGATGCGCTTGATCCAGCGGCGGCCGAACTCCCCGGCGAAGAAGTCGCCGTCGTACTCCTGCGGGAACTTCACTTCGGAGGTCGAGGCGGCGTCGTAGCGGTAGACCGGGCCGCCCATCGGAGACTCCGAGCCGCCGCCGAACTCCGGTACGGATCCGCCGTCGTAGGGAATCCATGCCGGTTGGGCAGGAGGCAGATCGGTCAGGCCGGTGTTGTTCGGCGAGTTGTTCTTCGGGGCCGCGCAGTTGAACGCGGATCCCGAGGCGCCGGTGGCGAAGTTGTGGTCGACGTACGCGTCGTTGTCGCCGGTGCAGTACGGCCAGCCGTAGTTGCCCGCCTTGGTGATCCGGTTGAACTCCACCTGTCCGGCGGGCCCGCGCGAGGGGCTGGCCGTGCCGGAGTCGGGGCCGTAGTCGCCGAGGTAGACGATTCCCGTGGCCTTGTCGACGCTCATCCGGAAGGGGTTGCGGAAGCCCATCGCGTAGATCTCTGGGCGGGTCTTCGCGGTGCCGGGCGGGAAGAGGTTGCCGCTCGGGACGGAGTACGACCCGTCGGCGTTGACCTTGATGCGCAGGACCTTGCCGCGCAGGTCGTTGGTGTTGCCCGAGGAGCGCTGGGCGTCGTAGGCGGGGTTGCGGGAGGCGCGCTCGTCGATCGGGGTGAAGCCGTCCGAGGCGAACGGGTTGGTGTCGTCGCCCGTGGACAGGTACAGGTTGCCGGCCGCGTCGAAGTCGATGTCGCCGCCGACGTGGCAGCACAGGCCGCGGGAGGCGGGCACGTCCAGGATCTTCTTCTCGCCGGCCAGGTCCAGGGTGCCGTCGGTCCGCAGGACGAACCGGGACAGCCGGTTGACGCCGTCGAAGGGAGCGAAGTCGGCGGCAGTGCCATCGGCCGGGGCGTCACCACCCGGTGTGCCCAGCTTGGGCGCGTAGTAGAGGTAGACGTACCGGTTGGAGGAGAAGCCGGGATCGACGGCGATGCCCTGCAGGCCCTCCTCGTCGTGGCTGTAGACGTCCAGTTTGCCCGCGACGGTGGTGGTCCCCGCCGCGTTCGTCAGCCGGACGGTGCCGTCCCGCGAGGTGTGCAGGACCGACCGGTCCGGCAGCACCGCCAGCGTCATGGGCTCGCCCGTCTCGGCCACGCCCTTGGCGAGCGTGACCTGTTGGAACTCTTCGGCTGCGGCCGGTTCTGCAGTTTCGTGGTCCGGGCCCTGGTGGTGGGCGGAGGCCGGGGACATGGGCAGCAGACAGCCGACGGCACAGGCCGCGGCGGTCAGTAGGTCACGGACACGACTGTGTCTGAGCGGTTTCATGCGCACGGAGGTCTCCCATGAGTGGGGTGGGATGACGACAGGCCTCTTCGGACTGCCACGAGGTGCACAGGCGCGCGCCGTCGCGCCGTCGACCGGTCGCGCTCTATGAGCCGGTCATTTCAAGGAAGTTAGCGGGCTTTGTCGAACTGCGTAACCCGTTCCGCACAAGATCGCGGCGCTTTTCCCACACGCGGGACAAAGTGGCGGCAACCTCCGAGCACGCCCACCGCCTCAGGCGGGACGTGGCTCCGTGCCCCCGGAGATGAGGTGCCCATCAACGAGAGTTGATGACCCCTCAGATGAGGATCACACGTTTTCTCAAGGTGAACGCAAACCCTTGACAGCTCTTGTCGACAGCAGCAGGCTCCCCCTCCAGAGAGCGCTCCCCGACACTCTCGCCCCACCCCCGTCCCTTCGAGGAGCCGCCGTGAGTCCGATGCGCCGCCGCCTGGGCCTGCTCATAGCCCTCGCGGTCACCCTGCTGTCCTTCACCGGCATCCCGGGGCCTCCTCCCGCCCACGCCGCCGACCCTCTGCTCTCCCAGGGCAGACCGGTGACGGTCTCGTCCACGGAAGCCCCGTTCGCCGGCGCCAACGCCGTGGACGGCGATCCCGGCACGCGCTGGTCCAGCGCCTTCGCCGACCCGCAGTGGATCCAGGTCGACCTGGGTGGTTCCGCCAGGATCAGCGAGGTCGCCCTGAACTGGGAAGCCGCCTACGCCAAGGCCTTCCAGGTGCAGGTGTCCGCCGACGCCCGCACCTGGTCCACGGTCCACGAGACCGCCACAGGCACCGGCGGTGATCAGCGGCTGACCGTATCGGGAACCGGCCGGTACGTCCGCGTCCACGGCACGCAGCGAGCCACCCAGTACGGCTACTCCCTGTGGGAGTTCCAGGTGTACGGCACCAAGGACACCGGCGGCGACCCGGATCCGGCCCCCGGCGAGAAGCTCCTCTCCTACGGCAGGACCGGCGCGGCGTCCAGCTCGCAGAACGACGGTCACTGCCGGGAGTGCGGCCCGGCCCGCGCCTTCGACCGCGATCCCACCACCCGCTGGGCGACCAGCCCCACGAACGGCTGGACCGACCCCGGCTGGATCTCCGTCGACCTGGGCGCGACGGCGAAGATCAGCAAGGTGGTGCTCCAGTGGGACCCGGCCTACGCCAAGTCGTTCGAGATCCAGGTCTCACCCGACAACACGAACTGGACCCCGATCCACTCGACCACGACCGGCACCGGGTTCAAGCAGACCCTGGCCGTGTCCGGCACCGGCCGGTACGTCCGCGTGTACGGCACCCAGCGAGCCACCCAGTACGGCTACTCCCTGTGGGAGTTCCAGGTGTACGGCACCGGCGGAGACCCGATCACCCCGCCTCCGCTTCCGTCCGACCCCGCCAACCCGCCCCGGATCGTCTGGCAGGACGAGTTCAACTCCCCCGCGGGTACCAAGCCCGACCCGGCCAAGTGGTCCGCGGACCCCGGCACCGGCCCCAACAACGAGCTGGAGTACTACACCAACCACGACAACGTGAGCATGGACGGCTCGGGCCACCTCGTCATAGAGGCACGCAAGCAGGCCACCCCCGGCACCTCGTGCCCGGCCGACCCCCTCACCGGGAGCGGCACCTGCCAGTACACATCCGCCCGGATCAACACCGGCGACAAGTTCGAGTTCACCTACGGCCGGGTCGAGGCGCGGATCAAGGTGCCCAAGGGCAACGGTCTGTGGCCCGCCTTCTGGATGATGGGCGCCGACTTCCTCGACGGCCGTCCGTGGCCGTACAACGGCGAGATCGACATCATGGAGGTCCTCGGCAAGGACGTGAAGACCTCGTACTCGACCGTCCACGCGCCGGCGTACAACGGCGGCGGCGGGATCGGAGCCCCCTACAGGCTTCCGGGTGACGTCGACTACTCGGACGACTTCCACGTGTGGGCCGCCCACTGGGACAGCAAGGGCATCGTCTACAGCCTCGACGGCCGAACCGTCCTCACCCTCGACAAGGCCCAGATCGAGCAGACGCGCGGTCCGTGGGTCTTCGACCACCCCTTCTACCTGATCCTCAACCTCGCCGTCGGCGGCGACTGGCCCGGCCCGCCCGACGCCTCGACCCCGTTCCCGGCGAAGATGCTGGTGGACTACGTGCGGGTCTACCAATGACACGTCATTCGTGACCGTCACCGGACGAACCTCGTCGGCCGTCACCGGCCGGCCGTGAACCACCTGGCCGGGATCGCTGATCCCGCCACCGGATGCCACGCCCTCGCGATGTCGGTGTCCGGTACCGCGCTCGGCCTGTTCCTCGCGGATGCGCTGAGGAGCCGGCCGCAGGCGGTCTCCATGGGGTGGGCAGGGCGCGAGCTGAGTACGGGACTCCGGGTGAGTACGGGCCGCCTCGCGCCGCTCAGCTGTAGTAGGCGATCTTCTCGTCGAGAACCTCCATGGCCCGGCACAGCGCTGTCACCCGCTGTTCCAGGGCGGCGCGGCGTTCACGGAGGAAGGCGACGCGCTCCTGCGGAGGGTGCTCGGCGCGCAGGATGGCGACGAACCCCCGCAGGTCCGCGATGCCGAGTCCGGCCTCGCGGAAACACGTGACCAGGCCGATCCAGAAGAGGTCGTCCTCGGTGTACTCTCTGCGCCCGCCGGCGGAGCGCTGGATGGGGCCGATGAGTCCTTCGCGCTCGTAGTAGCGCAGTGTGTCGATGGAGACGCCGGTGCGGTCGGCGGCTGCTGCCGGGGTCAGGGTGGTCATGGAGCTCCTTCGGTCGCTGCCGCTACCGCGCCTCGGCGAAGCGCGCCAGGTGCTCGTCGCTGAGCCGGACACGGCGTGCGGCGAGTGCCTGCTCGATGTGCTCCACCCGGCTCGCGCCGACGATGGGATCGATCCCCTGGTTCATCAGCCATGCGAGAACGACCTGGTTCCCAGTGACCGAGAGCTCGTCGGCGACGTCGTCCAGGACCGAGAGCACCCGGGTCGTCCCAGGGTGATCATAGGTTTGCGGGAGCGGCTTGTCGGCGCGCTCGTACGAACCCCATATCAGCGAGCTGTACGACCACACGGCAAGTCCCTCCGACCGTGCGAGGTCCAGGTCCTCGGCGGTGAGCAGGCGGTGGCCGGCCTCCGCGAGGGGGGTGAGCGGACGCGGTTGGATCAGTGAGTGGCGCAGTTGCAGGGCCGTCCACGGTTCCACGCGCTGCTCCCGGGCGAGTGACCTGGCGCGCTCGACGCGCCAGGCGGCATGGTTCGCCGCCCCGATCCGCAGGGCCACTCCCTTCGCGACCAGCTCGCCGAAGGCGCCGACCGTCTCCTCCAGCGGTACGGTGCGGTCCTCGGCGTGCGCCCAGAGCAGATCGACGTGATCGACTCCCAGCCGCCCCAGGCTCTCTTCCACGCCCGCGTGGACCGCACGCGCGGAAAGCCCTTCGGCGCTTCCCGGCCACGAGTGCGCAACGAGCGGGTTGTGCCGGACCTTCGTCGCGATCCGCACCGAGTCACGCACGCCCGGGCGGGCCCGGAGCCACGATCCGATGACGCGTTCGCTGGCGCCGCCGACGCCCCTGGGATCGGCCCAGAACGAATAGCAGTTCGCGGTGTCGAGCCAGACACCCCCGCCGGCGACGAAGGAATCGAGGATGGCGAAAGCCCGATCGGAGTCGACGCGGGTGCCGAAGTCCATGGTCCCGAGGACGATCTGACAGTCAGTGGTGGTGTTCATGCCGCCGATTTTCCGATCTGGAGCGCGCTCCAG
>NZ_MUND01000008.1 GCF_002154375.1 Streptomyces glaucescens | reverse complement strand
TGCCAGACACCGTCGACGGTGACGACCACGGGGTCGTACTCGCGGGTGCACAGGATGCCGCTCTCGCTCCCCAGGGCGGTGAAGTCACCGTCGACGCGGCGCAGTTCGGCGCAGGCCGAGACGGGGTCCGGGTGCGTGCCGGACGGCCTCGGGGCGCACGACAGGGTCACGGCGCGCTCGGGGGTGACTCCGATCGCGGTCTCGCCGTGGCCCATGGTCAGGACCAGGGCGGAGGGGGCGTAGAGGGTGGCGGGCGCCGCTTGCGCGGTCCCGGCCATGGGCGCGGCAAGCGCGGTGGCTGCGAGGGCGAGGGTCGCTGCCCGGCGCGCGAAGTTCCGCATTGCGTGCTTCCTTCCGCTCGATTGCGTTGAGTGCCGGACCGCACGCGGTGAGTGCCGACCGGCGAGCGCGAGTCTGCCGAGTCCGCCGCCGAAACTCACATCGACCCCATCGGTTTCGGTAACCTTGCGTATTGAATCAGTGGCGTGAAGTGACAGTGTTCGAACGTTCCAATCGCCAATCTGCGCGGATCTTGATCGTTTCGAGTGGCCGAATGGCTGGTTTCACGGGCCTCGTTAATCGGCTTGAAACATTCCGAATCTGTCGCACACCGGCCCCCGCAGGACGCCCGGCGTTCAGCCGGAGGTGGTCGAACCATCCACTTCGCGCACGGAAGATGGATGAACCGCCCTCCGGCCCGGGGCGTGATCCCGGCCGTACGGTCGCCGGCTCTCCCGAGAACGGCCCCCGCACGCTGCGGGAGTCCGTGCGCACCGGCTGATCCCACGACGGCGTACCGGCCGGTATGGTCGCGTTCGACGCAGGCTCGACGGCGAGAGGCGGACGGATGGCCAAGCACTGGGCGGACTTCCAGTACGAGATCTACCTGGGCGGCATGACGGGAGCGATACCCCGGCTGCCCACCGACCTGACCCGGCTCGAAGAGCTGACCGAGCAGCGGCTCGGCCCCGGACCGGTCGGCTATGTCGCGGGCAGCGCCGGCGACGGCAGCACCGCCCGCGCCAACCGGGCGGCCCTGCGGCGGCGCCGGATCGTGCCGCGCATGCTGCGCGACGTCCACGAGCGCGACCTGTCGGTCGAGGTGCTGGGCCGGGCGCTGCCCGCCCCGCTGGCCCTCGCCCCGGTCGGGGTGCTGTCCATCCTGCACCCCGACGCCGAGCCGGCCGCCGCCCGGGCCGCCGCCGCGCAGGGCGTGCCGTACATCCTGTCCTCGGCGTCCAGCACGCCGATGGAGCAGGTGGCGGAGGCCATGGGCGACGCGGAGCGCTGGTTCCAGCTGTACTGGGCCAAGGACCGCGAGGTGACGCGCAGTTTCCTCGACCGGGCGAAGAGGGCGGGGTTCAGCGTCCTCGTGGTCACGCTGGACACCCCGCTGCTCGCCTGGCGGCCCCGCGACCTCGACCAGGCGTACCTGCCGTTCCTGCACGGCGTCGGCACCGCGAACTACTTCACGGACCCCGCCTTCCGGGCCGGTCTCGCCAAGCCGGTGCACGAGGACCCGAACGCGGCCGTGCTGCACTTCGTCGGCATGTTCGCCGATCCCGGAAAGACCTGGCCCGACCTGGCCTTCCTGCGGGAGCACTGGGACGGGCCCATCGTCCTCAAGGGCGTCCTGCACCCGGACGACGCCCGGCTCGCCGCGGAGGCCGGGATGGACGGAGTGGTGGTGTCCAACCACGGCGGCCGTCAGGTGGCCGGCTCGGTGGCCGCGGCCGACGCGCTGCCCCGGGTCGCCGAGGCGGTCGGGGACCGGCTCACCGTCCTGTTCGACAGCGGCATCCGCACCGGCGACGACATCGTCAAGGCGCTCGCGCTCGGCGCGCGGGCGGTGCTCGTCGGACGGCCGTACGCCTACGGGCTCGGCCTCGACGGGCAGGCGGGCGTCGAGCACGTCATCCGCTGTCTGCTCGCCGAACTCGACCTGACCCTCGCCCTGTCGGGCCACGCCACGCCCGGCACCGTGACGGCCGCCGCCCTCGCGGAGGACGGAGCGTGAGCGCCCGGCAGAACGTGCTCGCGGTCGTCCCGCCCCACATCGGCGGCCGAACGGCCGGAGCGGGGCTCGCCCGGCTGTTCCCCGCCGAGACGGACGTCACCGTCGTCGAGGCCACCGACGAGGATCGAGCCGCCCTGCGCGCGGCCCGGGTCATCGTCACGGCGCTCGCCCCGGTGACCGCCGAACACCTTGCTGCCGCTCCGGACTTGGCGCTGGTGCAGTGCGCGAGCCATGGCTACGACTACGTCGACACGTCCGCCGCGCGGGCCCGCGGGGTGACCGTGTGCACCATCGGCTCCAGCGGCGCGGAGGCACGCAACGTCGCCGAACAGACCTTCGCCCTGCTGCTCGCCCTCGCCAAGCGGCTGGTCCCCGCGCACAACGCCCTGGTCGAGGCCGACTGGGCACTGCCGCGTCTGCAGCGCAGCCTCACCGAGCTGTCCGGCAAGACCCTCGGCATCGTGGGGCTCGGGCAGATCGGACGGGAAGTGGCCCGGCGGGCGGCGGCGTTCGACATGACCGTGGTGTACGCGGGCCGGCGCAGGGCGGCGCCGGAGACCGAGGAACGGCTGGGCGGTGCCCTGCACGTCCCGCTGGAGGAACTGCTGCGCACCGCCGACTACATCACCCTGCACGCCCCGCTCACGGACGAGACCCGGCATCTGCTGGACGCCGAACGCCTCGCCCTGCTGAAGCCGACGGCGTTCGTGGTGAACACGGCCCGCGGCGCGCTGATCGACCAGGACGCGCTCGCGGACGCGCTGGAGCGGGGTGCCCTGGCCGGGGCGGGGCTCGACGTCTTCGACCCCGAACCGCCCACCCCGGCCCTGCGCCTCCTCAAGGCCCCGAACGTCGTCCTCTCACCCCATGCCGCCGGCGTGACCCGTGAAACGGTCGTCCGCATCGCCATGGCCGCCGTACGCAACGCGTCGGACTTCCTCGCCGGCGGAGTACCCCGGGACGTGGTGGTCCCCGGTCCCGGGACGTGAACGACGCCGCCCCGCACCGGGCCGCAGCCGCGAGCGGAGCGTTCACGCTCCGGGGCCTTCCTGAAGCCGGTCGGCGAGGGCACGGGCGATCGAGTCGGTGACCGAGTCGGGCTGCCACGCCCACTGCCCGTTGGGGTTGCACTCGAGGAAGTACCAGTCGCCGGCCGGCGTGACGGCGAAGTCGAACGCGCCGAAGACCAGCCGGAAGACGGCGAGGTAGGCGGACACCGAGCGAGCGACGCGGTCGGGAACGGCGATCGGCGTGCACTCCATCAGGGACTGCCGCCGCCGCCAGTCGAGATCGGGACTGTCGATCCGCACCGCGAACAGACGCTCGCCCACCACTGTGAGACGTACGTCGAACGCCTTGGCCACCTTGGTCTGGAACAGGTGCGGGCACAGGGACACGGCGGCGGTGATCTCGTGCGGGAGCACCTCGCGCACCCACACCTGGTGTGCCCGGCCGTCCACCGTGCAGGGCGTGTTCCAGAGCGGCTTGTAGACCACCTGGCCGGTCTGCCGGGAGGCGAAGGCCCGCGCCTGCTCGGGGTCGTTGGTGATCAGCGTGCTGGGGACCCGCAGGCCGCAGCGTTGCGCGGCGGCGAGCTGGGCCGGTTTGTGCTCCGCCGCCCGGTTGCTCCACGGGTGGTTGACGTAGTGGGCTCCGTCGAGCGACGCGAGGATGCCGCCGACGCCCCACAGGGATTGCGAGGCGGCGAACCGGCGCTCTCCTCCGTCCAGTCCGGGCGGGCCGTCGAAGGGTGAAGGACGACGCGTCCAGACGGAGCGCACCTCGGTGAGGTCCAGCTCGCGGCTCGGCGTGCGCAGGGTGCCGCGCTGATCACCCGTACGGTACGTGGCGGTCAGCGCGGCACCTCTGTGCAGGTCCGTGCCGGGGTCGAGACGCACCACCGGGACCCGGCGCTCCGCGAGGATCCGCAGCACCAGGTCGGTGGTCACGTCGTCGGGGCTGGTCAGCACCAGCACCGACCCGTTCGGGCCTGCCGTCATCAGTCGCTGTCGGAGTCCGACGCGTTGTCGGAGTCGTAGCTGTCGGCGGTGCTCGTACTCGTGGAGCTCGACGTGCTGCTGCCGGTGTGGTGGCTGTGCACTTCGATCCTGCGGCCGTGTTCGTCGACGATGCCGGCGATCTGCGTCTCGGGGTCGATCACCACGGTGCGCGGGGGAACCGCGCCGGTCTCGGCATAGGGTGCCATGCGGGTGATGCCCCAGGGGGCGCCGGGGTTCGGCGTGTCCATCGTCCCACTCCCTCGCTCTCGGCTGTTCGTGCGGATGCTCCTCCCCTGTCCGGGGAGGTCGGAGGTCTTCATGGCCGCTCCGGGCGAGGTGTCGCTCGCGGCCCGGGCAGGCGCGGCGGCGTCCTCACGCGCCGCGGACGAATTCGATGTGGACCGAGGCGAGGAACGGCTGCACGCTGACGCACTCCCAGCCGATCGCCTCGACCGCCGTGATGATCTTGTCGATCTCCTTGCGGACCGCCTTCATGGAGACTCGGGCGCGGGGGTCGATGTCGAACCCGGCGAGGAACGTCGGATCACCCCTGTCGTAGGCGGTTCTGGCACTGGAAATGACCCGCTGCATACGCCACGCATGCGTCAGCCCCATAAGTCGGTCCTCTTGGTCGCGGTTCGCTCCGGAGAGAAGACGGCCGGCACGACACCGACGCGTCTCCCGGACTGCCGGCCGGGGCCCGCTCCAAGCGCCTTGCTCACGCAGTCCTCGCCGCACGATGGCTCCGGAGCGGCCCGAAGGGTGTGCGGCGATGTGTTCATCCTGGCGAGGGGCGTTGAAAAGAGGATGAAATCCCGGTTCAGCGACCAGTCGGGGGCGGCGGCGCGACAAGGGGATGAGGGGTGGCGGTCGTGACCGAGGCGCGCAGGCGTGCGTCGCCACTCGCCGCTCACCGCAGCGGCGCGTGTCCGCCTGGGCTACGCGAACTCGCCGGATGCGGGGCGGGAGCGGGCGACGGCCCGCTCGAACCGGTCGCGGGCCCGGGCGAGGTCTTCCGTCTCGGCCTGGTGCCAGCCCAGCCGGTTGCGGATCTCGGCCTTCAGCGCGGTGCCGGGCCGTTCTCCGACCGCCGCAAGAGCTCGGGCGTGCAACTCCGCCGCCCGAGAGAGATCGCCGAGGCACTCCTCGGCGGTGGCGAGTCGGCCGAGGACCGCGGCGAACAGCGGGATGTCCCCCACCCGCTCGGCGAGTCCGGCAGCCCTGCCGAGCGCGTCGGCGGCCTCCGCGTACCGCCCACGGTCGAGTCGCAGCGTCCCCAGGCGGAACAGCGTCTTGCTCAGGATCCTGGGTCTGCCGATCCTCTCGGCGATGCCGACCGACGCCTCGTAGCACTCCTGCGCCTTTTCCAGCCGTCCCGTCTGATGGTGGACGGCGCCGACGTTGGCCAGGTACATCACCGTGAGCCAGTCGTCGTCCGCGCCCCGGGCGAGGTCCGCCGACGCGGACAGGAGCGCGGCGGCCTCGGCCGGTTCCCCTGCCGCGTTCGCGAAGATACCGAGGGACCCCAGGGCCCGGGCCTGCTCGACCACGTCTCCGGTGCGGCGGCTGATCTCCAGGGCGTCGCCCAGCCAGCGGCGCGCCTCCTCGTAGTGGCCCTGCAGCCCGTGCGCGATGCCCATGCAGGTGCGCAGTTCGGAGACCATGCGCCGGTCGGTGGCCTGGTCCACGAGCGGCAGCACCTTCTCGACGGCGGCCCGGCACTCGTGGTAGCGGCCTTGCCGGGTGAGGTAGTCGCACAGTCCCTCGGCGAGCCGGCAGGCGTCGTCCACGTGGCCCACGGCCGCCGCCCGGGCGACCACGTCGACCAGTTCGCCGCCCACAGCGTCAAGCCACGCCGACGCCTCCTCCCAGCCGGCGAAGGGTGCGGTGTCCGCCCGCGGGCCGGTGGGGAAGGCGAAGGGACCCCAGTCACTGGCGCGGCGGGCGGCGAGCACGTAGAGCCGGAACACCCCGGTCCGGGCCGCCGCGACGTCCGCGGGGTACGCGGCGACGACGCGCCGGGCGTAGACCGCGACCAGGTCGTGCAGGCGGTAGCGGCCCGTGACGGTCTGCTGGACGAGATTCACCTCGACCAGGCGCTCCAGGACGACTTCGGCGTCGGAGGGTGTGATGCCGAGCATGGCGGCCACCGCCAGCCGCTCGAACTCCACGGTGGGTGAGAGGCCCAGCACACGGAACGCCCGGCGTTCCGCCTCCGGAAGCTGCTCGTAGGAGACCCGGAAGGCCGCCTCCACGCTGCGGTCCTCGGCCGCGAGCACAGCTAGACGGTGCTCGTCGTCGGCCAGCCGGGCCGTCATGCGCCGCACCGCCCACAAGGGCCGGTTCTGCATCCGCGCCCCGACGATACGCAGTGCCAGTGGCAGCCGGTCGCAGAGGCGGGCCAGCTCGCGCACCGCCGCACGCTCCGGAGCGGAGCCCGGGCCGCCGACCGCGTGGGTCAGCAGGGCCACTGCCTCTTCCATGTCCAGCGGCGCCAGCGAGATCCTGCGGTCGGCGTCCAGCCCGGTCAGCCGCTGACGGCTGGTCACCAGCACGACGCTGCCCGGACCGGCGGGCAGCAGCGGAAGCACCTGTCCCGCGGCGGGGGCGTCATCGACCACCAGGATCAGCCGGAGGGCCGCGGTCGCCGCTCTCCATGACGCCGTCAGGCCGTCGAGGTCATCGGCCGGGCCGTCCTCGCCTTCACCGATCTCGCCGACTGCCCGCAGCAATCGGTGCAGCACGCGCTGCGGGACCGCTGCCTCGCACCCCTCGCGGTGACCACGGAGGTCGACGAACAGGCAGCCGTCCGGAAAGCGGTCCCGCATGGCACGCGCGGCGCGCACCACCAACGCGGTCTTGCCGACTCCGGCCATGCCCTCCACCGCACGGACCGTCACCACCCGCTCATCGGCCGGCCCGAGGAGCACTTCCAGTTCCTCGCTCCGCCCGGTGAAACCGCTGACCTCGACCGGCAGCTCGTCCCGCGCGCGCCGTCGCGGGCGAACGGTCGCGGGCCCCCGGCCCGTCGGTCGGCCCGTGGGTGGCGACGCGCCGGCGAGGACAGTCTCGTCGGCGCGCAGCACCGCCTCATGGACCCGCCGCAGCTCACCGCCCGGCTCGGTCCCCTGTTCCGCCACCAGACGGCGGCGCACCTTGGCGAAGACGGACAGCGCGTCGGCTTGCCGGTTGCCGGCATAGAGGGCACGCATCAGCAGGGCGGCCAGGGACTCGTTGTGCGGATGCGTCTCCGACAGGGCGAACAGCTCGCCGACGACCTCGCTGTGGCGGCCCAGCCGCAGCTGGCACTCCGCCTTGTCGTGCACCGACGCGAGCCTCAGCTCCGCCAGCCGTAGCCGCTCCGCCTCGGCGAACGGCCCGGGAACGGCGGCCAGGGGATCGCCGTGGAACAGCTCCAGGGCGCGGGACCACGCGCTCACCGCGGCGGCCAGGTCACCGGAGTCCCGCGCGGCGCGCGCCTCGGCGAGGATCTCCCTCAGCCGGGCCACGTCCGTCGAGACGTCGCGTGGGTCGAAGCGGTAGCCACCCCGTTCGGTCACGATCGGGGAGCCGGCGGGGCCCCCTCCCTCGGGGCCCAGGCGTCTGCGCAGCTGGTGCACGTAGACCGGGATCACCTTGGCTCCGGTACCGGGCGGCTCCGGACCCCATACTCCGTCGAGCAGCTGCTGCCGGCTGACGGTCACGCCCGGCCGCAGCAGCAGCGCCGCCAGCAGCGCCTGCTGGCGGACGGGGCCGAGGTCCAGCCGGACATCACCGCACCAGGCCCGCAGCGGCCCGAGCACGGCGAAGCGAAGCCGGCCGCAGCCCGTCACCAACTGCCCCTTCGACGGCACCTGGAAAGTGTATGTCCGCGTCTCTCGCGGGCCCAGGTGGCGTCTTGGCGCTCACCCGAGTCCAGCTCGAAGGGCCTCTGCCTTCGGCGCACCGAGGCGACCATCCCCGAACGCGCGGCCGGCGCGCGGGGCCGAGCCGACGCCGGGAACGGCCCTGCCGCTTGGACAGGGCCGCCGTCCACCGCTGGTACGACGCCGCCGACCACTGTCTCCGTCGCCCAGCAAGGGCAGGGCGTCGGCCCGCGACGACCGGCAGCCGCGGCCACCGGCACCCCGACGTCCGCCTCGCCGCCGATACCGGGGCCGACGCCCTCATCCGGTCGGCCACTTGGCCGGCGAGACGCTGCCCAGTTCCGGTCCGGCGCGGCTAGCGTGCCTCCGGCAGCGCAGCCTGGCGGGCCGTCGCGGAGATCGTTTCGGCGGCCGAGAGGGAGTCCGCCTCGGTGGTGGCCGGGTCGGCGGACCAGCGTTGCGCGGGAGAGCCGTCGCGGACCTTGACGACGAGGTCGGCGCCGGGCGCGTCGGTGGCGGGCGCGAGGGCGAGCTGTTCGTCCCAGCGGGGCAGGAGCTCGCCCCGCGGGGTGAGTTCGTAGCGCACGTCGTCCCCGCGCTCGTCGTCCGCGTCGGCGCAGGTGCCGAGGATGACGACCCCGGCGTCCGCGTGCGAGTCGAGGCAGAGCCCCGGGTCGGCCACAGAGCGCAGCAGTCCGTCGTCCTCGTACGACCACTGCTGGGTCCACTCCTCCGAGCAGGCCGCCGGTCCGGCCTCCGCGCCCGCCTTCGGCTCGCCCCGGATGTCGAGGCACAGACCGGTGGCCGCGTTGCGGAACCTGGTCTGCCGAGGTGCGCTCGGCAGCCGGGCGGCGTCCGGGGGCACGGTGACCGCACCGGTGCCGGGGACGGCCGAGTCGCCGCGGTCGGCCGCGCCGGCGGAGGCCGCGGGGTCCGCGTCACCGTCGTACGACAGGCTGGTGGCGAGGACGGTCGCGAGCAGTCCGGCGGAGGCGATGCCGACACCGGTGCGCAGTGCCCGGGCGGAGCGGGCCGCCGCGCCGGGGAACCTGGGCAGCACGCGGGGGCGTCCGGCGCGGCGGGTGCCCCGGGTGCGCGGGCGGTGCTGGGTGCGGCCGGGCCGGGAGTCGAGGTAGCGGCGGGCGCCCCAGCCGAGCACCGCCTCGGCGAGCAGTGCGCCGAGTCCGTTCTCGACGTGGCTCAGCTGGTCCGCGGCGTCCCGGCAGTGCCGGCACTCGGCCAGATGGTCCTGGACGTCGGGGAGCAGGGCGCCGCCGCGCCGGATCGGCACGTCCAGCAAGCGGTTGTAGAAACGGCAGTCCGGACCGGGGGCGAGTTGCCGATGGGCGCGGACGCAGCCTTCCCGGAATTTCTCCCGGGCCTGTTCCAGGGTGATCGCCGCGGTGTCGGTGTCCATGCCGAGCAGCGCGGCGGGGAAGTCGAGCGGTTCGGCTTCGACTTCGGTGTGCCACAGCAGACAGCGGGCCGGGCCGGGAAGCTCGTGGAAAGCGCGTTCGGCGAGCTTGCGGTTTTCCGGTGTCATGGACTTGGCGGCGCGCATACCGCGTCCGCCGGCGGGTTTCCGCAACTCGGGGAGGGCGGAGGCTATTCGGTCCTCGGCGGACCACTGCCGCACGGTGTCCCGCACGGTGACGAGCAGCCGCGGGCGCAGCGCGACGCCGCTGTCGCCGAGGGTGAGCCGGTCCAGGACCTGGTGGCAGGCGGCGGCGGTGACCATGGCGGCGACCTGCGCGTTCGACGCGAGGCAGATGCTCGCGTAGGCGTGCGCGGACGGCCAGTGACGGGCCAGCAACTGGGCAGTGGCCTGGGAGACTTCGGCGTCCGGGACGCCGCTGAGCCGGGCGGCCAGACTCTCGTCGGAGGGGCCGGGGACGCCGTCGGGGAACGGCGGTGGAGCGGGGTGGGGGGTGAGCACTGAGCGGTTTCCTTCCCACGTATATGGGACAGCCGGGAGTTCTGTTCGCCGAAAGGAGCCGGACGTGGAAGCCGGACTTGGTGCATACCTTTTTGGCGGGCTATCGGGAGCAGAAATTCCCGGTGGATCACCTTCGCACAACCGAGTCGTGCGCAACAAGGCGATCGGGCAACATCAGCCACACTGAAATGAAGTCAGATCGGCGGCAACTCGCGCCCCGCGCCCCGCCATTCGCTTTTCACCCGCACTCCGTGTGGGACCGGTGCCCGCGACGAGGGCGGCACGCACGCTCCTGGCCCGCCGTTCCTCCCGCCCTCGGTCGGCGGGCCTCCCCCGGAGAGCGGAGGAACTCGCCGGTGGAGCGGGAGCCGCGCCGTGGCGCCGTCAGATCTGCCAGGAGCGCAGCCGGTCGGCCGCTCCGTAGACGTCGGTCCTGCCGTCCATCAGGTCGCGGGCGAGGTCGACGAGGGCGCCGTAGGGCGGGTCGATGCCGGCGCCGCTGACGAACATGTAGGCCACGGCGGTGGCGCAGGCGAAGCGGGCGTTCGCCGAGGGCAGCGGGCGCAGCAGGGCGAGGGTGTGCAGCAGCGCGGCGGCCCGCCAGGCCGGGTCGGAGTCGACGCCGAGCCGGGGCGGGTCGACGCGGTGCCGGGCGACGGCCGCGACGAGCGCGGAGAAGTCGTTGATGGTCGGCTGGTCCGGCAAAACCTCTTCGTGCCGCTGGAGCAGCCAGGGCACGTCTATGTGGAGGACGGATGCCATCGTCAGGCGGCCCGTCCCTCGCCGCCGGCGGGCGGCTCGTCATCGGGGAAGGCTGCCGCGAATTCGTCGGCGTGGGCGGTGAAGAAGCGACGGAAGGCCTCCGCGCCTTCTTTCAGGGCCCGGTGCCGGGCGATGTCGGCCGCGGCGGCCTCACGGACGAGAGCCTTCATCGACGTCCCGCGCTCCTTGGCGATCTGCCGCAGGTCCTCCAGCTCGCGCTCACTGAACTCCACGTTGAGGGCTGGCATGGCCTCACGGTACCGCGCGGGTACTTACTCGTAAATATCCCCAGCTCAGAGAGGTCGGTGAACGGTACCGAGAGGTTCGAAAGCGGTCGAGATCGGCGAGATGCCTCTCACATTCGAACCCCTCGGGCACCTATACGAACGTGTTCAGTCCTGGTCCGCCACGAAGGCCGCCACCCGGGCCAGGGCCGCGTTCCAGTTGATCGTGATCTCGTTGGTCGACCACGACTGGATGTCGTCGATGTAGCAGAACTGGCCGACGCACCCCTGCAGTTTGCTCTGCGCCAGCGGGTCCTGGATGCTCGAGTTCGGGCCGCCGGACAGCGAGCCGGCCGGCGGGTTCGGCAGCTTCGGGTCGAGCTGGCGGGCGTACCAGCGGCTGTGCTGGTTCTGCGCGCTCACGTCGCCGTAGCCGGTGACGTAGGAGATGTTCAGCGCGTTGCGGCCCAGGATGTAGTCCATGGTCTGGACCGCGCCGTCACGGTACGTGGCGGAACCGGTGATGTCGTACGCCGTGGCCAGCACGACCGCGTTGTTGAGCACCTGGTGGGTGGAGCCCCAGTCGTACTTGTTGTCCTCGGGGGCGTACGGCAGACCGTAGGGGTGGGCCTTCAGGGTGGCCAGATAGCGGTCGGCGCCCTTCACGACGGACTGGCGGACCTTGTCCCGGCCGGGCAGCCTGCTCGGCACGGTGGCCAGGTCGAGACGGGCGGC
Source organism: Streptomyces glaucescens (assembly GCF_002154375.1). GTDB lineage: Bacteria > Actinomycetota > Actinomycetes > Streptomycetales > Streptomycetaceae > Streptomyces > Streptomyces glaucescens. The sequence goes on along the minus strand of NZ_MUND01000008.1, from coordinate 14,227 downwards.
CGCGGCGGTGCGGGCCCAGTCGAAGCCGAGCGGGCCGAAGATGTCGGCGGTGTGCACCGGGGACCTCAGGACGTGGTCCGCGAACCGCGGCTCGCCGGTGGTGAGGTACAGCTCGGCCGCCGCCCAGTAGAACTCGTCGTCGACGGCCCGGTCCGGGTAGGCGCCGCCGCCGATGCCGTCGTTCTCGTCCGCGTACACGGCGGGATGTGCCTCGGCCGCCGCCCAGGCCTTGCGCGCGGCGGTGAGCGCGCGCGCCGCGAACTCGGGGTCGTAGGGCTTGTAGAGCCGGGCCGCCTGGGCGGCGACGGCCGCGAGGTTCAGGGTCGCCGCGGTGGTCGGCGGGTGCAGCTCGCGCTTCTGCGGGTCGTCGCTCGGCAGCAGCGGCAGCCCGGTCCAGTTCTCGTCGTGGATCTTGTGGTGGGCCATGCCGGCCAGCGGCTGCCCGTCCGGGACCTGCATCTTCAGCAGGAAGTCAAGCTCCCAGCGCACCTCGTCGAGCAGGTCGGGCACCTTGTTGCCGCTCTCCGGGATGGCGAGCGTGCCGTCACGGAACCGCTCCACCTCGCCGGTGCGGGCGTGCCGGGCGCGCTCGTAGGTGCTCAGCAGCTCCCAGACGGAGATGCCGCCGTTCACGACGTACTTGCCGTGGTCCCCCGCGTCGTACCAGCCGCCGGAGACGTCGAGCCGGTAGTCGCACACGCCCGGCTGGCACGGCACGTCGGTGTCGCCCTGGTTGGGAGCCACGCCGACGTGGCCGGCCGGGCGGCCGTAGCCCGGTCGCAGGTCGTCGCGGATCGCGAGGCCGCTGCGCTGGGTGTAGTAGAACTTCGCCGCGTCGGTGGCCAGCCGGTCGTAGGCGCCGGTGCCGATGTCGAAGGGGCGGCTGGTCTGCCCGTCGGCGACCAGGGTGAAGCCCTTGCCGCGGGTCCGGTACGCGCCGAAGTCGACGGAGTGCACATTCTGCCCGGAGGAGGCGTCCGTGCCGCGCGGCACGGTCCAGCCGCGGGCGACCACGGCACCGTCGGCGTTCTTCAGCTGCCAGGGCAGCCGCTGGGTCGCGTCGGTGACGAGGGTGGCGTTCTTCGGCCCGGCGGGCAGGTAGGCGACCTGGTTCACACGGACCCGCGGCCCGGTGTCGGGCTCGTACGGCTCGGGCGCCACCCCGCCGAGCAGCGACACGTCGTCCATGCAGAACCGCCAGGGTTCGGCGCTGCCGCCGAGCTGGAAGCCGACCTGGGCCTGGGTGGTGTCGACGGGCGAGGTGAAGGTGTACGAGTAGCTGTTGCCGGAGACGCTGAGCTGCGGGCTGACCTCGAACCAGGTGTCGTACGGGGCCGCCGAGAGGCCCACGATGGCCCGGACCGTGTGGTCGGCGGGGGTTCCGTCGGCGTAGAAGGAGAAGCGGTACGACTCCCCCTTCACCAGGGTGAGGTCGTTCTGGCCGACGGCGGCGTCCCAGCGGTTGGCCGTGCCGCCGGGGACGTCGGCGCACAGCCGCCCGCCGGACAGGCCGGCGGTGACGTTGCTCGAGGTCCACCAGGGCTCGGTGGTGGTGTCGAAGGTGCCGTTCCTGACCTGCTCGACCTCGTCGGCCTGGGCCGGAACGGTGGTGAGCGCCGTGCCGATGAGTGCCGTCAGGGACAGCAGCGCGGCGGTTCTGCGTCGTTTCACGTCGGGGCTCCTCGGGAGATGCGGGTGGCGCCCCACGGTGGTGGGAGCGCTCCCAAGTTGCGGACGCAGGCCATCGTTGTGGGAGTCATGACATGCCGTCAACGGTCCGGAGGAGACTGGTTCGACTGGTTCGACCAACGACTCCTCCGGACTGCCGCGCCCGGCCCGGGCCGGGCGCGGCAGTCCGGAGCAGGATCTCCCTCAGCCGACCCGGACGCCCACCAGGCAGGTGTCGTCGTCCGTGTCCGACCTGCTGTACGTCAGCAGCCGGTCCAGCTGCTGGTCCAGCGCCGTCGGCGCCGTACGGGAGGCCGTGCTCAGCAGATGGGTCAGCGACTCCTCCACGGAGCTGTCGCGGCGTTCCACCAGACCGTCGGTGTACATCAGCAGCGTGTCCTCGGGCGCGAGCCGCACCTCGCCCTCCTCGAACGGCGCGTCCGGCACGGCGCCCAGCAGCATCCCCTTGAGCAGCGGCAGCGGTGCGGCCTCGCCGCCGCGGACCAGCACGGGCGGCAGATGGCCCGCCCGCGCCCAGCGCAGGGTGCGCTCCTCCGGGTCGTACAGCGCGCACACGGCCGTGGCGGTCACGGCACCGGTGAGGTGGTGCGCCACCAGGTTGAGCCACGACAGCAGCTGGCCGGGCCCGGCCCCGGTGACGGCCAGGCCGCGCAGCGCGTTGCGCAGGACGACCATGCTCGTCGCCGCCTCTATCCCGTGGCCCGCCACGTCCCCCACGCACAGCAGCACCCGCCGCGACGGCAGGACGACGGCGTCGTACCAGTCGCCGCCCACCAGGTTCTCGGTCTCCGCCGGGCGGTAGCGCACCGCCACCTCCATGCCGGGCACCTGGAGCGGGGCATGGGTCGGCGGCATGATCGCGTGCTGCAGCTGGAGCGCCAGCCGGTTGCGCTCGGCGGCCTGCTGCTCGGTGTGCGCCAGCTGGTCGCGGGTGGCCGCCAGGGCCACCTCCGTCCAGTGCTGGGCCGAGATGTCCTGGCAGGCGCCCCGGACCACGAACAGCCGGCCGTCGGTGTCGAGGACCGGCTCGGCGACGACGCGGATGTGGCGGGTGACGCCGTCCGGCCGCTGCAACCGGAAGGCCGCGGACGCGGGCCGCCGCTGGTGCAGCAGCGTGCGCAGGAAGCGGCCGATGGTCACCGCGTCGTCCGGATGGGCGTGCGCGGGCAGTTCCTCCAGCGGCACCGGCGGGCTCGTGGCGGGACGGCCGTAGAGGTCGAACATCTGGCCGTTCCAGGTGATGTCGCCCGTCAGCAGGTTCTCCTCGAACCCGCCGACGCGGCCGAGCCGCTGGGCGTGCTGGAGCAGGCTCGCCAGCCGGGCCGTCTCGTCCTCGATGCGCCAGATCAGCAGCACGCTGTTGCCGTGCCGGCTGATGCTGATGTCCGCCACCGCCGACAGCGGCACCTGGTCCACCAGCGCGGTCAGCCGCGTCCGCCGGGCCCGGAACGGCTCGCCGGTGGCGTACACCCGCTCGATGCGCTGGAACAGCTCGCTCCCCCCGGCGGTCATCGGGTACGCCTCCAGCAGCAGGGCCCCGCTCACCACCGCCCGGGGCCGGCCCGCCGGATCCAGGAAGCGGGTGTTGACGTGCTGGATGCGGAAGTCCGCGAGCCGCCCGGAGTCGTCGAGATACGGCTCCAGCACCAGGGCCGGGTCGTGCAGCCCGTCGGCGAGGTCCATCAGCTCCGCGGTGTCCGGCATGATCCGTGGCTCGTGCACCGCGTCCGCGCGGGGCGCGTAGGTCTCCAGGGTGTGGGCGCACAGCTCGGCGAGCGCCTCCACCTGGCGGACCACCTGCGGAGGCTGCGGCTCCAGCGGCGCGGGCCAGGCGATCTCCAGCACCCCGTGGATGCGCCCTCCGGTACCCGCGGGCACGGCGACCCGGCCACCGTCCGGGTGGGCGTTCCGGCCGATCGTGGGCAGCCCGGTCTCCGCCAGCGATCCCATCCACTGGCCGCTGCGCTCGGTCAGCGCGCGGCGCCCCACCGTCGCCACGTCCGGCGGCACGTAGCGCCACCGCGACGCCTCGGCCGGGGCGAACCCGGCGCTGCCCGCGAGGCTGAGCGAGCCGTCGGGATTGGCAGCCCACAGGGCCACGGCGACCGCGCCCAGCGGGCGCAGCGCGTGCTCCAGCAGCGAGCCGACGACGGCCTGCGCGTCGGGTGCGGCGAGCGCCGCGCTCTCCGCGGCGCGCAGGCGTACGGCGGCTTGCTCCCGCTGCTCCGCGCGAGCGCCGGTGGCGGCGGCGAGGAAGGCGTCGGTGGCCTCCGCCACCCGGTCCCGGGCCGCCTGGTTGATGACCTCCACGGCGAATTCCAGCGGGCTCATCCGGGCCTGCTCGGCCAGCTCCGCGAGCTGCCGGGCGGCTTGCGCCGGGCCGCAGCCGAGCCGCTCCACCAGGATGCCCTTGGCGAGCTCGACGAGCGCCCGCCCCTCCGCCTCGGCGTGCGCCGCCCGGACCTCCCGCCGCAGCCGCTCGACCGTGGCGGCGAGCCTGCCGACGGGCGAGGTCGCGGCGACACCCGCGAGATTGAGGACCCGGCCGGGCGAGACGGCGGAACCGGCGTCGCCGCCGTCCGTCCCCGCGCCGGCGGGCGCGTACGCCGGGGCGGTGCCCGTCCCGGCGGATTCCGGCGCGGACTCCACCGCGCCGGCCGCACCGGACCCCGGCGCGGACGCGACGGCGCCCGCCGCGCCGACGCCTGCCGACGGCGTGACGGCGCCCGCCGGGTCGGGCTGCGGCGCGGGCGGGACCGGGGCCGGTGGAGCGGCCGGGCCGGGCTCGGGCGTCGCGCGCGGCGGTGGTGCCGGGGCGGCGGCCGGGCGCGGCTCGAGGCCGTGCTGTTCGTCGGGACTGCCGGGTGTGGTCACAGTGGGGATGCTCCTTGGCGAGGCGCCGCGGGAACGCGAACGTCGGGGCGGGCCCCGCTCCGGCGGGGTGCGAGGGCGGGCTGCGGCGCGTTCACCGGGACAGCCAGCGCCGGACGCAGGTGATCAGGTCGTGGGTGTCGACGGGCTTGGTGACGTAGTCGCTCGCCCCCGACGCCAGAGACTTCTCACGGTCGCCCGGCATCGCCTTGGCGGTGACGGCGATGATGGGCAGTTCGGCGAACTGCGGCATTCTGCGGATCTCCGCCGTGGCGGTGTAGCCGTCCATCTCCGGCATCATCACGTCCATCAGGATCAGGTCGATGTCCGGGTGGGCGAGGAGCGTCTCGATGCCCTTGCGGCCGTCCTCCGCGTGCAGCACCCGGAACCCGTGCAGTTCGAGGATCCCGCTGAGCGCGAAGAGGTTGCGCGCGTCGTCGTCGACGACGAGCACGGTCCGCCCGGCGAAGGAGTCGTCGACGACGGTCTGCGGCACCTCCTGCCGCTCCTCGCCCCGCACCAGGGACAGCACGTCGCCCGGCTCCTCGGCCGACAGGTGCAGCGCGATGCGTTCGCGCAGTTCGTCGAGGCTGGAGAGGACCTCCAGTGCGCCGTCATCGGCGTGCGGGCGCAGCACCTGGGCCGCCCTGTCGGTGTGGTGACTGCTGTGCACCAGGACGGGGACGTCGGCCAGCGCCGAGTCGCCCCGCAGCGCCTCCAGGAACCGTGCGGCCTCGCCGTCGGGCATGTCGAGGTCGAGGACGACGCAGTGGCACGGATCGGCGGCCAGTGAGCCGGCCGCTTCCTGGGCGCCGACGGCGGTGATCAGGTCCACCACCGGCCGCGGCACGGCCTCGTCCGGGCTGTGCCGGGCGACGTCCGCGACGACGCTCTCGGCGACGAGGGTGAGCAGGCCGCGCGGCCGCTCCTCCACGACGAGCAGCCGGCGCCGGCGCGGGGCCGCCGCGCGCGGGCGCGGGGCGACGGGGATGTCGAGGTCGTTCTCGGCGGCGGGCAGGATCTCCGGCCGCTCCGGCGCCCGGTCGGCGATCTGCTCGAAGTCCGGGCGGGTGACCGGGAGGTACAGGGTGAAGGTGCTGCCCCGGCCGGGCGTGCTGTCCACGGTCACGGCACCGCCGAGCAGGTGGGCGATCTCCCGGGTGATGGACAGACCGAGGCCCGTGCCGCCGTACTTGCGGCTGGTGGTGCCGTCCGCCTGGTGGAAGGCGCCGAAGATGGCCTCCAGCTGCTGCTCCTGGATGCCGATGCCGGTGTCCTTCACGCTGAACGCCACGACGGGGCCGCCGTTGAGGACCCCTCTGGGCACCTCCTCGGACGCGGCGGGCTGGACGACGAGTTCGACACTGCCCTGCTCGGTGAACTTCACCGCGTTCGACAGGAGGTTGCGCAGCACCTGGCGCAGTCGTGAGTCGTCGGTGACCAGATCGCTCGGCGCACCGGGCGCGGTGGTCACCTTGAAGTCCAGGCCCTTCTGCGTCGTCATCGGCTGGAAGGTGGCCTCGACGTACTCGATGAGCTGCCGCAGCGACACCCGCTCGGGCGCCACGTCCATCTTCCCGGCCTCGACCTTGGACAGGTCGAGGATGTCGTTGATCAGCTGGAGCAGGTCGGAGCCCGCGGAGTGGATGATGCCCGCGTACTCCACCTGCTTCTGGGTGAGGTTGCGCGAGGGGTTCTGTGCGAGCAGCTGGGCGAGGATGAGCAGGCTGTTGAGCGGGGTGCGCAGCTCGTGGCTCATGTTGGCCAGGAACTCCGACTTGTACTTCGAGGCCAGCGCCAGCTGCTGGGCGCGCGCCTCCAGTTCCTGCCGGGCCTGCTCGATCTGGAGGTTCTTCGCCTCGATGTCGCGGTTCTGCGTGGCCAGCAGCGAGGCCTTCTCCTCCAGTTCGGCGTTGGAGCGCTGCAGCTCCTCCTGCTGGGCCTGGAGTTCGGCCGACCGGACCTGGAGCTCGGCGGTCAGGCGCTGCGACTCGCCGAGCAGTTCGTCGGTGCGGGCGTTGGCCAGGATGGTGTTGACGTTGACGCCGATCGTCTCCCGCAGCTGCTCCAGCAGGTCCTGGTGGATGGGGGTGAAGCGGGTGACGGACGCCAGCTCGATCACGCCGAGGACGTGGTCCTCGAAGAGGATCGGCAGCAGGAGCAGGGTGGTCGGCACGGTCCGGCCGAGGCCCGAGGAGATGGTCACGTAGTCGGACGGCAGCTGGTCGACGGCGATGGTACGGCGGCTGCGGGCGGCCTGGCCGACCAGGGAGCGGCCGAACGGGATGCGCTCGGGGCGCGCGTCGTCCTCGGGGCGGCCGTAGGAACCGACGAGCCGCAGCTCGGGGCCCTGCTCGCCGTCCTCGGCGAGGTAGAACGCGCCGTACTGGGCCGAGACCAGCGGGACCAGCTCGTCCATGATGAGTTCGGCCACGACGGGCAGGTCGCGGTGGCCCTGCATGAGGCCGGCGATCCGCGCGAGGTTGGTCTTGAGCCAGTCCTGTTCCTGGTTGGCCAGGGTGGTCTCGCGCAGGGACTCCACCATGGAGTTGATGTTGTCCTTGAGTTCGGCGACCTCGCCGGACGCCTCCACGGTGATGGACCGGGTCAGGTCGCCCTCGGCGACGGCGCTGGCCACCTCGGCGATGGCGCGCACCTGCCGGGTCAGGTTCCCGGCCAGCTCGTTGACGTTCTCGGTCAGCCGCTTCCAGGTGCCCGAGACACCCTCCACCTCGGCCTGGCCGCCGAGGCGGCCCTCGGTGCCCACCTCGCGGGCGACGCGGGTGACCTCGTCGGCGAACGCGGAGAGCTGGTCGACCATCGTGTTGATGGTCGTCTTCAGCTCGAGGATCTCGCCGCGGGCGTCCACGTCGATCTTCTTCGACAGGTCACCCCGGGCCACCGCCGTCGTGACCAGCGCGATGTTGCGGACCTGGCCGGTGAGGTTGTTGGCCATGGAGTTGACGTTGTCGGTGAGGTCCTTCCAGGTGCCGGCCACGTTCGGCACCTGGGCCTGGCCGCCGAGGCGGCCCTCGGTGCCCACCTCACGGGCCACCCGCGTCACCTCGTCCGCGAAGGCGGAGAGGGTGTCGACCATCGTGTTGATGGCGTCCGCGAGGGCGGCGACCTCGCCCTTGGCCTCGACGGTGATCTTCTGCGACAGGTCACCGCGGGCGACCGCGGTGGCGACCTGGGCGATGGAGCGGACCTGACTGGTCAGGTTCGACGCCATCACGTTGACGTTGTCGGTGAGGTCCTTCCAGGTGCCGGAGACCCCGCGCACGTGCGCCTGGCCGCCGAGACGGCCCTCGGTGCCGACCTCGCGGGCCACCCGGGTCGCCTCGTCGGCGAACGCGGACAGCTGGTCGACCATCGTGTTGATGGTGTTCTTCAGCTCCAGGATCTCGCCCCGGGCGTCCACGGTGATCTTCTGCGAGAGATCACCCTTGGCGACCGCGGTGGCGACCTGGGCGACATTGCGGACCTGGGACGTCAGGTTGCCCGCCATGAAGTTCACCGAGTCGGTCAGGTCACGCCAGGTCCCCTTGACGCCCTTGACGTCCGCCTGGCCGCCGAGACGGCCCTCGGTGCCCACCTCACGGGCCACTCGCGTCACCTCGTCGGCGAACGCGGACAGCTGGTCGACCATCGTGTTGATGGTGTTCTTCAGCTCCAGGATCTCGCCCCGGGCGTCCACGGTGATCTTCTGCGAGAGATCACCCTTGGCCACGGCCGTCGTCACCTGTGCGACATTGCGGACCTGGGACGTCAGGTTGCCCGCCATCAGGTTGACCGAGTCGGTCAGATCGCGCCAGACGCCCGCGACGCCGGGCACCTTGGCCTGGCCGCCGAGGCGCCCCTCGCTGCCGACCTCGCGGGCCACCCGCGTCACCTCGTCGGCGAACGCGGACAGCTGGTCGACCATCGTGTTGACGGTCTCCTTCAGCTCCAGGATCTCGCCGCGCGCGGGCACGTCGATCTTCTGCGAGAGGTCGCCCTTGGCCACCGCCGTCGCCACCTGGGCGATGTCCCGGACCTGCGTGGTCAGGTTGCCCGCCATGGCGTTGACGGAGTCGGTCAGGTCGGCCCAGGTGCCGGAGACACCCGGCACCTCCGCCTGGCCTCCCAGGGTGCCCTCGGTGCCCACCTCACGGGCCACCCTCGTCACCTCGGAGGTGAAGACGGACAGCTGGTCGACCATGCCGTTGAAGACGGTGGCGATGTCGCCCATGAGCCCGTCGGCGTCCTCGGGCAGGCGGGTGCCGAAGTCACCGTCCCGGACGGCCGTCAGGCCGGCCAGGAGCATCCTGAGTTCCTGGTCGCCCGGCACGGTCTCCGCGACCTCGCCCGTGCTGCTGGTCATGCGCACCCTCGTTCCCCTCCCAGGGGCAATGCCGACGGATCATCGATCTGTCCGAACGCGAAATACATCGCAGGCTAACAACCCCGTCGGCTCGCACAAAGTCTTCCCCCCGCCTCCACACTCTCCGCCCCCTTGAGGGACAATGGTCCGCCCCCGTACGCTCCCGCCGCTCCGCCCCGGCGACCGTGACACCGCCCGGCCGCGGGTTCGCGTCCACGGGGGAGCCCGACGCACTACGCTGGAACGGAAGTGACGCGCCTGTAACGGTGAGTATGCGCGATGGAGTGGCGACGATGAGCCCGGAGTACCCGTTCGACGAGGCCGCGACGGCCCGGGCTGTCATCGACGACGCCGGCATTGTGATCCAGTGGAACGAGGGCGCCCGGCGGCTGCTCGGCTGGACGGCCGACGAGGTCGTGGGGCGGCCCGCCGCCCGGCTGCTGGCGGACTCCGCCCCCGAGGTGAGCGGTCCCCGCTGGCACGGCACGGTGACTCTGCGTCTCCAGGGCGGCCGTACGAAGGACGTGTGGCTGCTCGCCCACCACCGCCGCCCCGCCGACGGCGGCCCCGGCCACTGGCTCGTCGTCACCCCGCTGGAGCCCTCCGCCCCCCGCTCCCCCGACGACCCGCTGAACGCGGCGTCGCTCATCCAGTCCCCCTGCGCCCTCGCCGTCTACGACGAGCGCCTGCGCCTGCACACGCTCAACGACGCCATGGCCCGGGTGATCGGCCTCCCCGCGGAGCGCGCCCAGGGCCTGAGGATCTCCGAGCTGGGCGGGAAACCGCAGAACGAGGAGCTGGAGCGGCACCTCCTCCAGGTGCTCAGCACCGGGCAGGCACAGGACGTCCAGACCTTCCTGCGCAGCGGCGGCGAGGACCGGGCGCACGCCTGGCTGGCCCGGATGGCTCCCGTCATCGACGCCGAGGGGCGGGTGCGGGGCGTGTGCCTGGCCGCCCACGACATCTCCGAGAACCACCGGGCCAGGCAGCGGCTGCAGCTGGTGAACGAGGCCAGCGTGCGCATCGGCAGCACCCTGGACGTCACCCGTACGGCCCAGGAGCTGGCCGATGTCTGCGTCCCCGTGCTCGCCGACTTCGTCAGCGTCGACCTGCTGGAGCCGCCCGAGACGGGCGCGCCGCCGTCGGACGGCATCTCCGCGCCGGTGTCGCTGCGCCGGGTCGCGCACCAGTCGGTGAATCCGGGCTGCCCGGAGGCGATGGCCAGGCCCGGGGACGTGGAGTCGCACCCCGCCGCCTCCCCCCAGGCGGACTCGCTGCTGGCGGGCCGGACCATCGTGGCGTCCCTCGGGGACGGCACCCTGGAGCGATGGCTGGAACAGGACGCCGACCGCCGCGACCTCTACCGGCGGTACGGCTTCCACTCCACGATCTCCGTACCGATCCGGGCCCGCGGCACCACCCTCGGTGTCGCCGTCCTCAGCCGTTCCCAGCGGCCGGAGCCCTTCTCCGCGGACGACGTCATGCTGGCCGAGGAGATCACGGCCCGCGCCGCGGTCTGCGTGGACAACGCCCGCCGGTACTCCCGTGAACGCGAGACCGCGCTCGCCCTGCAGCGCAGCCTGCTGCCCCGCACCCTGCCGAGGACGGCCGCCCTGGAGGCGTCCTCGCGTTACCTCCCCGCGGCCCGGGCCGGGGTCGGCGGCGACTGGTTCGACGTGATCCCGCTGTCCGGCATGCGGGTCGCCATGGTCGTCGGGGACGTCGTCGGGCACGGCATCCCGGCCTCGGCCACCATGGGCCGGCTGCGCACCGCGGTGCGCACCCTCGCCGACATCGACCTGGCGCCCGACGAGCTCCTCACCCACCTCGACGATCTGGTGGTCCGGCTGTCGGAGGAGTCCGGCGGCGAGGGCAGCCCCGGCGAGGTCGGCGCGACCTGCCTGTACGCCGTCTACGACCCGGTGTCCCGGCGTTGCACGCTCGCCCGGGCCGGGCATCCGGCGCCGATCGTGGTGCCGCCCGGTGAAGCGCCCCGGGAACTCGACGTGCCGGGCGGTCCGCCGCTGGGCCTGGGCGGACTGCCGTTCGAGGCGACCGAGCTGTATCTGCACGAGGGCACCGTGCTCTCGTTCTTCACCAACGGCCTGGTCGACAGCCCGGGGCGGGCCGAGGGGACCGGGCGGCGGCTGCTGCTCGACGCGCTGGCGTCGGGCGCCGGACCGACGGGTTCCGGCTCGGCGGGCCCCGGCTCCCTGGACGAGGCCTGCGACCGGATCCTGCACGCCGTGCTGCCGCCCGGCGGCTCCTGCGACGACGTGGCCCTGCTGGTCGCCCGCACCCATGGACTGCCCGCCTCCCAGGTGGCAACCTGGGACATCCCCGCCGACCCGGCGCTGGTCGCGCCGATCCGCAAGCAGGTGCTCGAACAGCTCAGCACCTGGGGGCTGACCGAGGCGTCCTTCACCACCGAGCTGGTGGTGAGCGAGCTGGTCACCAACGCCATCCGGTACGGCTCGCACCCGATCCGGCTCCGGCTGATCCACGACGCGGACACGCTGATCTGCGAGGTCTCCGACACCAGCCACACCGCCCCGCATCTGCGCCGCGCCAAGACCTGGGACGAGGGCGGCCGGGGGCTGCTGCTGGTCGCGCAGCTCACCCAGCGCTGGGGCAGCCGGCACACCCCCGAGGGCAAGACGATCTGGGCGGAAATGGCCCTTTTCGAGGAGGAGTAGGCATCCCGGCCCGGGGACGGGGCACCTCGCCCCCATGGCCCGTCCGTCCTCGCCCTCGCCTCCGTCATCACGTCCGTACGTCGAGCGGCACTCGCCGTCGCGCTGTCCGCGCTCGGAGCGCTGACCGCCTGCGCCCGCGGCACGGCCACGGGCCCCGCGGCGACCGCCGTCTCGGCGCCGTCCACCGCGAAGACGTCCGTGGTGTCGGCGCCACCCGCCGCGGAGACCTCCGTCGCCGTCTCCGCGCCCCCGGCCGGGAAGCCCTCCGCCACCACCACGCCGTCCGACGCCCGGTCCCCCGCCCCCCACGGCACCCGCTGCCGCACCTCTGAGCTGCGCGCGTCGGTGGGCCGCGACGACCCGGGCAGGAGAACCACCCGCTCGTCCTGACCAACACTTCCGCCCGCACCTGCACCGTGTACGGCTTCCCGGGCGCCGCCTTCGTCGACGCGTCCGGACGGCAGCTGGGCCCCGACCCGCGGCGCGAGCCCGAGTCGCCCGCGCGGGTCACGCCGGCGCCGGGCCGCAGCGCGTGGGCCGGGCTGTCGTACGCCGGCCCCGAGATCAGCGGGGCCCGTACGGCCACGCCGGCGGCGCTGGTCACCCCGCCGGACGAGCGGGAGCCGCTGCGGGTGCCATGGACGGCGGGCGAGGTGCCGGTGGGCGGCAACGAGTCGACGGTGTCCCTGACGGTGCTGCGGCCGGGGCCCGGTGCCTGAGCACCCGTCAGGGGCACCGGGTCCGTCAGTGCCCGGCGATCGGATGCGCGGTGTAGGGGCGCTCCAGCTCCTCGATCTCCTTGTCGGTCAGCTCCAGTTCGACCGCGGCCACCGCGTCCTCGATGTGGTGCGGCTTGGCGGCGCCGATGACGGGGGCCGCCACGGTCTCCTGGTGCAGCAGCCACGCGAGGGCCACCTGGGCGCGTGGGACGCCGCGGTCGGCGGCGATCCGGGTGACGGCGTCGACGATGGCGTGGTCGCCCTCCTGGTAGAGGGTGCTGCCGAAGTTGTCGCGGGAGCTGCGGTCGGTGACGGTGCCCCAGTCGCGGGTGAGCCGGCCGCGGGCGAGCGGGCTCCACGGCAGCACGCCGACACCCTGGTCCGCGCAGAGCGGCAGCATCTCGCGCTCTTCCTCGCGGTAGAGGAGGTTGTAGTGGTTCTGCATGGAGACGAACTTCGTCCAGCCGTGCCGCTCGGCCGTGTACTGCATCTTGGAGAACTGCCAGGCGTACATCGAACTCGCCCCGAGGTAGCGGACCTTGCCCGCCTTCACCAGGTCGTGCAGGGCCTCCATCGTCTCCTCGACCGGGGTGTGCGGGTCGAAGCGGTGGATCTGGTAGAGGTCCACGTAGTCGGTGCCAAGGCGGCGCAGGCTGTGGTCGATCTCGGTCATGACGGCCTTGCGGGACAGACCCGCGCCGTTCGGGCCGGGCCGCATCCGGCCGTGCACCTTCGTCGCCAGCACGATCTCGTCACGGCGGGCGAAGTCGCGCAGCGCCCGGCCGACGATCTCCTCGCTGGTGCCGTCGGAGTACACGTTCGCGGTGTCGAAGAAGGTGATCCCGGCTTCCACGGCCTGCCGGATGAGCGGCCGGGAGGCCTCCTCGTCGAGCGTCCACTCGTGCACGCCACGGTCGGGAAGGCCGTACGTCATGCAGCCCAGGCAGATCCGGGAGACGTCCAGGCCGGTCGAACCGAGCTTCACATACTGCATCGGTGCTGCTCCTGCCGTCGAGAGACTCACCAGGGAGCGTACGCATTCCTGGGGGCCTGTCCGGCCATTCCCGCCTGCCTTCGTGCGGAACGACGGGAACGGCCGTACAGGTTCCAGTACTCCACGACAGTGGCAGCGGCGGGCCGTGGCTCGGTGTCCTCTGCGCCGGAGGGACCGGTTCAGGGCATGTGCAACGGGTCCGAGGCGGGGTGTGGGGCGGGGCAGCGGAGCGTCCAGGAGTCGGCGGACTTCTGCCATGGTGCAGTGGATGGTGCTGGTGGCTCGTTTCTGCGGCGCGCCTTTCAGTGGGCTGGGCTGCGAGGGCGGCCAGGAACGCGTGGGCGAGCATGGCCAGGATGATGGGCCGTTACCAGCCCGGGTAACGGAGGACTTCGTACTGGTCGAGGCCGCATTCGTTCACAGTCTCGCCGGGATCCGACACCTGGTCACCCGCTTCACCGACCGACGGCCGGCACCCGCCGACCACATCCTGCACTGGCCGACCTGGCGACGCAGACCACAACACCAGGCCCGCCTCAGCCACTACGAACGACGCGGACAGACCCCCCAACTGGTCGGCAATAAAAGCATGCACCGTTGCAGTACTAGAGTGCGGCGCATGAGCCAGACTCCCGTCGACCCCGTCGCGCACAACCGCCTCGCCTGGGACCGCGAGGTGGAGCAGGGCAACGAGTGGTCACGCCCGGTCGGCCCCGAGGTGATCGCGAAGGCGCGGGCCGGCCAGTGGTCCATCGTCCTGATCGGGTACGAGCCGGTCGACCCGACCTGGTTCCCGCCGGAGATCGCCGGTCGCGACGTGCTCTGCCTCGCCTCCGGCGGCGGGCAGCAGGGTCCGGTGCTGGCCGCGGCGGGCGCGCGGGTGACCGTCTTCGAC
>NZ_MUND01000798.1 GCF_002154375.1 Streptomyces glaucescens | reverse complement strand
GGCTGCCGCTGATCACGGCCGTCGTGGTCGCCGCGCAGACGGCCCTGCACTCGGCGTTCTCGTTCGCCCAGTCGGGCACCCCCGACCTCGGGCACACCGCCCACCTGGCCTACGCGAACCACATGGCCCACATGGCTCATGCGGGCCATATGGTCGATCCGGGTCGGACCGGACATTCTGCGGCGGGGCCGGTCCTGTCCGGTTCCTCGTCGTCCGGCATGCTCGCCGCGCACCTGCTGGCCGCCCTGCTGTGCGGTCTGTGGCTCGCACACGGCGAACGTGCCGCCTTCCGCATCCTGCGCGCGGTGGCCGGCTGGCTCGCGGCGCCGCTGCGGCTGCCGCTCGCTCCGCTCGTCGTGGCGCCGCCGCCGCGCCCGCGCGTACGGCGACGCCGCTCGCACCGGACGCCGAGCGGGCTCCTTCTCGTCCACGCGATCACCTCACGGGGTCCGCCGCCGGGGACCGCTGTCGCCTGACGACAGCCGGATTCCCGAGGCCGCCCGTGTGCGCCTCGTGGCCCCGGCCGTACGCCCGAGCAGGGCCGTACGGCCGCTTCCCGTTGACGAGAAGGACACCAGGTGATCACTTCCGCCACACCCGTACCCGAACGCGCCGACGAGTCGATAACCGCCTGGGCGCTCGCCGCCCGGGGCGGCGACCCGGACGCCGTCGAGCGGTTCGTCCGCGCCCTGCACCACGACGTCCTGCGGTACGTCGCCCACCTCTGCGCCGATCCGCAGGCGGTCGACGATCTGGCGCAGGACACCTTCCTGCGGGCGCTCGGCAGCCTGCACCGCTTCGAGGGGCGTTCCTCGGCGCGCTCCTGGCTGCTGGCCATCGCCCGCCGGGCGGTCGTCGACAGCTATCGATACGCCGGCACCCGGCCGCGGTCGTGCGACAGCGCGGACTGGCGGCTGGCCGTGGAGCGGGCGCAGCCGCACGGTCTGCCCGGATTCGACGACGGGGTCGCCCTGCTGGATCTGCTGGCGGCGCTGCCCGACGAGCGCCGGGAGGCGTTCGTCCTCACCCAGCTGCTCGGGCTGCCGTACGCGGAGGCCGCCCGGATCGGCGGCTGCCCGGTCGGCACCCTGCGGTCCCGGGTCGCCCGGGCCCGTGCGACGCTGATCGACCTGCTGGCGGCGGCGGCCTGAACCGGAAGGGAGGGCGCCCCCGGGCCTGGGGCGCCCTCCCTCGTTCCGGAGCGGCAGCGGTCCTCGCAGTGCCGGAGGTCGAAGCCGGCGGGTGCCGCCGTTCACGCGTGGCCGGGCCGGGCGGCGCCGTGGCTGCGTCCGCCGCCCGGCCCGGAGTCTCAGGGCCCGCCGACGGGCTCGGGGTGGTCGACGGCGCACGCCTCGTCGACGCCGTGGGCCGCCCAGGCGGGGAACGGGTCGTCGGCGGGCAGCGGTTCGCCGGGGGCCAGCAGGCAGGCGGACAGCTCCGCGTGCAGGGCCGGCGCGTCCAGCTCGGTGCCGATGAAGACCAGTTCCTGCGCGTGCGGCGCCTCGGGGTCGCGGGCCGCGGACGGCTCGAAGCGGGCGACCGAGCCCGCCTGCGACCACAGGCCTGTCACCCGGGACCGGGTGGCCAGGGTGAAGAACCCCTTGGAGCGCAGGACCCGCCCGAGAGCGCCGCCGTCCATCCGCTCGGTGACGAAGGTCCACAACCGCCCGGGGTGGAAGAGCCGTTCGGAGCGGAACACGGTCGAGGAGATGCCGTACTCCTCGGTCTCCGGCACATGGTCGCCGTTGAGTTCGCGGACCCAGCCGGGCGCCTGCTGGGCGCGGTCCAGGTCGAACAGGCCGGTGTCCAGCACCTGCCGGAGGCCGACCCGCCCGTGGGTGGCGGGGACGATCCGGGCCGCCGGGTTCAGCCGGGCGAGGGTCGCGCGCAGCCGGGCGGCGGTGGCGTCGTCCACCAGGTCGAGCTTGTTCAGCACCAGCACGTCGGCGAACTCCACCTGGTCGATGAGCAGATCGCTGACCGTGCGCTCGTCGTCCTCGTACGGAGCCAGGCCCCGCTCGGCCAGTTCGTCGCCGCTCGCCAGCTCCGCCTGGAAGTTCGCCGCGTCGACCACGGTGACCATGGTGTCCAGCCGGGCCAGATCCCCGAGGGTGGCGCCGTCGTCGCGGGCGAAGGCGAAGGTGGCGGCCACCGGCATGGGCTCGGAGATGCCGGACGACTCGATCAGCAGGTGGTCGAAGCGGCCCTCGCGGGCGAGCCGGTCGACCTCTTCCAGCAGGTCGTCCCGGAGCGTGCAGCAGATGCAGCCGTTGGTCATCTCGACCAGCCGCTCCTCGGTCCGCGACAGCGCGGCCCCGCCGCCGCGGACCAGCGCCGCGTCGATGTTGATCTCGCTCATGTCGTTGACGATCACGGCGACGCGCAGGCCCTCGCGGTTGCCGAGGACGTGGTTGAGCAGAGTCGTCTTGCCCGCCCCGAGGAACCCGGACAGCACGGTGACGGGCAGTCGGCCGTACGGCATCGCGTCAGCCCTCGGGGCGCAGCAGTCCGCGCTCGTACGCCCTGACCAGGTGCTGCGGTACGAGGTGGCGGACGCCGTCGACGGTCACGGGTACCAGGTTCGGCGTGCTCGCCTTCCACTGGGCGCGGCGGTGGCGGGTGTTGCTGCGGGACATCTTCCGCTTGGGAACGGCCATGGGAGTCCTTCCTGGGTGGTGAACCAGGCAGCACGCTACATGAAAATGGATCCCATTACGAAAAAGCCCTTGGCCGGTGGCCGGGCCTCAACGGCGGCGACGCCCCTTTCCCTCCCGGCGGACCTTCCCCTCCCGGGGAGCCGGAATGAACTGCAGCTCCAGCGTCACCGGCGGCTCGGCCACCCCGGGACCGCCCGCCGCCGCCCACTCCAGCAGCTCCTCGGTGGCGTCGTCGTCCATCGCGAAGCCCACCCAGACCGCGCGCCCCCCGGCCCGCCGGCCCGCGCTGGAGGGCTGTACGACGATGACGTTCGCCTGGTCGCACGGGCCCAGGCAGTCCGTCGTACGAACGGTGAACCGGCCGCCGGAGTCCGCCGCGGCGGCCCGCAGCCGGTCCAGCTGCCAGACGTGATCGGTGCCGGGGTGCTTGCGCGGGTTGCCGCAGCAGCAGCCCCGGCACACCACGAGGGTGCAGGGCCGGGGCGTGAACCGGAGGGCGGCGGAGGTGCCGGGGGCGCTCAAATCGCCAGGCCCACGTGGGCGAGGGCCTGCTTGAGCAGAACGCCGTGACCGCCCGGCATCTCGCTCCGCACCGCCTCCGAGGCCGCCTCCTGGGGGCTGAACCAGACCAGGTCCAGCGCGTCCTGCCGGGGCCGGCAGTCGCCGGTGACCGGGACGATGTAGGCGAGGGACACCGCGTGCTGGCGGGGGTCGTGGAACGGGGTGATGCCCTGGGTCGGGAAGTACTCGGCGACCGTGAAGGGCTGGAGCGAGGCCGGGACCCGGGGGAGGGCGACCGGACCGAGGTCCTTCTCCAGGTGACGCAGCAGGGCGTCCCGGACCCGTTCGTGGTGCAGCACCCGGCCGGAGACCAGGGTGCGGCTGACCGTGCCGTCCGGGCCGATGCGCAGCAGCAGGCCGATGCTGGTGACCTCGCCGCTGTCGTCCACGCGGACCGGCACGGCCTCGACGTACAGGATCGGCATGCGGGCGCGGGCCAGTTCGAGTTCGTCGGGTGTCAGCCAACCGGGCGTGGTTTCGGTCATGTCAGACATTGCTTGATCATACTTTCAGGTGGCGTCGGAAAACCGTTTCGGCGCACGCGTCCGGCCGCTCCGCGGCCGTCGTCGCGGCGGTGGTCAGGGCTTCACGGCGACGGCGCCGAACTGCGGGACCACGACGGGGTCCGGCACGTCCGGGCGCCACTGTGCGCAGGAGACCAGCCCCGGCTCCAGCAGGTCCAGCCCCTCGAAGAACGCGGCGATGTCGGCCCGGCCGCGGGCGGTGATCGGCGGGGTGGCGTTCTCGTTCCAGAACTTCATCGCCGGGATCTGGCCCTCGCCGCCCAGCTCCGGCTCGAAGGTCGGGTGGGTCAGCACCAGGAAACTGCCCGAGGGGACGGCCGCCATCACCCGGTGCGCGATCTCGCGCGCCTTCCCGGTGTCGAGCACGAAGTTGAGGATGCCGAGCATCATCACCGCGACCGGCCGGGTCAGGTCCAGGGTGCGGGCGGCGCGCTCCAGGATGACGTCCGGGTCGTGCACGTCGGCGTCGATGTAGTCGGTGACGCCGGCGCTGGTGCCGGTCAGCAGGGTGCGGGCGTGGATCAGCACGATCGGGTCGTTGTCGACGTACACGATCCGCGCGTCGGGCGCGACGCGCTGGGCGATCTCGTGCGTGTTCTCCGCGGTGGGCAGCCCGGTGCCGATGTCGAGGAACTGCCGCACCCCGCGCTCGCCGGCCAGGAACCGCACCGCCCGGCCCAGGAACTCGCGGTCCGCGCGGGCGACGTCCCGGATCAGCGGGAACATCGAGGCCACGTGATCGCCGACCCGGTGGTCGACCTCGTAGTTGTCCTTGCCGCCGATCCAGTAGTTCCAGACCCGGGCGTTGTGCGCCACGCCGGTGTTCAGGCGTGCCGCTTTGTCCGCAGGGGTGGGGGCCTCGCTCACGTCGCTTCCTCTCCTCGCCCGTAGCGCGGTCCCCGCCATTGTGCCCCGCTCATGATCAGCGCGTCCGGGAAACCCGGGAGCGTGCGGAGCGGCCGGTGGGGCCCGGTCACCGGGGACGAGGACGCTCACCCGGGCGGGTGAGGTTCCCCGGGTAGGGTTGACAGTCGTCCACGGAACGACCAAGGGCCGCCGTCGCAGGAAGCAGGACATGCCGTACTCCCCCTCACCCCTCCCC
>NZ_MUND01000797.1 GCF_002154375.1 Streptomyces glaucescens | reverse complement strand
GGTGATCACTAATCGGACGGACACATCCGATCAACTGACCAACCCATCAAAGAGACACGCGCTAAGACGCGGAAGGCCGGTGCCCTCAGTCCGCTGGCGGGCGGTACGGGCACCGGCCAGGCAGAAGCCTCCCCATGCAACAGATGGCAGGACCAACCCCAGACATCCGAGATCTCCGCAGAGGGGTTCGAGCAACTGTGGATTGGAGCATGGTGGGCTCTCGGCGAATCAGCCTGACATAACGGGTTTAATAGTCCTCCTCCATACCGCCGGGACGGAGATCCATCACCGCGAGTTCGACCTGCTGATGGACATCAGCCTTCTTCAGATGATCTTTGAGTCCGTCTGCACGCCGGCTCTTCATCGCCTTGAAGCCAGCCCGCTTGTCGTCGACCCACGCGTCTCCCTGTGTGGATTCGGCTGCCTGTCGTTGCGCGCGGGCCAGGTCCAGGTGCCGACAGCGCTGCCGCGGGTGGCGGCGGCAACGGCCTTGAACGGCACGCGCACCCACGTATGTCAGTTCACGTCCTCCAGGATGCCCGTCTCCTCGTCGGTGAGGCTGTCGAAACAGGACTCCTTCGTCGCTATGGCGGTGGATTCGACCCAAGGCGGCATGCTGCTGTGCCTGGCGTTCAGGGTCCAGCCCTGCTTCTTGTACGTGGCTATGACGTAGATACCGCCGTTCTCCAGAGACACGTCCTCGGTGGGCGTCGTCTCCTTCCAGCCGTGGGCGTCCAGGTCGGCCAGCATGGCGTCGAACTGCCGACGGGCCTTCGCGGCGGCCGCCTCGGAGGCGCCCGTGGCGTCGTCGGACGCCAGGTGACCACGCAGGGTGACAGCCGGGCCGCGAGGGCTGCCACCTTCTGTGCCTTCTCCGTGGCCGCCGCTCCGGCCGAGTGGCGGGGCTTGGGGAAGCCCGCTTCGGTCTCTCCCTCGGGGAGGCCGGCCGCCACGACGGCAGCGTCCATCTCCTGACGTACGGTGTCCTGCCCGAGGGGCGCCTGCGTCGAGGGCGCGGCGGCGGATCGGGCGGGGCGCTCGACGGCGTCTCCGCAGCCGGCGACAAGCGCCAGCCCGGCGACGGCCGCCGTCCATCCGGATCCGCGCGCGAGGCGGCTCACCAGTCGTCGCCGATGTCGGAGTTGGCGGTGACGGGCGTGCCGAATTGATCCAACGCGATCAGCTGACCTGGCTTGAGACAACGGGGATCGAGGACAGGCACTTACCGGCACCTCTACTCCCCGAAGGCCGTCGCCGACTCCCCTGCCTCAGCCGGTGCTTGTGAGGAGGTGGGCAATCCGGCCGGGATTGTCGGACATGGGTGAGTGCCCGCAGCCGCGCAGCCGGACATGGCGGGCTGCGGGCAGGAGTTGGGCTGCGCGGTGGGCCTGGTGCCGGGGTGTCAGAAGATCTCGTGTGCCCCAGGCGACCGTGACCGGGACGCTGGGGGTGAAGCCGGTGAGCCGGTAGGTGCGGGCTGCCCGGCGTGTGGCTTCGAAGCCGGGTGAGCGGACCAGGTTGCGCAGGGCACCGTCGGCCGCTTCTGCCGTCATCTGCCAGGGACGCGCGGCGAGTTGCCAGAAGGCGAGTGTTCGACCCAGCGGGCTTCTGGTCAGGCGTGCCGTGCGGGGGCCGAGGGTCTGCACCATGGTGCGCGCGAAGCGGAGCGAGCCGAGGGCGTAGGCGGCCCCGGGGCCG
>NZ_MUND01000796.1 GCF_002154375.1 Streptomyces glaucescens | reverse complement strand
CCGCCACGCCGGTGCCGTCCACACCTTCTCGCTCGTCGCGGCGGCCGGCGCCAACGACCGCTGGATCGAGGCCGGCGACGGCGATGGCATCCCCGGCCCTCCCGGCGCCAACCAGTACCTGGGCCGCAACATGCACTACACCGGCACCAAGCTCTACGTCGGCATGCCCTACGGCCCTGGACTCGGCGCCCTGCACGCCCTGCCGATGTCCAACACCATCAACGGCGGCACCGTCGCCGCGGTGACCACCTACAAGCCCGGCACCGGTGGCTTCCCCGCCGTGGGCACCCGCTTCGGCGGCCAAGCCCGCTGAGCTGCGACAGGTAACCGGCAGCGGACTCAGCTCCGTTGACGACGAAGAGCCCCCGAAAAGCCTCACCGGCCTTCGGGGGCTCTTCGCTGCGGGTCCTCACACGTAGTCGAGCATGGCGTCCTTCCCTCGGTTCTCGTGATCGAGGGTGCCTGCGCTCACAGCCGCCACTACGGCAGTGCTCGCTTCGTCAGGAGCGGTGGCCGTTGATTGCTGTCGCAGCTGTCTCCACGTAAGAGGCGGTGGTTGATCGGCTTCAGCCAGAATCTCCAGCCACTTGATCCGATCGACATGCTGAAGCGGACAGCGGACATGGTGCGAGCGCGCGTCCCCGGCACGTCCTGGACGGCGCCTCCGTTTCGCGAAGCACTGTTGGACCTGGTCGTGCACCTCGGAGTGCGGCTGCGCCGCCGGGGCCGGGCGGCCCGCGCTCCGAACCTCACCCTGGAGTTCACGGGCGGCACCTCGTGGGGTGGGGTCGTTGCTGCGGCCCCGCTTCCGTGGCCTGGGCTGCGACGGCGGCCAGGAAAGCGTGGGCGAGCATGGCCAGG
>NZ_MUND01000795.1 GCF_002154375.1 Streptomyces glaucescens | reverse complement strand
GCGTGGGCGAGCATGGCCAGGGTGATGTACCGGTACCAGCCCGGACAGCGGCGGACTTCGGTGCTGGCCGAGGCCGGATTGGCTTCCTCCGTCCCCACCAAGCCTGGACAACGAGGGTGACCAGCTCAGGCAACGAATTCTGACCCGAGTACTAGGCGAACGTGGCTCCCCAGGTGGCCGGCCCGACGACGCCGTCCACGCTCAGGCCCCTGCGCGACTGGAAACTGCGGCACGCGGAGTCGGATCCCGGCCCGTACTGGCCGTCCACGGCGAGGGAGTAGCCGTGCGCGCTGTTCATCCGGTACTGCCAGGTCGCTACGCTGGCGTGCACGAAGGTGGGCGGCTGGCGGAAGCTGACCCCGGGGTGGGGGAGGGGGCCGCCGCCCGGGTTGACCTCGCCGCTGAGCACCCTGGAGTACAGGGCGCCGGGGCAGGCGGTCGCGTGGTGGTCCCGGTGGCCGGTGATGGCCTGCGCGGCGCCGCCCGACACCCGCAGGCGGTTGATGCCGTGGCGGATGGCGTCGATGAGCCCGGCGGTGATGGTGTCGTAGCTGCTGCCGGAGCCGCCTGTCAGCGCACAGACCGCGTACCAGTCGTCGTTGCCCTGCGTGGTGCCCTGGGCCGCGGTG
>NZ_MUND01000794.1:4626-5229 GCF_002154375.1 Streptomyces glaucescens | reverse complement strand
GTCCCGGCCCTCGGACCCGGCCCCGGCCCCGGAACTCTTCACCTGGGAGTTCGCCACCGACCCCTACCCCGCCTACGCCTGGCTCCGTGAGCATGCCCCGGTGCACCGCACCCGGCTGCCCAGCGGGGTGGAGGCCTGGCTGGTCACCCGGTACGCCGACGCCAAGCAGGCCCTGGCCGACCAGCGGCTGTCGAAGAACCCCGCCCACCACGACGAGCCCGCGCACGCCAAGGGCAAGACGGGCATCCCCGGGGAGCGCAAGGCGGAGCTGATGACGCATCTGCTCAACATCGACCCGCCGGACCACACACGGCTGCGCCGCCTGGTCTCCAAGGCGTTCACGCCCCGGCGCGNNCGCCGACCTCATCCACGAGTTCGCCTTCCCGCTGCCCATCTACGCCATCTGCGACATGCTCGGCGTCCCGCGCGAGGACCAGGACGACTTCCGGGACTGGGCGGGCATGATGATCCGGCACGGCGGCGGCCCGCGCGGCGGGGTGGCGCGCTCGGTGAAGAAGATGCGCGGCTACCTCGCCGACCTCATCCACCGCAAGCGCGAGGCCCTGCCCGCGGAGCCGGCCCCCGGCGAGGACCTGATCTCGG
>NZ_MUND01000794.1:0-4616 GCF_002154375.1 Streptomyces glaucescens | reverse complement strand
CCTGCTCACCCACCCCGGCCAGCGGCTGCGCCTCCAGCGGTCCCTGGCCGCAGGCGAACGGGACCTGCTTGCCACCGGCGTGGAGGAACTGCTGCGCTACGACGGCCCGGTGGAGCTGGCCACCTGGCGCTTCGCCACCCAGCCGCTCACCATCGGCGGACAGGACATCGCGCCCGGTGACCCGGTCCTCGTCGTACTGGCCGCCGCCGACCGCGATCCGGCCCGGTTCACCGACCCGGACACCCTGGACCTGGCCCGCCGCGACAACCAGCACCTGGGGTACGGGCACGGAATCCACTACTGCCTGGGCGCCCCGCTCGCCCGGCTGGAGGGCCAGACCGCGCTCGCCACGCTGCTGACCCGCCTCCCCGACCTCCGGCTCGCCGCGGACCCCGCGGAGCTGCGCTGGCGCGGCGGCCTCATCATGCGCGGACTGCGCACCCTGCCGGTGGAGTTCACCCCCGAGCGGTGACGCCCGCACGGCGCCGAGCGGTGACGCCCGCACGGCGCCCAGCGGTGACCCGCAACGGTCACAGCGCCGACCCCCACGACGCTCCGGCGCGAGGACTCGCGCCGCCCGGCGCAAAGCTGACACGCCTTCACCTTTGTGATCTTCACGTGATCTGCGCGGCATTAACTTGTGACAAGTGATCGTCTGCCTATACGTTCACCCATCAGTGTGGCGGCGATGATCACAGCATCTCCGCCGCACCGTCACCGCTGTCTCGTGAAAGGTCCCCGCATGCTCTCCGGGAACGGTCGTCACCGTCGCCCCCGCCAGGCTCCGGCCCTCATCGTCGCGGCCGGAGTGACCGGATCCGCCATCGCCATTCCGCTGCTGGGTGCGACCGGCGCGAGCGCCGCCACGGGAGGGACGTGGGACAGGGTCGCGGAGTGCGAGAGCGGCGGCTCCTGGAGCGCGAACAACGGCAACGGCTACTACGGCGGTCTGCAGATCTCCCAGGACGACTGGGTGAAGTACGGCGGTCTGGACTACGCGGAGAGCCCCGACGTGGCCAGCCGTTCGCAGCAGATAGCCGTCGCCGAACGGATCCTGGCCGCCGAGGGCGTGGGCGCGTGGCCCACCTGCGGCCTGCTGGCCGGCCTCGACGGTGATTCCGCCCCGGCGGGCGTCGACACCGGCCTGGCGGCTGACGCCGCGTCGGGCCTGACGGCCACCCCGGAGGCTTCCGGCAGCCCCGAGTCCGGCTTGTCCGACTCGTCGCAGCCTTCGGATTCGTCCGATTCGACGAGACCGGCCGAAGGTTCCAAGGGCTCCGCAACCCCCGAGAACTCCGCGAACCCGTCGGAGTCGGCACCGTCCCGCTCGGCCACCTCCTCGCCGTCCCCTGACGTCACGTCGGACGCGGTGGAAGGTTCCGCCAGGGAAGGGGGCGGGGGTGACTCTTCGGACAGCACCGACAATTCGCCCACCGCCACTACCAAGAACGACGAGTCGGACAAGTTGGGGCAGAACGCCTCGGGTTCCACCGGACCCGGCCGTCACCGTGGTGACAGTGCCGAGGAGGACGCCGAGGACAGTCGTGCGGCCGAGTCCTCGGGCCGGCACGCCTCCCGTGACTCCGCCGCCCGCGACGCGGCCGACGGCACCTACACGGTCCGCGCCGGCGACAGCCTCTGGGGCATCGCCGACTCCCTTGAGGTGCAAGGCGGATGGGCCGCGCTCTACGCCGAGAACAAGGCGACCGTGGGCACCGATCCCGACCTCATCGTCCCGGGTCAGACCCTGGAGGTAGGGGCTGAACCGGGAGAAAAGTAGCGGGACTTCAGCGCGCGGTTCGGGCCGAATGTCCGTTATAAACGCGGTGAGAGATAGGTCTCAGAAGGCCTGATCGTCTTTGAAATTCCGCGGAATGCGTGGCTACGGTCAAAGCCGCTCGTCACCGCGAGCCCCGGCTGCCGCAACGCCGAATCCTGCCAGCGGCCGTCCGGGAACAGTCGTCGCGTCAAGCGCCGCAGGCAGGAGCGGGGGACCCAAGGTAAGTGCCGGGCCCGGAAGTCGAGGAGACTCGACGCCGGAACCGGCTAGGGGTGAAGCCGCAGTCCGCAAGGGCCGCGGCCGGGCAACTCAACCGGCCCGAACCCGACAGCTCACCTCGTAGGCGTCGGTGAGGGGATCGATCCATGCTGTTTTCCGGCAAGGGCAAGCACCGTCGTCCGTCCAAGGCCGCTCGCGCCATCGCCATCGCCGGTGTGACCGGCGCCGCCGTCGCCGCTCCGCTGATGGCGGCCGGCAGCGCCTCCGCCGCCACCGCTTCCGAGTGGGACGCCGTCGCCCAGTGCGAGTCCGGCGGCAACTGGTCCATCAACACCGGCAACGGCTACTACGGCGGTCTGCAGTTCTCCGCCTCCACCTGGGCCGCGTACGGCGGCACCCAGTACGCCGCCACCGCCGACCAGGCCAGCAAGGCCCAGCAGATCGAGATCGCCGAGAAGGTCCTCGCGGGCCAGGGCAAGGGCGCCTGGCCGCACTGCGGCGTCAACCTCTCCAGCGCGCCGTACAGCGGCGCCCCCGCCTCCTCCGGCGACAGCGGCACCGCCGCCCGCGAGACCGAGGAGCAGCCCGCCTCCCGGTCCGCCGAGCGCCCGGCCGCCACCCAGAAGGCCGAGCAGACCCAGAAGACCGTCACCACCCCGACCGGCCAGAAGGTCGAGAAGGGCGACGGCGAGTACAAGGTCGTCACGGGTGACACCCTCAGCACGATCGCCGAGGAGCACGACGTCAAGGGCGGCTGGGCGAAGCTGTTCGAGCTGAACAAGGACATCGTCGACGACGCCGACGTCATCTACCCGGGCCAGCAGCTGCACCTCAAGTAATCAGCGAAGGGCGCACCCCGCGAGGGGGCCCGCAGACTCCCCGCCCCGGTGCGCGTTCCCCCGTACGCACCGGGGCGGGGTCTTTTTCCGGTCTCGTTTTGCGGAAACCGTCTTTGTTCCGTTCGGAAACAATTTACTCTCGGTTCCGTCCACGAGGTGGGCGGCCGGCTGGCCGATCGCCCCGAGCCGGTTAGGCTCGTCTCGCAGAGCCACACCCGCGGCCTGCCCACCGCGTCACATTGAAGAAGGAGATGCTCGTGCCGTCCATCGACGTCGTCGTAGCCCGGGAAATCCTGGACTCCCGAGGCAACCCCACGGTCGAGGTCGAGGTCGGCCTCGACGACGGCAGCACGGGTCGTGCCGCCGTCCCGTCCGGCGCCTCCACCGGCGCCTTCGAGGCCATCGAGCTGCGTGACGGCGACTCGAACCGTTACCTCGGCAAGGGCGTCGAGAAGGCCGTCCTGGCCGTCATCGAGCAGATCGGCCCGGAGCTGGTCGGTTACGACGCCACCGAGCAGCGCCTGATCGACCAGGCCATGTTCGACCTGGACGCCACCGACAACAAGGGCTCCCTCGGCGCCAACGCCATCCTCGGCGTCTCGCTCGCCGTCGCGCACGCCGCCTCCGAGGCCAGCGACCTGCCGCTGTTCCGCTACCTGGGCGGCCCGAACGCGCACCTGCTGCCGGTGCCGATGATGAACATCCTGAACGGCGGCTCGCACGCCGACTCCAACGTGGACATCCAGGAGTTCATGATCGCCCCGATCGGCGCGGAGTCCTTCTCCGAGGCGCTGCGCTGGGGCGCCGAGGTCTACCACACCCTCAAGAAGGTCCTGAAGAGCAAGGGCCTGGCCACCGGCCTCGGCGACGAGGGCGGCTTCGCCCCGAACCTGGGTTCCAACCGCGAGGCCCTGGACCTCATCCTCGAGGCCATCAAGGAAGCCGGTTACACCCCCGGCGAGCAGATCGCCCTCGCCCTCGACGTGGCCGCGTCCGAGTTCTACAAGGACGGCGTGTACGTCTTCGAGGGCAAGGAGCGCACCGCCGCCGAGATGACCGAGTACTACGCCGAGCTGGTCGAGGCGTACCCGCTGGTCTCCATCGAGGACCCGCTGTTCGAGGACGACTGGGAGGGCTGGAAGACCATCACCGACAAGCTCGGTGACAAGGTCCAGCTCGTCGGCGACGACCTGTTCGTCACCAACCCCGAGCGCCTGGCCCGCGGCATCGAGGAGGGCGCCGCCAACGCCCTGCTGGTGAAGGTGAACCAGATCGGCTCGCTCACCGAGACCCTGGACGCCGTCGAGCTGGCCCAGCGCAACGGCTTCAAGTGCATGATGTCCCACCGCTCCGGCGAGACCGAGGACGTCACCATCGCCGACCTGGCCGTCGCCACCAACTGCGGCCAGATCAAGACCGGTGCCCCGGCCCGCTCCGAGCGCGTCGCCAAGTACAACCAGCTGCTGCGCATCGAGGAGATCCTCGACGACGCCGCGGTGTACGCCGGCCGCAGCGCGTTCCCCCGGTTCCGCTCCGCGAACCAGTAAGCACCGCGAGGGCTGAGCACCGCCCCGTAGGAAGCGTCGTACGTACGTCCCCGTACTCGGTCCCGTACCGTGTGCGGGGACGTACGCGCGTGAACGGGAGGCGGGCAACATGGCCGTGAAGGACCGGGACCGGTTCTCCACCGCGACCAGGATCAGGCTGCTCGGCGAACAGACCGCCGCCCGTGTCTACCGCTCGCAGACCAAGCGGCAGGCCCGGCGCTCCCGCCTCAC
>NZ_MUND01000793.1 GCF_002154375.1 Streptomyces glaucescens | reverse complement strand
AGATGTGTATAAGGGGCAGCCGCAAAGTCCCGTCGTCCGCCCGAAGGGCGGGCCCCGCGGCGTCTGGTGCGTGCTCTCGGCGCGCCGGGCGGAGTCCCTCGTACTGGATGTACTTGGGGCTTCGCCCGGCGCGGCGAGAGTGCGTGCCAGGCGTCGCGGGGCAGACGGGACTTTGCGGACACGGCCTAGGGCGTGCATGGCGTCGCGGAGCAGACGGGAACTGTCAGACAGACCCTAGGCGGGAGCCGGCCCTGCGCCCCGGCCTGCCCCGCCTGACGGCGCGCCGCCATAATGCTCGGGTGTCCACCGCCTTCACCCACGCGAACTCCCCTGTCCCGCAACGGCTTCCGGTCGTCATCGTCGGTGCCGGGCCGGCCGGGCTCACCCTCGGCAACATCCTGCGGGCCGCTTCCGTGGACTGTGTGGTGCTGGAGGTGGAGAGCAGGGAGTTCATCGAGCGGCGGCCCCGGGCCGGTGTGCTGGAGGAGTGGGCCGTGCGCGGGCTGGAGCGGCGCGGGCTGGCCGGGAACCTGCTGGCGCGGGCGCAGCGGCACACCGAGTGCGAGTTCCGTTTCGGCGGGGAGCGGCGCAGGCTGCCGTACACCGAGCTGACGGGGCATCACCACTTCGTCTATCCGCAGCCGTTGCTCGTGTCGGACCTGGTCCGCGAGTACGCGGACGTGCGGGGCGGCGACATCCGGTTCGGGGTGCGCGACGTCCGGCTGCACGACCTGGACACGGACCGCCCGTCGGTGTCGTATCGCTGCCCGGCCGGCGGTGAACGGCTGGTGATCCGCTGCGACTTCGTCGCGGGCTGCGACGGGGCGCGGGGAGTGACGCGTACCGCGCTGCCGCCGCGCCGGACGCGGATCGCCCGGCACGACTACGGCATCGGCTGGCTGGCGCTGCTCGCCGAGGCGCCGCCGTCCTCCGACTGCGTGGTCTTCGGCGTCCATCCGAACGGGTTCGCCGGGCACATGGCGCGCAGCCCCGAGGTCACCCGCTACTACCTCCAGTGCCCGCCCGGCGACGACCCGGCGAACTGGCCGCACGAGCGCGTCTGGGCCGAGCTGCGGCAGCGGCTCGGCGCGGCGGACGCGCCGCCGCTGACGGAGGGGCGGCTGATCGAGAAGCGGGTGCTCGACATGCACAACCACGTCGTGGCGCCGATGGCGTACGGGCGGCTGTTCCTGGCCGGTGACGCGG
>NZ_MUND01000792.1:179-4016 GCF_002154375.1 Streptomyces glaucescens | reverse complement strand
CTCGACGGCCGCGGCCGTCGACCGCTCGTCGCGCAGCGCCAGCCGCTTCTGCTCGGGCTGGGTGAGCAGGTGGTAGAGGGCGTTGCCGAGCTGGTAAGCCGTCGACTTGTGGCCCGCGAAGAGCAGTACCCACGCCGTGGAGACCAGTTCGTGGTCGGTGAGGGCGCCCTCCTGGTCGTGGGCTTCGACGAGGGCGCTCAGCAGGGCGTCGTCCGGCTCCTGCCGCTTGCGCGCGATCAGGTCCACCAGGTAGTCACGCAGATTGCCCTCGGCCACCTCCAGCCTGGCGCGCGCCTCGGGCCCGAAGCCGGTCTGCGCCACGGTCGCGGACCACTCCTGGGCCTGCTTGCGCTCGTTCTGCGGGATGCCCAGCAGTTCGCAGATGACGTGCAGCGGGAGCGGGAAGCAGAACTCGGGGAGCAGGTTCACGGGCTGGGAGGCCGGGCAGGCGTCCAGCAGGTCCTCGGTGATCTGCTGCACGCGCGAACGCAGTGACTGCACCCGCTTCGGTGTGAAGGTGTTGCCGACGATCCTCCGCAGCCGGGTGTGCTTCGGCGGGTCGGAGAAGAGCATGTTGTCGTCCAGCGCGATGGACGAGTCGCCGAAGATGCGGTGATAGGCGTCGATGGCGCCGTACATGTCCTTGCTCAGCCGCGGGTCGGCCAGCGCGGCGCGGGCGTCGTCGTGCCGCGTGATGAGGTAGGTCTCGACGCCGTGCGGCGGCGACATCGGGCACACCGGCGCGGTCTCCCTGAGCCGGGCGTAGACGGGATGCGGGTTGGCGCGGAACTCCCGGCTGCAGGAGGCGGCCGCCGCCGCGGCCTCCTCGGATGACAGTTCCTCGGATGCGAACGCTTGCGTCATTGACTGCTCCCGGGTTTCGCGGGGTGGGCTCCGTCGAATGCCACGTTTTCCCGCGCCACGCGTCCCGGCAAACGCGACTGGGCCATATGGGTCGGGCCGCCGGTGAATGCGTGTGAGATTTCCGCGTTGACCCGGCCGGCCCAGTAAATGGCGTTCCCGATCGCACACGTAAGTACCGCTTGATAGACACGGATTGCACGGATTGACAGACATGGACAGGCCGGTCCCCGACTTCCCGGACCTAGGCACCGCCGGATGGGCAGGAATCTCAGTGAGCGGACGCACAGTCAAATCTGCACCAGTACTCATCGTAGGTGGATCCCTGGTGGGTCTTTCCACCTCCGTTTTCCTCGGTCGCCTCGGCATCGAGCACATGCTCGTGGAGCGGCACGCCGCGACATCGACGCATCCGAGAGGCCGCGGAAACAATGTCCGCACCATGGAGATCTTCCGGACCGCCGGGCT
The DNA here is from genome assembly GCF_002154375.1 of Streptomyces glaucescens. Taxonomy (GTDB): domain Bacteria; phylum Actinomycetota; class Actinomycetes; order Streptomycetales; family Streptomycetaceae; genus Streptomyces; species Streptomyces glaucescens. The sequence goes on along the minus strand of NZ_MUND01000792.1, from coordinate 2,687 downwards.
CGAGGCCCGCATCCGGGCCGCCGCCTCCACCCTCGCCGGGAACGACGGGGTCCTCCAGGTCGACACCCTCACCGGGAGCCAGCGCCGCTGGATCATCCGGGACATCTCCGGAGGCATGGACGTGTCCCGGGTCAGCTCCTCGGACTGGTGTCTGTGCAGCCAGAACGACTTGGAGCCGGTGCTGCTGGAGCAGGCCCGCCGCCAGGGCGGTGACATCCGCTTCGGCACCGAACTGGTCTCCTTCGAGCAGGACGAGCGGGGAATCCAGGCGCGGATCCAGGACCGGGAGACCGGTGAGATCACGTCCGTGGCGGCGGATTATCTGGTGGCCGCGGACGGCCCCAGAAGTCCTGTGCGCAATCAGCTGGGAATCGCCCAGTCGGGGCCCGGTGAGCTGTTCCACAACGTCAGCGTCACCTTCCGCAGCCGGCGCCTGAAGGACTACACGGGCGGCGAGCGATTCGTCGTCTGCTACATCACCGACCCGCAGGGCGAGGGAGCGCTGCTCCCGGTGGACAACGAGGAACGGTGGGTCATTCACGTCCCCTGGTTCCCGGAGCGCGGGGAAACCCTCGAGGATTTCACCGAGGAGCGCTGCGCGAACCATGTCCGGGCCGCCGCCGGCGTGCCCGATCTCGATGTCGAGGTCACCGGAAAGGCACCCTGGCACGCGTCGAAGCGGGTCGCCGACAGCTACGGTCACGGCCGGGTGTTCCTGGCCGGTGACGCGGCCCACGAAATGCCGCCCACCGGGGCGTTCGGTTCCAACACGGGAATCCAGGACGCCCACAACCTCGCGTGGAAACTCGCCGCGGTGCTCCGCGGCTGGGCCGAGCCGTCGCTGCTGGACAGCTACGAGCGGGAACGGCGGCCCGTCGCCCTCACCACCAGCACCCGGGCGTCCGTGCAGGCGGTGGAGGAGGAGCACCCGGGGTTCAGCTCCGCGGCGACCCGCAACAACGACCCGGAGGACCTGATGACCGTGGCGCTGTGCTACCGGTACGCCTCCGCGGCGGTGCTCGGCGCCTCCCCCGACCTTCCGGTGGTGCCCGAGACCTTCCAGCTCGGCGGCGACCCGGGCACCCGTGCCCCGCACATGTGGGTCACCAGGGACGGCGTGCGCATCTCCACGCTGGATCTGTACGAGCGGTCCTTCGTGCTCCTCGCCGGGGCCCAGGGCCAGGTCTGGCGCGCCGCCGCCGCGAAGGCCTCCGAGAACCTCGGCCTGCCGGTGGAGTGCCACCTGGTCGGTGACCGCCCCGAGTGCGACCTGGTCCCCGAGCCGGACGCCGACTGGGCGAAGCTGCACGGCGCGGCCGAGGACGGAGCCGTCCTGGTCCGCCCGGACGGGTTCATCGCCTGGCGGGCGCACGCCGAACTGCCGCACGCCGACCGGATGCTGACGACCGCGCTGCAGACGGTCCTCGGCCGCCTGTGAACCCCCATCGCCGAAGAGGACAGGGCCTATGAGCACAGCACTCGACGACACCCCCGCCGCGGGCCGGGTCGACGTCCATCACCACTTCACCGCGCCCGCCTGGCTGGACTGGGCGGAGGAACGCGGTGTCGCCGACCGCGAGAAGCTGCCCTGGTGGACGCGCTGGGACCTGGACACGGCCCTGGAGGTCATGGACAAGACGGGCATCGGCACCGCCGTCATGACGGTGGCGATGCTCGGCCGGCTCCGCGAACGCGCGGAGCGTCAGGAGAGCGCGCGGGTGGCCCTGCGGGCGGCGGCCGACGTCGTCGAGCGCCATCCCGCGCGCTTCCGGTTCTTCACCCCGGTCTTCCTCGACGACCTGGAACTGTCCTCGTGGAGCCTCACGTACGGCCTCGACGAGCTGGGGGCCGTCGGCGTGAGCACGCGGACGAGCATGGACGGCGTCTACCTCGGTGACCCGTCGCACGACCGGCTGCTGAGGGAACTGGACGAGCGGCACGCCGTCGTCAGCACCCACCCGATGGAGGTGCCGGCGGGGAAGCCGGGGAGCGGGAACGCGGGGCTGCCCGGCATGCCGCCGTTCGTCTGCGACTTCCTGGTGGACACCACCCGCGCGGCCGTCAACCTCATCCGGAACGGCACCCTCGACCGCTATCCGAACCTCACTTTCATCCTCCCGCACGGCGGAGGATTCCTGCCCTACATCGCCGACCGGCTGGACCTCTTCGGCGGGCATCTCACACCGCCGATCGAGCCGGGCCGGGTCCGTGACTACCTGCACCGCTTCTACTACGACACGGCGGGCCCCATGTCACCCTCGGCCACGCCCACCCTGCTGGCCGCCGTGGACCCGAGCCGCATCCTGTTCGGCACGGACTGGCCGCCCACCCCGGGCCACGTCATCGCCGACGTGACGGCGCCCGCGCTGGACGCCGACCCGGCTCTCTCCGACGACCAGCTGCGGGCGATCAACCGGGAGAACGCGCTGCGGCTCCTCCCGGCGCTCGCCGGCTGAGGCGCCCCAAGCAGCATCGCACGCCGCGCCCACGACGAAGGGCCGCTGTCCC
>NZ_MUND01000792.1:0-133 GCF_002154375.1 Streptomyces glaucescens | reverse complement strand
GGGACAGCGGCCCTTCGTCGTTCGCTCACCCGGTGGCGTCCCGCTCCCAGCGGTAGAAGCACTGCGCCATCGCGTCCTTCGGACTGCGCCAGGTCTGCGGGTCGTAGGGGCTGACGAAGGGCTCGAGCCGCTT
>NZ_MUND01000791.1 GCF_002154375.1 Streptomyces glaucescens | reverse complement strand
GCGCGGCGGGCGCGAGCAGCGTGGGACGGTTCGTCGCGGAGTACGACTGGACGGTGGCCGAGTCCCCGGACGGGCTGCGGATCGACCGCGGACTGCTCGACCGCGTCCACGAGACGGTGCCGCCGGGGCGGGTGCAGACCGTACGGATCGTGGAACCGCTGCTGTGGCGGCGCCGCGGATGGGTGCGGGTGGAGCTGGACGTGGCCGGGTCGTCGAACTCCGTGCTGCTGCCGGTGGCCCCGCGCGAGGTCGCCGAGTCCGTCGTCGCGCGCGTGCTGCCCGGGGTGACCGTGCCGCCGCGCTCGGCCCTCGCCGGGTCGCCGCGGCGCGCGGGCCGCTGCGCGCCGCTGTGGTGGCGGGGCTACGGCTTCACCGCCACCGACGCCGTCTTCGCCGCCCGCCAGGGCCTGCTGCGGCGCCGGCTCGCTCTCGTCCCGCACGCGAAGGTGCAGAGCGTCCGGCTCACCCAGGGCCCCTGGAAGCGCCTGTGCGGCCTCGCCGACGTCCACGTGGACACGGGAGCCGGCAGGACGGTCACCGCCCGCCTCAGGGACACCGAGGAGGCCGTACGCCTGCTGCGCGCCCAGGCCGAGCGATCCCGCACGGGCCGGAGGGACGCCCGGCCGGACCGGTGGATGGCCTAGCCGCCACGGGGGCTGGGCGGACGCGATCCGGCGGAGCGACCACGGACAGGCGGCCCCGGGCGAGCGGGCCGCTGGCGGACGACCTGCCTCGGGCGGGCGGCACAGGGCGAGCGTCACAAGGTCAGGCGGACCAGGTCAGGCGGCCCCGGGCGGGCACCCTCGAGCGTCCCCAGAGCGGATGGCGCCGATGACCGGCTCCCAGGCACGCGTTCCCCAGGCAAGCGGCCCCGGGCGAACGCCACCCGCCGAGCGTGCCCTGGCGGGCCTCCCACGTCCCTGGGCGCCCTTCCCTTGGAGGCCGGCTCCCTCGGAGGCCGGCGTCGACGCACGGCGCCCCGGTGGAGGGGCCCCGCGGGCGCCCCTCCGGGCCGACGGTGCCGGGTCCGGCGGTGCTCTCCCGGCGGATCAGGAGGCCGCGGTGCGCAGACCCTGGATGTCGATCTGCTCGGTCTCGTCGTGTGCCGTCAGGTCGATGACCTGGCCGACAGCCCGCTCGACGGCGGGGCTCAGCGGCTTGGACTCCGCCGCCGTCTCCCCGGGCCTCGCCTCGCTCTCGGCCTTGTGCAGGTCAAGCGCCTCCTGGCCGACGACGTCGGCGAGGTCCTCGTTCTGCACGGCCTCCAGGGCGGCGGAGTCCGCGCCCTTCTCCTTGGTGCCGAAGAAGTCGAAGCCGCCCTCGACGGCGGGGCGCCGCGCGGGGGCGGGCGGTACGACGGCGACGGCGGTCGGCACCGCGAAGTGCCCGGCGGGCTGCTGCGCGCCGGCGGGCCGGTCCATGGAGGCGGCGGCCGTGTGCTCCTGCCCGACGGCCGCCTCGGGCTTCCCCTGGGCCTCGTCCTCCCGCGTGGCCTCCGCCTCGGCGGGACCCCCGGCCTCGGGCGCGGTGCCCTGCCGCGGCACGGAGGCCTCGGGGACATCGGTGGCGCCGGTCCCGGACGGCCCGCCGGACCTCGGCGCCGCGCCGGACGACACACCGGGCCCGGACGTGACACCGAACGCCGCGCCGGCCGCGCGAGTCACGCCGGAGTCGACGGAGCCGGCACGCACGTCGGCCTCGGACGCACCGTCAGCGTCCGCCGGGGACTCGTCCTCCGGGCTCGTGTCCTTCGCACCCTCCGCCTCAGCAGCCGTACCGGACCTCGTGTCGACGGCCGCTTCCGGGGCCGTCCCGGCGTCGAGGCGGGCCAGTGCCGCCCCGGCGCGCAGGAACAGCCGCGAACCCTCCGGGGAGAAGAGCGCGGGCACGGCCCGCTCGCCCGCGACGGCCCCGGCCGCCTGACCCACCTGCTCCGGCTGCTGCTCGCGCACCGGGCCCGGCGGCAGTGCCCGCGCGGGCGTGGTGGTCTCGATCTCCAGCAGTCGCCGGCCCTCCAGGGCGCTCGCCCGCTCGGTCTCGGCGGTGGCGTAGCGGCGCAGCAGGGCCGCGTGCTCGTTGCGCAGGCCGGCCAGTTCGGCGCGCTTGGCGCGCAGCCGCTGCTCCAGCTTCCGGCGCAGCTCGCGGGACTCGTCGAGGTCGCTCTCCAGTTCGGCGACCCGCTCCTCGAAGCGCCACTCGTCGCTCGCTCGCGCGCGCGTGAGGTCGGCGACGCGCTTGCCCGCCTGGGTGTCCCAGCGCCGCATGACGACCGCGCCGACGACCGCCGTCACCGCGGCGGCGGCGGCCAGCCCACGCAGCGCCATCGGTTCCGTGAACACCCAGGGGCCGAAAGCGCAGACGAGGGAGACGCCCGCGATAGCCGACGGGGGAAGCAGCCTGTGCAAAGGCGGGGAATGACGATGACGTCCACGTGGCATGGCCAGAAACTTACCGCGCGTAGGCGAATCGTGGTGCCCCGGGCCGTAAAAAGGAAGCCGGGCGGAGGGTTCACACCCCATCAGGAACACAAGGCGGAAGGAAAGCGTCCGTCAGCGAATTCGCCAAGATCGTTTTTATGCCTCGGTCAGCCGCCCGCTCAGCCACTCCAGCGCCGCCGGGATCTCCCGCCGCCACGTGTTGAAGTTGTGCCCGCCGCTTTCCAGGATGATCGACGAGATACGCGTCGGGGGTGCCGCTTTCACCCGGTCGATGAACTTCAGCGTGTCCTTGTAGTTGCTCTCCCCGGACTTGCTGCTGGTGACGAGCAGCGAGGTCTCCGGCGCGGGCAGATTCTCCAGGCACCACCACAGATCGGCGCGATCACGCACCGACTCGTCACCCTGGAAGAGATCACCCGTCGTCGCGTCGGTCAGCGCGTTGTAGTAGGGCGACAGGCCCGCGCCGGCGCCGTAGACGTCAGGATGGTGCATCGCGAACTTCAGGGCGCAGTAACCGCCCGTGGAGTCCCCGATGACGCCCCATCGGCCGGGCTTCCCGTCCACCCGGTAGTGGCCCTCGACGGCCGCCGGCAGGTCCTTCGCGAAGAACGTCTCCGCCTGCGGGCCGCCTGGGACGTCCACGCACTCGGTGTCCCGCGGCGGTGCCACGGTCGGCCGCAGCATCACCAGGATCATCGGCTCCATCCGGCCGTCCGCCGCCAGTTCCCGGGCGGTGCGCGGGAAGTTCAGCTTGTCGACCAGCGACCTCGCGGTGCCGGGATAACCGCTGAGCACGACGGCCGCGGGAAAGGTGTGCGTGCGGTAGCGCGGCTGGAAGTACTCCGGCGGCAGGTACACGTACGCGGGGACCGTCAGTCCGGTCGAACGGCCGGCCAGGGCCACCTTCTGCACCCGGCCGTTGGTCTCCGGCCGCAGCCCGGGCGCCCCCGGCACGCGCCCGTTCTCCAGGACCTTCACACCGCCGCCACCGGCGTGGTCGACGACCACGCCCAGGTCGTCCTCCTGCCCGAACAGGTCCGCCCAACTCGCGTAGAAGCCGAACGACTGGTTGGCGGCCAGCCCCACCGACGCGAACAGCGCCACCTGTGTGGCCAGCAGCAGCCCGATCCGGCCGCAGACGGCCCGCCAGCCGCGCCGGGCCAGCCGCGGCCACAGCCACACCGTTCCGGCGAACAGCGCGACGGCCGACCCGACCGCCAGCGCCAGCACCACGTCACTCGTGAGCCCCATGGGTGGTACCCACCCGTCCTTCCCTGACTTGCCCCGGGTTTCCCCGGCCTTTGACCCCGCTTGGGAGAACGGAGTGAACCTCCGCCCCCAAGACACCGTCCTAGAGGGCGCAATGTCGCCGGATGCCCGAATCGGGACCGGATTCAAGCTCTCTCGCAGAACCACGGGATGCGATGTCTGTCAGGGAAGATGGGGAAATGTCGGATGGGGTTCCGGGCGGGCCGAGCCGGGCGCGCCGACTGCTGCGCGGCCCGCGACCGGAGGCCGTACCCGTCCTCGTCGCCAGGGCATGCGCCCTCGTGGGGTTGCTGGACATCGCCGCGGGCGTCTTCCCGCGCTTCCGGTACAGCCGGATGCACGCCCTCGCCGAGGTGCTGCCCGGCGCGCTCGGCCCGTTCGCGGCGGCGCTCGCGCTCAGCGCCGGCGTGCTGTTGCTGCTGCTCGCGCACGGGCTGAAGCGCCGCAAGCGCCGCGCCTGGCGGGCCGCCGTCGCACTGCTGCCGGCCGGTGCGGTCGCCCAGTTCGCCTACCGGCACTCCGTGCTGGGCGTGGTGATCTCGCTCGCCCTGCTCGCGGTGCTGCTGCGCCACCGCGACCAGTTCGCGGCCCTGCCCGACCCGCGCAGCCGGTGGCGTGCCCTCGCCAACTTCGTGCTGATGAGCGCGGGTTCCCTCGCCCTCGGCCTGGTCATCGTCGGCGCCCACCCCGGCCGCATGGTCGGCGACCCCAGCCTGGCAGACCGTCTCACGCACGTCCTGTACGGCCTGTTCGGCTTCGAGGGACCCGTCGGCTACCGCGGCAACACCTCGTGGACGGTCGGTTTCTCCCTGGGCGCCCTGGGCCTGCTCACCGCCGTCACCACGGCCTACCTCGCCCTGCGCCCCGAGCACCCCGCCGCGCGGCTCACCCAGGAGGACGAGGTCCGGCTGCGGGCCCTGCTCGACAAGCACGGCGGGCGCGACTCGCTGGGCCACTTCGCGCTGCGCCGCGACAAGGCCGTCGTCTTCTCGCCCAGCGGCAAGGCCGCGGTCACCTACCGCGTGGTGTCCGGCGTGATGCTCGCCAGCGGCGACCCCATCGGCGACGTCGAGGCCTGGCCCGGCGCCATCGAGCGCTTCATGGACGAGGCCCGCGCCCACTCCTGGACCCCCGCGGTGACGGGCTGCTCCGAGACGGGCGGCGAGGTGTGGACCCGCGAGACCGGCCTGGACGCCCTCGAACTGGGCGACGAGGCGGTGGTGGACGTCCCGGATTTCTCCCTCGCCGGCCGTGCGATGCGCAATGTGCGCCAGATGGTCAAGCGCATCGAGCGCGCCGGTTACGAGACCCGGGTACGACGCGTGCGTGACCTCGACGAAGCCGAACTGGAGCGGATCCGCCGGGCCGCCGACGCCTGGCGCGGCACCGACACCGAACGCGGCTTCTCCATGGCGCTGGGCCGCATCGGCGACCCGGCCGACGGCGACTGCCTGATCGCCACCGCGCACAGGGCCGACGACCAGCCGGGTCCGTACGGCGACCTGAAGGCGATCCTGCACTTCGTGCCCTGGGGCACCGACGGGGTCTCCCTGGATCTGATGCGCCGCGACCGCTCGGCCGACCCCGGCATGAACGAACTGCTGATCGTCGCCGCCCTCCAGGCCGCCCCGAAGCTCGGCATCGCGCGCGTGTCGCTCAACTTCGCGATGTTCCGCTCGGCGCTGGCGCGCGGCGAGAAGATCGGCGCGGGTCCGGTGCTGCGCGCCTGGCGGGGGCTGCTGATCTTCCTGTCCCGCTGGTTCCAGATCGAATCCCTGTACAAGTTCAACGCCAAGTTCCGGCCACGCTGGGAACCGCGCTTCGTCGTCTACCGCGCCTCCGCCGACCTGCCGCGCATCGGCTTCGCGGCGATGCAGGCCGAGGGCTTCCTGGACCCGGCCGAGCTGCTGCCGCGCCCGCTGCGCCGCCGCCGGCCCACACCCCGCCCGTGCGTCCACGCCGTACGGGACCAGGCCGCCCGCTCGGCGGGAGAGGGGGACGTCCGCGCGGCGCGCGGACAGGACACCCGTCCGACCCGTCCGACACGGGCACAGGACGCCCGCACGGCCAAGGAACACGAGGTCCACGCGGCCTGACGCCCGGGCCACCGCGGCACGGCCCCCAGGACAGGCCCGGACGGAAGCCCGCCCCCTCCTCCCCCCGGAGGGCTTCCGTCCGGGCCGCACGGCGTGAAGAGCGGCACGCCCCCGGGGGCCTACGCTGAACGTATGAGCAACCAGAGCGGACGCGGGCACATCACGGGCCTTCCGGATTGGGACCGCTGCGCGGTCATGGGCGTGGTGAACGTGACGCCCGACTCCTTCTCCGACGGCGGCCGCTGGTTCGACACGACCGCCGCGGTCAAGCACGGCCTGGAGATGGTCGCCCAGGGAGCCGACCTCGTCGACGTCGGCGGCGAGTCCACCCGTCCCGGCGCCACCCGGGTCGACGAGGCGGAGGAACTGCGGCGGGTCATCCCCGTCGTCCGCGGACTGGCCTCAGAGGGCGTCGTCGTCTCCGTCGACACCATGCGCGCCTCGGTCGCCGAACAGGCCCTCGCGGCCGGCGCCGCCCTGGTCAACGACGTCAGCGGCGGCCTCGCCGACCCGGCGATGGTCCCGGTCGTGGCCGACGCCGGCGCCCCCTTCGTCGTCATGCACTGGCGCGGTTTCCTGGAGGGCGGCAACGTCCGGGGCGTCTACGCCGATGTCGTCACCGAGGTCGTCGACGAGCTGCACGCGCGCGTGGAGGCCGTCCTCGCGGGCGGCATCACCGCCGACCGGATCGTCGTCGACCCCGGCCTCGGCTTCTCCAAGGACGCCGAGCACGACCTGACCCTGCTCGCCCACCTGGACCGGCTGCGCGGGCTCGGCCATCCGCTGCTCGTCGCCGCCTCCCGCAAGCGGTTCCTCGGGCGGGTGCTCGCCGGACCGGAGGGCGCCCCGCCACCCGCGCGGGAACGTGACGCGGCGACAGCCGCCGTCTCCGCACTCGCGGCGCAGGCCGGCGCGTGGGCGGTGCGTGTGCACGAGGTACGCGCGACGGCGGACGCGGTACGCGTCGCACGCGCCGTGGAAGGGGCGCGTACGGCTGACAGCGCGCCGGGCGCGACCCCCGCGCACCAGGCCTACGGCACCGCACACACGCCCGGCGCCTGCACCCCCGAAGCGCGCCCCGTCGACACCACCTCCACCGGCGCACACACCTCTGAAGGAACCCGGTGAGCGCTCCCCACACCGACGTCGAACAGGTCGAGCTCGCCAACACCGCCTTCTACGAGGCACTCGAGCGCGGCGACTTCGAGACGGTCTCCCGGCTCTGGCTCGCCCCGTCCGACCTGGGCGTCGACGAGACGTACCACGACCCGGCGGACACCGGCGTGATCTCCTGCGTCCACCCCGGCTGGCCGGTGCTCACCGGCCGCGGCGAGGTCCTGCGGTCGTACGCGCTGATCATGGCCAACACCGACTACATCCAGTTCTTCCTCACCGACGTCCATGTCTCCGTCACCGGCGACACCGCCCTCGTGACTTGCACCGAGAACATCCTCAGCGGCGGACCCGCCCCCGACGACGGCGACGAGCTGGGCCCGCTCGTGGGCCAGCTCGTGGTCGCCACCAATGTGTTCCGACGCACGCCCGACGGCTGGAAACTCTGGTCGCACCACGCTTCACCCGTCCTCACCGAAACCGACGACGCCGAGGGCGACGACACCCCCGCCTGAGCGGGTACAGGCACCCCCAGAGGGACCGGAACGCGCCGGAAGAGGGCCCCCGAAGGGACCAAGGAGTGGTTGGAATCACGGACTGCCGGGTAGGGGCGGCTATCAGCCCGTGAGCCGACGGGTTCCCCAGGGGAAACGCACGACGAACCCTCCTGGCCCCGGCCGGGCCACGGGGGCGTGGGCCCGGCCGGGGCCAGGAGG
>NZ_MUND01000790.1 GCF_002154375.1 Streptomyces glaucescens | reverse complement strand
CGGGCCGGCCCCGCAGGACCCACCGGGGCCGGCCCGCACGGGCCCGGCCCCGGGCCCGCCTCAGCGGCGCTCGGGCAGGTCCGCCTCGGCCGGCAGCACCGGTACGCCGCGCACCGCGCGGGACGACGACGCCGCGGCCGCCGGCTTCTTCCCGCAGAAGGCGGCCTCCAGCGACCCGCCGAGCGCCGTGTTGGCCGCCCCCCGGTTCGAGGTGTTCGCCATCGCCGACAGGCCGCGCCGGCCGTCCCGGGTCGCGAAGGCGTAGGTGTAGTACCCCTGCACGGTGCCGGTGTGCCCGTACACCTGGGTGCCGCAGGACAGGTCGTAGCGGCGCAGACCCAGCCCGTAGAACCGGGTGTTCGTGGCGTCCGTGGGGGTGACCGTGGTCATGGCGTCCAGCATCCGCGGCGACAGCAGCCGGCCCCGCATCAGCGCGGTCATGAAGGTGTTCAGGTCCGCCGGGTTCGAGATGACCGCCCCGGCCGACTGCGCCCAGGAGACCGTCTGCTCGGTGGAGTCGACGAGCGGCGCGCCGGCCTCGTCGGGGTGCAGGTAGCCGCGCACGTGCAGGCCCTCGACGCGCGTGTCGGGGTGGACGTACGCGGTGTTGCGCAGCCGCAGCGGCTTGATGATGCGGCGCTCGTACTCCTGGCCCACCGGCTTGCCGGTGATCTCCTCGATGAGCATGCCCACCACCACGAAGTTGGCGTTGGAGTACTTGTACGCCGCGCCGGGCTCGGTGGTGCGCGGTTCGCTCAGCGAGAGGTCCACCAGTTCCCGGTAGCCGAAGACCCGGTTGCGTACGGACTCGAAGCCCGGCACGGTCTGGGCGAACATCTTGTCGGTGTAATCCGCCAGCCCACTGCGGTGGGTCAGCAGGTGACGCACCGTGATCCGCTCGTCCGGGAGCAGCCCGGGCAGGTAGCGGTTCACCGGGGCGTCGAGCTCCACTCTGCCCTCGTCCGCCAACTGCAGCAGCACCACGGACGAGAAGGTCTTGCTGACGCTGCCCACGCGGAACCGCGCCCGGCTGTCCATGGCCGCGCCCGAGACCCGGTCCCGGACCCCGACCGCCCGGGCCTGGACGCCCTCGGGCCCGGTGTAGCGCGCCATGGCGCCCGGCGCGCCGTTGGCCATCGCGGCGTTCAGCGCCGCGACCACGCCCTCCATGTCGGGCGCGGGAGCCGCCGCGCGTGAAGCGGCGGGGGCGGAGGGCGCGGCGGTGGTCGCATGGGCGGCGGCGGGGGTGACCCCGCCCACGATGGCGGCGATCAGGGTGGCGCCCACGGCCAGGCGCCGGTGCGGTGAGAAGGTCACGTCAGGTCCTCGCGTCTCGGAAAAGCGGGGGAGTCCCGGCGTCCTTGCGCGCCGTCTCCCATGCCCATGGATGATGAGTGCAACGCGCCTGCGGGGGTTCCCGATACGGGTGCTGCTTCCACGGCGGCGGCTTTCCACGGCGACGGTTTCCGCGACACCGGCCGGGCTCGCAGCGGCGGACGGGTCCGCGGCGACCGGCGGGAAAGGGACGCTACGGGGGAGTGCGGGTGCGGGTCCCAGGACCTCGGGCCCCTGCGTGACACCCGGGCCGCGCAGGCTCACGAGGCGGCGATCGTGCCGGCCCCGGCATCCGGACGGAGGCGCGTTCCCCGGCCGCCGCCGCAGGACGAACTCGCCCGGCGCTGACCGGGCATCAGCTCCCGTCGGCCGGACCATGTCTGACTGGTCTACACCCTTGACTGGTACAGACCAACACGGTTGAGTGTGCCTCCACAACCCCCCACCACGGCCGCGCCCAGCCGTGACCGGTCCGCCGGTGCGTGCGGCGAAGGCTCTGTTCCGCCCTGCCCTCGCCCGGGAGCGGCCGTGTCCCGCAAAGGAGTTGATTCCCGTGTCGAGACGCCGTGTCTCCGCCCTCCTGGCCGCCCTCGCCCTCGCCGGCACCGCCCCGGTGCTGCTCCCGGCCTCGAACGCCGCCGCCGCCGCGTGCTCCACCTACCCCAACTGGGTGGCCGGCAAGTCGTACAACGCCGGCGACATCGTCCGCTACACCGATGGCAAGGCGTACATCGCCGAGCACGCCAACCCGGGTTACGACCCGGTCATCAGCACCTGGTACTGGGAGCCGTACGCCTGCGACAGCGGGCCGGGCACGCCCAGCACGCGCTTCGTCGTGACGGAGGCGCAGTTCAACCAGATGTTCCCCAACCGGAACTCCTTCTACAGCTACAGCGGCCTCACCGCGGCCCTGAGCGCCTATCCCGGCTTCGCCAACACCGGCAGCGACACGGTGAAGAAGCAGGAGGCCGCGGCGTTCCTGGCCAACGTCAGCCACGAGACCGGCGGTCTGGTGCACGTGGTGGAGCAGAACACCGCCAACTACCCGCATTACTGCGACTGGAGTCGGCCCTACGGCTGTCCGGCCGGGCAGGCCGCCTACTACGGACGCGGCCCGATCCAGCTGAGCTGGAACTTCAACTACAAGGCGGCGGGCGACGCGCTCGGCATCGACCTGCTGGGCAACCCCTGGCTGGTGCAGAACGACTCGGCCGTCGCCTGGAAGACGGCCCTGTGGTACTGGAACACCCAGACCGGCCCCGGCAGCATGACCCCGCACAACGCCATGGTCAACGGCGCCGGTTTCGGCCAGACGATCCGCAGCATCAACGGCTCCCTGGAGTGCGACGGGAAGAACCCGGCGCAGGTGCAGAGCCGCGTGAACAACTACCAGCGGTTCACGCAGATCCTCGGGACGTCACCCGGCGCAAACCTCTACTGCTGACAGCGGGCCCCCGGCACGTGGCGCCATGCGTCATGTCGTGGCCCTGCTCGCGCGGTCCCGGGGGCGTCCCGCACGCGCCCAGGCATCCCCGCTCCCTGCACGCCACGACCGCGGCGCTCGCGCCGCCGTCGTGGC
>NZ_MUND01000789.1 GCF_002154375.1 Streptomyces glaucescens | reverse complement strand
CCAGCGCGTCACCTCCGGCCGTGCGCGCGCGGCCGGAGGTGACGCGCTGGGTGTGGCGGTCCACGACGGATGTGTATCCGGCTCTGCTCGCCACGGGGGTGCGAGTGGAGCGGTGCTACGACATCGAGGCCGCCGAGAACCTCCTCCTCGGCCACGAGGGGCGGTACGGCGAGCCGCGTTCGGCCGCCGCCGCCCTGGCCCGGCTGCGCGGCGGACCGGTCCCGCCGGATCCGCCGCAGCGGTCGGCCGTACCGGGCGCGCAGTCCCCGCTCTTCGAGCCGCAGGACCGCCCGCTCCCCTTGGGCGACCTGCTCGCCGTCTACGCCGAGCAGCAGCGGCGGCACGAGCGCGCCGCCCACCCCGAGCGGATGCGGCTGCTGACGGCCGCCGAGTCGGCGGGCACGCTGGTGGCCGCCGAGATGAACCACGCGGGGCTGCCGTGGAGCGCGGACGTGCACCGCGCGGTCCTGCACGACCTGCTCGGTGAGCGGTACGCGGGCGGCGGGGAGCCGCGGCGGCTGGCCGAGCTGGCCGACGAGGTGTCCGCCGCGTTCGGGCGGCGGGTGCGGCCCGATCTGCCCGCCGATGTCGTCAAGGCGTTCGCGCAGGCCGGGATCAAGGTCCGCTCGACCCGCCGCTGGGAGATCGAGTCCGTCGACCACCCGGCCGTGAAACCGCTGGTCGAGTACAAGAAGCTGTACCGGATCTGGGTCGCCCACGGCTGGTCCTGGCTCCAGGACTGGGTGCGCGACGGGCGGTTCCGGCCCGAGTTCCAGGCCGGCGGCACGGTCACCGGGCGCTGGGTGACCAACGGCGGGGGCGGCCTGCAGATCCCCAAGGTGATCCGGCGGGCCGTGGTCGCCGACCCCGGCTGGCGGCTGGTCGTCGCCGACGCCGACCAGATGGAGCCGCGCGTGCTGGCCGCGATCTCCCGCGACCCCGGCCTGATGGAGGTCGCCGGACGCGAGAGCGACCTGTACCAGTCGGTGTCCGACCGGGCCTTCTCCGGCGACCGCGCCCAGGCCAAGCTCGCGGTGCTCGGCGCGGTCTACGGCCAGACCTCGGGGGACGGCCTGAAGAACCTCGCCGCGCTGCGCCGCCGCTTCCCGAAGGCGGTGGCGTACGTCGACGACGCCGCCCGGGCCGGCGAGGAGGGGCGGCTGGTGCGCACCTGGCTCGGGCGGACCTGCCCGCCCGCGGCCCAGGCGGGCGAGGACACGGCGGAGGAGGCCGGCATCCCGTCGGCGGACGAGGACGGCGACGACCGCGCCTGGGTGCCGGGGTACGCCTCGACCAACGCCCGCGCCCGCGGCCGTTTCGCGCGCAACTTCGTGGTCCAGGGCAGTGCCGCCGACTGGGCGCTGCTGCTGCTCGCCGCGCTGCGCCGGGCCTGCGCGGACCTCGCGGCCGAGCTGGTCTTCTTCCAGCACGACGAGGTGATCGTGCACTGTCCGGCACAGGAGACGGAGACGGTCGTCGCAGCGATCCGGGAGGCGGCGGAGCTGGCCGGGCGGCTGACGTTCGGGCAGACGCCGGTGCGGTTCCCGTTCACCACGGCGGTGGTGGAGTGCTATGCCGACGCCAAGTGAGCCGCGCCGCGCTCAGCACCGGGCGCCGACGGTGCCCAGCAGCTCCCGCAGTTCCGCCGTCACCGCGGTCTCGTCCGTGCCGTCCAGGGCGGCGAGCGCGGTACGCCACTCCTCGCCCGCCCGCTCGTGCAGCCCCTGGGCGCACAGCAGCAGACCGTGCTGGTGGCGGGCGAGACCGCCGGTGTAGTGGTCGGCGCGGGCGTCCGCGCGGCGCAGCAGTTCCGCGCACTCGCGGGCGGCGCGGTCGCCGTGGCCGAGCAGGCGCAGCGCGCGGACCAGCCCGAGGCGGGTCTGGGACTCGCCGTGCCAGTCGCCGTGGCCGCCGAGGATGCGCAGGCTCTCCTCGAAGTGCCGGGCGGCGGAGGCCGGTTCGCCCAGGGTGAGATAGGCGTAGCCGATGTTGCAGTGCGCGGAGTGCTGCACGATGACCGCGCCGACCGAGACGCCGATGGCGAGGGAGCGGCGGTGCTGTTCGATCGCGGCGCGCGGGTCGGTGTGCTCGTAGAGGTTGCCGAGGTGGCTGTAGGTGACGGCCTCGCCGTGCGGGTCGTTCAGCTGCCGGGAGTAGGTGAGGCTCTGGCGCAGCGCCGCCTCCGACTCCGCGTACCGGCCGAGCCCTTCGAGCAGCAGCCCGCGGTTGTTCAGGCAACGCCGGATCCAGGAGACCACCCCGAGCCGCCGCCAGATCTCCAGCGCGCGGTCGTTCAGGGCCAGGGCGTCGCCCTGGCGGCCGGTGAGGAAGTGGAGTCCGGCGAGGTCGCCGAGGGCGTAGGCCTCGGCCGCGGGGTCGCCGAGGCGGCGTGCGGCGTCGAGGGCGGCGCTGCCCAGCACCTCCATCTCGGCGACCCGGCCGCTGCGGTGGACGTACGGGAAGAGGAGGCGGATGAGGGTCGAGACGTAGGCGGCGGTGCGGTGGTCGTGGGCCGGGTCGCCCGCGTGCCGCTCCACGAGCGTGACGATGTTGGGCAGCTCCAGGTCGCCCCAGGCGAAGGCCGCCGCCCCGCCCTTCGAATCCACCGAGGCGGCCTTCGCCTGGGGCGA
>NZ_MUND01000079.1 GCF_002154375.1 Streptomyces glaucescens | reverse complement strand
GGGGACGGACCGTCCAGGGAGGGCAGGCTGAGCGTCGCTGCCGAGCCCGTGTGGGTGGGCGCCGGGGTGGGCTCGGGCAGTGCCGACGGCAGGGAAGGGCCCGACACGTCGGGTGCGGGATCGTCGCTGGCGGAGGGCAGGTCCTCGACGTCGGTGTCACGCTGCTCGTCGGACTCGACGGGATCCTCTTCAGTGACGCTCGGACTCGGGCTGGTGTCCTCGGTGGGGGTCGGGCTGCCGGAATTCGGTGCCGGTGACTCGGACGTGGTCGGCTGCGCCGTCGCTCCGACGGCTCCGTCGGTGACGGCAGGTGATCCACTGCTGTCCCACATCAACGGGGTCGGTGACACCGCCACTTCGCCGTGGTAGGCGTCCCGGGCACTGACCATGCCCGAGAGCGGATCGAGCCGGAACGTGAGCGTCGAGGAGTGGAGGCCGTAGACCAGTTGGCGCACGTGAGGATCGGAGGCCGCTGCCCGGTTCTTCAGCACCACCAATTGCCCGAAGCCGTCGTCGTCCGCGGTGAGGACGAGGTCAGCGCCCGGGAAGATCTCCGGATACAGCGCGCGGTTGCCGTCGATGATCGGAGCTGGGACAGGGCCCGGCCAGGTGAGCTGAATCGTGTGGTAGTCGCCCACGTGCAGCGTCACCAGGGGGCTCCCGGTGGTTTCCGCACCGGCCTGCTTGACGAGGGATACGCGTTGTACGCCCGAGCGAGACGCACGCTGCTCGGTGCGCGTCCCGGAGCCGGCGGAGAAGACCATGCGGGTGTTGGTGACCGTGGGCTCCCAACCCTGCCTGGTCCGGCGCAGACTTCGGTCGATGTCCTTCCACTCGTTGCCTACCTTGGCGTGGATGGGGGACGCGTACAGACGCTTCATCATGCGACCGTCGGGACGGGCCCACGTGGTGGAGCGCACGGTGCGTGCCGCGGTCACCTCGACGTTCTTTCCCGTTCGTGCCGCCTGCGCGAGAGCGTCGCTCTCGGTCACGGGTCCCGCGGTCCGGTCGACAGCACCGCCGTCTCCCCTCGCGGCGCGGTCGTCGAGTCGCAGCCCGGCGTACACCACGCCAGTGACGGCGAGCGTGCCGGCGAGCAGCGCAGCGCCGGCCCGGCGGCCGGGCGCATTGCGC
The DNA here is from genome assembly GCF_002154375.1 of Streptomyces glaucescens. GTDB lineage: Bacteria > Actinomycetota > Actinomycetes > Streptomycetales > Streptomycetaceae > Streptomyces > Streptomyces glaucescens. Next base: position 12,286 of record NZ_MUND01000079.1, on the reverse strand, counting down.
AAGTTGCGCGTCATCGGGCGAGTCCCCTTCCCCCTCGATCCCCCTCAGAGCCGGCCGATGCCAGGCATACGGCTGGGCCAGCCGATGATGACTTATGGGGGACCTGTCGTCACCCTGTGCCGAAGTCGGGGGAGTGACATCAGGGGCCTTGGAAGGGATTCCTCCGACGCGCACATCACCGACGTGATCCGATGCGAGCGCGCCTGACTGGGGCGTGGTCCTGATCGGCGCAACTCGGTACGTCCATGTATGTGCGTAGAGGTGCACGGCTTTATGGGCAGGCATGGGGCAAGCGCGCTAAATGGGTGTCAGTGAGCCTGTCGGGAGCTATGGAAAGCGTTCTCCGCTTTCGGCTGCTTTCATTGCGTGACGATCTGTTACGTTCCGTGATGATCCTCACATCGCCACATCGTCTCTGGTGTTCCGTCACGCAGTGCTCACAGAATCTGCATGCTCTGTTAAGTCGTCACGCGTGGTCCTTCGGTGATCTCGCTTCGAGTCCGGGGGGACACCGTCGTGTTCGGTCGACTCACGCATGCCCGCAAGCAGCGCCTGGGGCGCACCGCCGTGCCGGTGACCGCCGCGGCGCTGTTGGTGGGGTTGCTGCCGACGCAGGCTCTGGCGTTGCCTCCGGATCCGGTGAAGGAGGAGGTCGGGCGGGAGTCGCTGGTACTCGAAGCGCTCAAGCGGGAGAGGGTGGTCCCGGGGGCCGAGACCAGTGCGCCCACTCGACACCTTGAGACGTTGAGGGCTCTGGTACCCGAGGATTTGGCTGCACCGCCTCCCGGCACGGTCTCTCCGCCCTCGGATCTGGACGGTGCGGTGACCTTCGGGTCGTCCGCGACCCCTGCCTCGGCACGCACTCCGGGGGAAACGGTTCAGCAGACGGCCCTGAGCCCCGTCGGCACGTTGCCCGTCAGCCTGGGCCAAGCCCCGGACCAGCCGGCACCCACGGGCACCTGGCGTGTGCGGATCGAGGATCGAACCGAGGCTGCCGGTCGAGCGATCGACGGCACTTTGCTGACGGTGCAGGCTCCGGACACGGGAGCAGTACCGCTCTCCGTCCGGCTGGACTACTCCACATTCGAGAACCTGTACGGCGCCGACTGGGCTTCGAGGCTGCGGTTCGTGCAGTTTCCGGAGTGTTACCTGACGAGGCCGGACGACGAGGCCTGCCAGTCCTACCAGGAATTGGACACCAACAACGACACGGCGTCGAAGACCATCACCGCGACGGTCGACCCGGCTGCGGACGGCACCGTGACCCCTGCCTCCGCGGACTCAGCCCCTGCTCCTGAACCGGGTGTCGTCCAGGCCGCCTATCGCACGTCGACTTCCGTGACCCCCGCCGCTGCCGGTGACAGCGCGGTCTTGGGCGCCATCGACTCCGGCGGGGGCGATCGCGGGAGCTTCAAGGCATCGCCGCTCCCATCCAGCGGCAAGTGGGAGGTGGCCGGTTCATCCGGCGCCTTCGTCTGGGAGTACCCGCTGGTCGTTCCCGACCCGCCGGCCGGCCCCAAGCCCAACGTCTCCCTCACCTACAACTCACAGACCGTGGACGGCCGCACGGCCGTCTCCTCGCCTCAGACCTCGTGGATCGGTGAGGGCTGGAACTACGACGTCGGCTTCGTCGAGCGCCGTTACCGCACCTGCGAGGACGACCGCAAACCGCTCAAGTCCGGCACTCCCAACAACACTGCTTCGAAGGACAAGACGTCCGACCTGTGCTGGGTGTCGTACAACGCGGTGCTGTCTCTGAACGGCCAGACCAACGAACTGGTCCGCATCGCCGCCTCCGGCAGTGACCCCGAGTCCGACGCCGAGTACTACCGCCTGCAGAAGGACGACGGCACCCGCGTCGAGCACCGGGTCGGCGGCACCAACGGCGACAACAACGGCGAGTACTGGGTGGTCACGACCCGGGACGGCACCAAGTACGTGTACGGCCAGAACCAGGTCGGCGGCGGCCACGTCGACACCAACTCGGTGTCGACCGTCCCCGTCTTCGGCAACCACCCCGGCGAACCCTGCCACGCCACTGCTTTCGCCGATTCGCGCTGCGGTGCCGGCAAGCGGCAGGCCTGGCGCTGGGGCCTGGACAGAGTGGTCGACGTTCACGGCAACACGATGATCGTCAACTGGAAGCAGGAGACGAACCACTACGCCGTCCGCAAGAAGTACAACACTCCCGAGCAATACGACCGTTACGCCTACCCGCTGTCGATCGAGTACGGCATGCGGCCGGACACCCTGACGAAGCCGTCCGCAATAGTCAGGTTCGGTGTCAAGCAGCGCTGCCTGGAGTCGGGCACCCTCTGCGACGGGACGAACTTCGACAAGACCGACGACCCGGGCGCCTACCGCTACTGGTGGGACACCCCCGGCAACCTCAACTGCAAGTCCACCTCGAAGATGTGCCCGGGGTTCCCGTCCTTCTGGACGCAGATGCGCCTCGACACGGTGACCACCGAGGCGGCACGGGCGGGTGAAACTGCTCCTGGCCGGGTCGACAAGTACACCCTGCACCAGTCATTCCCCAAGGACTGGTACGACACCGCACCGGGGCTGTGGCTGAACGCCATCACCCGCACCGGATACGCCCCCGGTGACGCCACGGGCACCCTCCAGTCCAAGGACGGTGTCAGCTTCGCGGAGTACCGAGTGGGCTCCGACTCACCGCTGAAGGACCGGCTCCGGGACCGCCAGTTGCCCAACCGCGTGCCCGCGGACAAGGATGATCGGACTCCTGGCTTCACCCGCCCTCGCATCGGCACCGTCTCCACCGAGAGCGGTGGAGACATCGAAGTGGAGTACACCGGTGGGTGTGCGACGGCGCCGGCCGAGGACAAGGGCAAGAGCAACGGCACCTGCTACCCGTTGAAGTGGTCGATCGACCCCGACGTGGAGACGCCGCCGAAGGTCTGGTTCAACAAGTACGTCGTCGCCTCCGTGCGGGAGATCGACAAGATCACGTCGCGCGGAGAACCGATCGTCACGCAGTACGAGTACTCGGGTCCGGCCTGGGCCAAGAGCGACGACGAGTTCGCCCGCCCAGTGCTGCGCACGTACAGCGACTGGAGGGGATACCGGCAGGTCACTGCGTACAAGGGTGGCAAGTCCACCTCCGGACAGGGCGACCACAACGGTCAGTCACGCAAGGTGACGCGTTACTTCCTGGGCATCGGCGGTGCGGTCGAGGATTCATCCGGCACCTACACCCTGCTCGCGGACGACGCGCCGCAGTACGCGGGCATGACCGCTGAGACCATCACGTACCGGGACTCCGTCGGGGACCGGCACAGTCGCACCCTGACGTTCCCCTCGTCCAAGCAGACCGCGTCCCGCCCCCGTGAGAACGAGGACGGCACGGCCGGCGATCCGCTGCTCGCCCACCGGGTCTGGATCAAGCGGACGGACGAGATCCAGGACATCGACTCCAGTTGGCGCGCCGTGCGCACGAACACCACGGTCGACGACACCTACGGGCTGCCCACGAGCGTGGAGACGGCCGTTGTCCGACCCAACGGCACAGGTGAGGCGCTCTCCGACCGCACCTGCACCACCACCAGCTACGTCCACAACGTCTCGGCCTGGCTGATCGGCCTCGCCACGGAGCAGCACACCACGGGTACGAGCTGCGCCGCTCAGCCCGCCGCCGACCCGGCCACCACGCTCAAGTCCAAGGTGCACTACACCTACGACGGCCTGGCCCACGGCTCGACGCCGGCCAAGGGACTGCTCACGTCCGTGGCCGAGAACAACGGCACCGGTACCGCGCAGTCGCACGTGAGCACGACGACGTACGACCCTCTGGGGCGAGTCCGCAAGGTCACGACCCCCGGCTCGGGCACCACGGAGACCCAGTACACCCCCGGCGACGAGGGCGGCCCGGTCACCCAGGTGAGGTCGATCAACGCACTGGGGCACGTCACCACGACGACCTTCGACCCCGGACGTGGTCTGCCGCTGACCGTCACCGACCCCAACGGCCGCATCACTCGCAACGAGTACGACGCCCTCGGCCGCCTGGTGAAGGGCTGGACGCCGTCGCGCTCCTCCGTGGGTCAGTCGCCGACCGTGCAGATCTCCTACCAGGCGGCCGTGGCGACCCCGAAGATCAACCGCCCCGCCTCGGTGACCGTCCAGACGCTCAAGGACGACGGCACCTACGCCCGCCAGGTGACGCTCTACGACGGCCTCCAGCGCGAGGTGCAGACCCAGGCCGAGGCCCACGGCCCCGGCCGGATCGTCGTGGACACCAAGTACGACGACCACGGCCTCGTGAGCGAGAAGACCAGTGGATACCTCGCGCAGGGTGATCCGAGCACAGATCTCTTCAGCCCCAGGTCCGAGTCACTGATCCCCAGCCTGGTCAGGTACCGCTACGACGGACTGGGACGGCAGTACCGGGCCTCGGTCTACCACAGCGGCGAGTACCAGTACGGCACGCACACCAGCTACCACGACACCGGCACGTACGTGGACCCCGCGGGATCCACCGCCCCTCGCGTCTGGACCGAGCACGACGCCCTCGGCCGTGTCACCTCGGTCACGCACTACAGCAAGGACAGCGGGCCCGAAGGGCGCACGACCAGCTACGAGTACGACGCCCGTGGCAACCGCAGCAAGGTCACCGACCCCGCTGACAACGTCTGGTCGTACGTCCACGACGCTCGCGGGCGGGTGACGTCGAGCACCGACCCCGACACCGGTACGACGCAGACCTGGTACGACGTGGCAGATCGCCCCTACCGGGTCAGAGACGCGCGTGGGCAGGAGACCTTCACCGAGTACGACACGCTCGGCCGGGCCCGCTACGTACGAGAAGGCTCCGCGACCGGCGACTGGGTGAAGCAGTTCACCTATGACCAGGCGCGCGGCGGAGTCGGCATGCCGTCAGCGTCCACGCGGCGCACGGCGGACGGTGACTACAGCAGCAGCGTCACCCAGTACGACGCCGAGTACAACGTCCTGACCAGCGAGATCGCTATCCCGGCGAACTCGATGACCACGGGTCTGTCCGGAACGTACGCCTACAGCTACACGTACACCCCCACGGGCAAGCCGCAGTCGGTGGTCCTGCCGGCGAAGGGCGGCCTGGCGAAGGAGAAGGTCGTCACCCGCTACAACGGCGACGGCCTCCCGGAGTCCACCTCGGGGCTCACCTGGTACACCTCGGACGTCACGTACTCGCCGTTCGGCGAAGCCCTGCGGTCCGTCTCCGCGGCACAGCCCTACCGGGTCTGGACGACGAACTTCGTCGACCCGCACACCGGCCGTCTCCAGCGCACGATCGCCGACCGTGAGACGGGCGACTCGACCAACTCGGTGAACTCGCACCGCATCACGGACGGTTACTACTCCTACGACGTCTCCGGCACGATCACGTCCAGCATGCGCAAGCTCTACGACGCGAGCGTGACCACGTGGGACACCCAGTGCTTCACCTACGACGTCATGGGCGAGCTGGTGCACGCCTGGACGTCGAAGATCACACCCAGTTTCGCCGGTACCGGTTGCAAGGCGGCCGACGGCACCATCTGGGGCCACCGCTCCGACTACGCGGCGTCATCCGGCCCGGTCACCGACGCGCCCGACGCCGCCACGGACGTGGACGCCCCCGACTCCACGCTGAAGTCGACCCTCGCCGCGGCGGCACCCGACCCCGCCACGGTCTCCACCGGACCCACCGCCTACCGCCAGTCGTACACCTTCGACTGGATCGGCAACCGCGCCACGATGACCGAGCACGACCCGGCGGACGCGACGAAGAACGTCACCTACACCTACGGATACGGCAAGCAGATCACCGGCAACGGCACGATCGAGCCCTACACGATCCAGCCGCACACGATGACGTGGGTGTCGTCCACCCCGGAGGGCAAGGGCGGCACCTACTCGTACGACGCCACAGGCAACACAGAGGTCAGAGACCTTCACGACACGACCCAGACCCTGAACTGGACGGCTGAGCAGAAACTGGCGTCGATCACCGACGACGGCACCAAGACGACATACGTCTACGACGCGGCAGGCAACCGCATCCTGGAGCACTCGCCGGCGGGCTCGACCCTGTACCTGGGCGAGACGGAACTGACGACGAACAGCACGGGAACCATCACCCGCGCCTCCCGCGCCTACGGTCAGGCCGGCGCCCCCACGGTGGTCCGCACCACCACCAACGCCGCCGCCACCGGCCACAAGCTCAGCGTCCTCCTCGCCGACCACCTCGGCACGGCCAACGCCTCGGTGGACATCGCCTCCGGCCAGGCCGTCACCCGCCGCGCCTTCAAGCCGTACGGCGAGATCCGCGGCACGAAGCCGACGAACTGGCCCAACAAGCGCAGTTACCTGGGCACGGGCATCGACGACGAGGCGACGGGTCTGACCCACATCGGCGCCCGCGAGTACGACCAGAACACCGGGCGGTTCCTGTCGGCGGACCCGCTGATCGACATCACCGACCCGCTCCAGATGAACGGGTACAGCTACGCGAAGAACAGCCCGATCAGCACCAGCGACCCGGATGGCCTGAGGCCGATCACTCCCTGTGATCGAGGCTGCGACGATGGAGACGAGACTTTCCGGGACTGGATGACTCAGGACGATGACGGCACCTGGTCTTACCACCACGAAACCACGCGCTACGTTCGTGATGGGGAAGGCGACGTCCACAGCACCGTCAAGAGGGGCAGCGAGCACCGGGGTCTCGGCAAGAAGACCGTCTACAAGCCCTACGACTTCACTGCCCAGAACACGGTGTTCAACGCCGCCGTCTCCTTTTTCCTGCCAGACCCGTCCGACTGGAGAAACTGCCTTTCCAGCTTCGAGGGGAAGAGCTGCGTCGTCGCGTCGACGGACTTGCCCTGGCTGAAGGTCTTGAAACTGGTTCCGGACTCGGTGATCAAGAAGGGTACGGAGGCAGTCGAGGACTGGCTCTCTAAGAAGCCCAAGAGCTGCAAGTGCTTCCTCGCCGGCACGGATGTTCTGATGGCCGACGGTACGACCAAGGACATTGAGGATGTCGAGCTCGGAGACAAGGTTCTTGCGGCCGACCCCGAAAGCGGCGAGTCGGGCCCCCGGGAAGTCACCCGTCTGATCGTCACTGAGGAAGACAAACACTTCAACGAGCTGTCTATCGCCACAGAGGACGGCGCCGAGAAGCTGACGGCCACACACGAGCACCCCTTCTGGTCTCCCTCCGCCTTGCTCTGGGTCGAGGCCCGAGACCTGAAGCCGGGCATGACCCTGCTCACAGACGAGGGCGACACCGTCATCATCACGGGCAACCGCCCGTACACCAGGCACGCCCGCACGTATAACCTGACGGTTGATGACCTGCACACGTACTATGTGCTGGCGGGCGAGACTCCGGTACTCGTTCACAACAGCGACGGATGTCCTACGGGTAAGGCGCCTGAAGCTCCTACCATCGACATCGGCAACTACCGAGGTAGGTTCCAGGCGTACTTGCACCGCAGTGGCATGAAGCGGCTGCCAGATGATTGGGATGCCCACCACGCCATCCCGCAGGAGTATCGAAACCATCCAGAGTTCAGTGACTTTGATTTTGATGCGCCATCCAACATGCGTGGAGTGCCCGGCAGCAGGATGAAGTCCCGTGGAGCCAACGTCCATCAAGAGATAACCAACCAATGGAAATGGTTCCATGACATGAATCCGAACCCCTCGCGAGCTCAAATAGAAGACTTCGCGGGGCAGATCGATAGGGGATATGGTGCCTATTTCTGGGCCGAACGTTGATAGCTGGATCGACGAAATGTCGCGCCTGGCCTCACGGTTCGTCGCAGGGTTCGAGACCATGTATGGGTATCCGCCAGGTGAGCACTATGTGTCAAGAGTCGCTGATAGTAGCGGTCGCGACGCGCTCGCTGCGGTCTTGAGCGACGCGGGTGCGAGGGATTTGATCGAGTTCTATTCGCACGTTGCGCAAATCTCCTTGCCTGACGTCGGTCCAGGGTTCTTTGTCGATGAAGCCGAGTATGTGGTTGAGGGGTTGCGTGGCGCTCAGCCAACACAGGTGAGTAGCGTGCCCAATCGGACTGTCGCCGTGTTTGGCTCTGACGGTGGCGGTGCATTGTTTGCTGCCGATCGTCAAACCGGAGAGATTGTTCGGCTGGAAGGTGGATCCCTCATCGGTGATGTCTACGAGGTGGAAGAGTCTGGGGTGCAGGTGATTGCCCGAGATTTCGAGGGATTCATGCAATTCCTGTCTGGTGAATTGCTGCGACAGATTCCCTCTGGGGGATAGGCAGCTGATCGCGCCCGAGTTGATGCCGAGTCCGGCATATGCGACAGCAATGCAGAAGCCCCGTCAGGTGCGCCCTGGCGGGGCTTCTGCGTGGGGTGACGGCAGTAGTTGACGGCAACGTCAGCGGACGGGGGTGGCGCAAGGTGGCGGTTCGTCGTTGTCGCCGTTGGCCGTCCCGGTGATCTTCGAGCTGCCGAGTGCGGTGGTGAGGGTGTTGATGGCGTCTCGTTGGAGGCGGAGTCGGACGTGGGCGTAGACAGTGGCGGTGACGCCGATGTGGGCGTGACCGAGGAGTTCCTTGATCACGACGAGTTCGACGCCCTGTTCGAGTCGGCGGTGGGGGCGGACGCGCTGGCCGACTGTGCATGGCCGTTCTCCTTGTCCGCCAAGGCGACGAAAGGCGAACCCACCGAGATCAGCTGACAGGACTCTTCAGCCAGGGCTTCTCCCGCATCGCGGGGACCGTCTCCCGCCCCCACATCTCGAAGTAGATGTCATTGCCGCGGATGAAGTCCGTCTCGCCGATCCGTCTCTGTTCCAGTTTCGAGCCCGTCGTCTCGGTCCCCTGGTACGTGCACCGGCTCCTGAGGTCGGTCCGCGGAGTGCTGGAACGGCTGTTTCCGACGCCGCTGACCGTGTCCGTCTCGATGGTCACCGACGTGAGCGCCTTCATGGTGCGGTTGGCGTCGTTCAGCAGTTGCCCGGCGGAGCGGGTGTCGGTGGTGCCGGCGGTGTCATCGGTGTCCGCGCAACCCACCGCGACGCCACCCGTCAGCAGACACAGCGCGACCACGGCCGCATTCGTTCTCATGTCCCCCCCAGGGTGTCGAGCGGCACAGGCTACCGAACCAGTGATCTGCAGAGGACACCGCTCGGGGAACACGGCGTCCAGCGTGAGGCACGCGGCGCTTAGAGTTTTCCCGTCGCCCAGGCATCACCCGAGGAGAGACCGTGACCGACGTGCAGCCCATAGCCCTCCAGCAGCAGATCGCCCGCGACCTCCAGGTCGGCGAGTCCTTCGACGCGCGGGAGGAGATCGAGCGGCGGGTGGCGTTTCTCGCCGAGCGGCTGACCTCCGGTGGGCTGCGGGCGCTCGTGCTCGGGATCAGTGGCGGTGTGGACTCGTCCACCGCCGGGCGGCTGTGCCAGCTCGCGGTGGAGCGGGTGCGCGAGGGCGGTGGCGAGGCGACGTTCTTCGCGATGCGGCTGCCGTACGGCGTGCAGGCCGACGAGGCCGACGCGCAGCGGGCGCTGGAGTTCATCCGGGCCGACAAGGTGCTCACCGTCGATGTGAAGCCCGCCAGCGATGCCGCGCTGGAGGCCGTGGTCGCCGGCGGGACCGTGTTCCGGGACGCGCACCACCAGGACTTTGTGCACGGGAACATCAAGGCGCGGCAGCGGATGATTGCGCAGTACGCGGTCGCGGGCGCGGAGAACGGGCTCGTCGTCGGGACCGATCACGCCGCCGAGGCCGTCTCCGGGTTCTTCACGAAGTTCGGAGACGGGGCCGCCGACGTCGTGCCGCTCACCGGGCTCACCAAGCGGCGGGTGCGGGCCGTCGCCGCCGAGCTGGGGGCGCCGGACTCGCTGGTGTGGAAGACGCCGACCGCCGATCTGGAGACCCTGGACCCGGGCAAGCCCGACGAGGACGCGCTCGGGGTGACGTACGACGAGATCGACGACTTCCTGGAGGGCAAGCCGGTCTCCGAGGCCGCTTTCGAGGCGATCGTCCGCCGCTACCGGCTCACCGAGCACAAGCGGCAGCTGCCGATCGCTCCCTGACGATCACCCCGCCCGTGTGCCCAGCGTCGCGACGAACCTCGTCCACGTCGCTGGGCGGACGGTGAGGTGGGGGCCGGTGGTGCGTTTCGAGTCACGGATGTGGACGGTGGTGGGGGCCGTGGCTATCTCGACGCAGTTCGAGGCGTCGGCGCTGTGGCTTGACTTGCGCCAGGTGAGGGTGGACATGCGGGTGCCTTTCAGAGGTCGCGGATGATGCGCAGGATGAGGTCCCGTGAGTCGTCGGCGTCCAGTGCGCTCGCCTCCATGTGGTCGATCACAGCCCGGTACTTGCCGAGTTGAGCCTCCCCGTCGAGGAATTCGCACCCGTGGTGGGTGTCGAGCTGAACGGTGTCCAGCCGGGGCACTGTCCCCACGACGTAGTCGATTCCCTGGCCGGTGCCGTGGAAGCTCTCCCTGCCGAAGGGAACGATCCGGACGGTGACGTGCGGCAGTTCACTCATGTCGAGGATGTGCTGGAGCTGGGCGACGGCCACTTGCCTGCCGCCGTATCCCATCCTCAGCGCCGCCTCGTGAATCGTCGCCGTGTACGGGGTGGGAGTCTCCCGGTGCAGGATGCCCTGCCGCTTGATGCGGTGCGTCAGCCGGTGCTCCACCTCGTACTGCGCGAAGGGCGGGATGCCGCCTCGGAAGAGCGCACGGGCGTGGTCGGTGGTCTGGAGCAGGGCGGGGATGTGGATGACCAGGGCCACGCGCAGGGCGGTCGCGTAGTGCTCCAGCTCGGCCAGGTCGATCAGGCCGACCGGGAGATGTTCCCGGTACTCGTCCCACCAGCCTCGTGTCCGCCCGCCGGTCATGTTCGCCAAGGCGTCGATGAGCGCCTGGTCGGCGCAGTGGTAGGCGCGGGCGAAGGTGCGTACCCGGTCGGCGCTGACCGCGTAGCGGCCGGACTCGATGCCGCTGATCTGCGCCTGCTTCACGCCGAGCAGGGTCGCGGCGGCGCTGGACGTCAGCCCCGCGCGCTCGCGGAGTCTGCGTAGCTCGGTGCCCAGGCGCCGCTGGCGCAGGGTGGGGTCGGTGGTTGGCGGCACTCGGCTCTCTCTCGTCACGTCCGGTCCTCGTGGTCACCCACAGGAGGGAACTGTGAAGTCTTTGTCCCGCTTGTTGTTAAGTATTACATCGGACACCCCTAGGGTGGGTCTCACGCCGCTCAACCGCCCCCGCCCGTAAGCCGGAAGCGCACCGCTCCGCGGCACTGCCACCGCCCGGCGTCGGCGTCGAGCGTGTCCAAGTCCCCTTCCTCCCGGAGGTGTTCCGTGGTCACCGTAGCCCCGTGCCGACCCTGGGTGTACGCCCTTCGCCTGCCGCATGACCCCCGCGCCGCACACGTCGCACGGGTGACCGTGCGGGCCGTGCTCCGCTCGCACGGGAGGGAGGAAGTGCTCGACACCGCCGAGCTGTTGGTGTCCGAGCTCGTCTCCAACGCCTACCTGCACACCGAGGGACCCGCCTCGCTCCGGCTGACGGGGCTGGCCGACGGCCGGCTGAGGGTGGGGGTGTGGGACAGTGACCCGCGTATCCCGGCGCCGTTCGGTGATCCTGCCGGTGAACGCCTGGTCTCCTCCGTTCCGGGCGACGTCGAGCACGGGCGTGGGCTGCTGCTCGTGCGGGAGTACGCGAACGCGTGGGGCGGATGGCCCCTGGGTGACGGGCTACTCGGGCGGGGTGGTGGGAAGTTGCTGTGGTTCGAGGTGGGCGGGCATGGCCCCCGGGGACGGTGACTCTCACCGTACGACCACATGGAGCGGGAGCACGGCGACCTGCCGTGACCGTGCGCGCGCCCGTGTGGAAAACTGCGCCGCGTTGCGGAAGTGAACAGCTGACTCAGGTGGCGCGGGAAGCGGGGGTACGGGTGAGCAAGCGGCAGGTACAGAGCATGCTGCGGCTGATGGCGAGCGGAGAGCCCGTCCAGGTCACGAGTGCCATGGCGTCCGTGAAGAAGCTCGCCCGGCTCGCCTTCGTGGCCCAGCAGTTCGGCTACGAGTACGCCGACGTGCGGCAGCAGGGCGGGGCCAACAACAGCGCCCTCGTCATGCTGATCGTGCCCGACCCGTCGCCCCACGCCCGCACGCGGGCGGCGCAGAACTGGGCGCAGTACCCGAACGCGGGGGACGGGGTGTCGCTTCCGCCGTTCGTGCCGGACGCGCTGGAACTGCTCAAGGCCCGGATCAACTACGACCTCACCGGGAACGGGATCGAGAAGCGGCTGCTCAT
>NZ_MUND01000788.1 GCF_002154375.1 Streptomyces glaucescens | reverse complement strand
CTTCCTAGCCTTCACGAGCATCGCCTGCACCCTCATCTGCTACCGCAGACTCACCAAATGAGATGACGTCTTAATCATGCGCTTCAGTACAGCACCGGCGGTCAGGTGAGGCTGCTGGTTCTTGGAGACGGGGAGTTCTTCGGGACCGAGACACTCCAGCGGCGCTTCCCGAACACGCAGCACACCGTAGTCGGCGTTCAGCAGCGCATCGGTCTTGTCCCGGTCAGCGGGGCTGCGTCCGGCGGCATGCCAGTAGGCTCCGTCGAACTCGATGACAATGCCTCCGCCTTCGTCGACGAACAACATGTCGACTGATCGGTAGCGCGCGGGGATCTTCGGGTCGGTCAAGCGGACGTCGTGCTCGGTGGTGAAGCCACACCGTGACAGCACGAAGGCGAGCTCGGCATACAGACGGATTTCGAGCACTGAGGTGGCTGACATCTGGCAGCGGGGGCATCCCGAACCTGCTCGGGTGCGGTTACCGACGACGGCCTCCCAGGTGTGACCGCGAGAACAGCGCCAGGTCACGGTCATGTTGCTACCCGGCAGCACCTGATGAGGCAGTAGAGGCCAGTTGGCGACCCTGTCCCATTCAACCGCGAGATCGGGGTGCGCGACGGCGAGGTTATTGGTCTGTGTTACTCGCCGACCGGCGCACTCGCCGCACTGCCTGGATCTCACGCGGTTGCTGACCTGCTGCTTCCACGTGTGGCCGTTCTGGCACAGCCAGTGCACTGTTCTCCCAGACGCAGGCAGGACACCGATGGGGCGCAGTGCACCGTTAAGCCTGGGGTGCCAGGTGGCGGCTATCTCCGGATCTACAACGGCGAGATTGCGTTCTGGCGTTGCTCGTTGCCCCGCACAGAATCCACAGCCGCGGCCCTGGGCCACCCGGGAGGCGACCGTGGCAAGCCATTCGTGCCCGGCAGCACACATCCACCAGCGCTTCGGCCTCGGAGTACCGGGCCGGACGTCGGCGGGTGTGAGAGGGGCGTTGCGGGTGGGGTGCCATTCCCTTGCGAGATCGGGAGCGAGGTCGGCGAGTGACTGCCCCGCAGGCGGCCGACGCCGGGTTTGACCGCGCCGACCCAACGAGCACGGGGGGCACCCCGTCCCGGCCCGGCTGCCGCTTCCGGTGCGCTCCACTATGACGGCCGCCCACACGTGACCACACGTGCCGCACTTCCAGTGGGCCTTGCGGCGGGAGGTCGGGCCGACAACTTCCGGGCGCAACGAGCCATTGAGTTCTGGATGCCACTCCGCCGCCAAATCGGGGCGCCGCACGGCGAGGTTGTTCGTGGCATCAATCCGCGAGCCACTACAAAAGGGACAAGAGGGGCGGCTTGTCCGCTGGGAGACCATCTCCGTCCATTGATGTCGATCGTCATGGAGGCAGCGCCAGGAGACCCGGATTTTGGAGAACGGAGTGACATCTGAGGGTGTGAGGCCTGGCCGACCGGGGGCGGTGACCCATTCGGCTGCCAACGCCGGATGAACAGTAGCCAGGTCGTTGCCACACCCGGCCCGGTGTCCCGAACAGTACGGACATCCACTGCCGCGCCAGCGCTCGCTCGGCGGCATGTCATAGCGATGACGGTCATCCGCAGGGCAGCGCCACCAGCGAGCCGGCGCATTGGACTGGGCGGCGACCTCGGCCGCCGAGACCTCATTGCGCTCACTGTCCCATTCCGCAGCCAAGTCCGGCCTCAGCTCGGCAATCGACCGCCCCCTGGCGGGCCGACGGGAGGAAAGCACCTGTCGGGCAATGCCGCATTTCTGGCAGGTGTGCCCCGCCATGAAGTGCCGGATCTGCACCCGGTACGGCACTCCGCAGCCCCGGCAGCGAAGGTGCGCGTACTTCGCGCTGCCGATGGTCAGGCGAGTTGGGTCCAGTCCCTCGTTGAGCTCAGCCAGCCACGCATTCATCAGCTCTGGTTCCTCCGCGGCCTTCGGCGAACCGGGTCTGCGCAAGTGCACTCCATGAAGCGATCGGTGGCAACTCTCAGGCAGCGCGCGTTGCCGACCGGCAGTTACGAACGAGCTGCACGGCTACCGGCAAAGACTGTAGACCAGAGGTATGACATAGGACGCTGGCTGGTGAACGGTGCTGACCCGTCTGGGAGCCGGACCGGGACGCGCGTCCGTAAGTTCGCCTCGGGCTACAGGCTGTCGACCCATGAGGGGACGGGGTAGGTGTGGACGTCGCCGAGTGGGAGGTGGAGGGGGCCGAGGAGGCGGCGGGCGAGGTTGGGGGAGAGGTCTTCGATGGCGAGGGCCGTGGCGGCGAAGCACGCGGCTTTTTGTTCGTTTGAGAAGTTCCGTACGCGCTTGCTGTGGATGCGGGCTGCTCGGTCCAGTGCTGCTTCGGTGTGCTTGATCAGTGCGTTCTTCAGCGTGGCTCGGTCGGCGGTCCTGGCGAGGTCCTGCGCCTCACACCAGGCGGGGTCTTCGCGATCGGTCGGCCACGCCTTGTTGTAGGAGCGGCGCAGGGTGAGGACTTCGTCCCACGTCAGCTTCTCCAGCCGGGCGAGTAACGCGGCTGCTGTGCGCCCTTGAGGCCCCAGCACCCACCAGGCCGGTACCCGAAACCATATCTTCTGACTCCAGGTCCGTCCGGAGCGCTCCTCGTCGTCGTTCGGGACGAGACTGAAGATCCACAGCCCGAACGGAATCTCGAGCGTGAACGGCAGGTAAGAGGAACCTGATGCATGCGGTGCCGCGCGGTGCCATGGCTGCTTGCGGCGCCGCAGCGGCACGCCAGGTGTTTCCTCGATGAGGACGCTGCGGCGGTCGCGCAGGGAGGCGGCGTAGTCAACCGGGTCGTCGTCGAAACCGCGGCCGCAAGGGCGTGTGACCTTCCAGCCCCAGTCGGCCGGCAGGCGGTTCGGGTCCAGTCTCGCGGCTGTCCAGTCTTCCCACCCAAGGCCAGGCACCTGATCCCCCTCCGTAACGACACTGGAGCCCCATCTTGGAGCACCCCGCAGCGGGCGTGCTGTGCGAGCGCCAAAGAGTGCTGCCGACGCTCGGCAAAAGGCGCTGAGGAGGGAGCACGTCGGGTACACCTGCCGTGTCAGCGCCGTGCGGAGACTCCGCCGCGACGCAGGACGCCAACGGCGTCAAGTGGCCGATGCGGCGTACCCGTCGGTGGTGCCCGACGGCCACCACGGCGACCAACCCCACCCGCTGCTGCTGTTCTTCAACCGCGTCGGCCCCCGTAACCTAGGCACTGTTATCGCGCAGCTGGCTGAGCTGATCCGCCAGCACTGGCAGAGCGCCGCCCACGACGGCTTCCACATGTACGACGGCAAGCTCCCCATGGTGACCACCGGCATGAAGCAGCTCCAAGAGCACGGCCCGGCCGGAGCGATCTTCCGGTGCTTCGGTCGCCCACACCACCAGATCCGGCGTTGTCACGTTGGTGGGGTGGTGATCGGTTGAGGGCGTGTCAGGGCGTAGAGGGGG
>NZ_MUND01000787.1 GCF_002154375.1 Streptomyces glaucescens | reverse complement strand
GTGGTGGCCGGGGGGCCCGGGGCGTGGGCGGGACTGCTCGGGTTCACCCTGCTGGGGCTCGGGCTGTGTGTGCTGGTGCCGCAGACGTTCGCGGCGGCGGGGCGGCTGTTCCCGGGGGCCTCCGATGCGGCGGTCGCGCGGCTGAACGCATTCAACTATGCGGGGTTCCTGGTCGGTTCGCCGTTGGTGGGGGCGTTGGGGGACGCGTGGAGCTATCGCGGGGCGATGCTCGTGCCGATGACGCTGGTCCTGATGACGCTCGTGTACGCCCGGTCGTTCGAAGCTCAACCGGACCGATACGGTGGCGGGCATGAGCGGCCGCGCACAGCTGATGTGGGACGAGGCAGTAACGGGGTATGACTTCGGGCCGGGGCATCCGATGGACCCGGTTCGGCTGATCCTGACCCGGCGACTGGTCTCGGCGTTGGGACTCGACCGCGAGGTGGAGGTCGTGGGCGCGAAGCCCGCCGGGGAGTCGACGCTGCGGCTCGTCCACCGCGAGGACTACATCGAGGCCGTGAAGGCCGCCTCGGCGGACCCACGGGCCGCCGACGGGACGTACGGGATCGGAACGCTGGACGACCCGGCGTTCACCGGGATGCACGAGGTGTCGTCGCTGATCGCCGGGCTGTCGGTGGGAGCCGCGGAGGCGGTGTGGCGGGGGGAGACGCAGCACGCGGTGAACTTCGCGGGCGGGCTGCATCACGCGATGCCCGGGGGCGCGGCGGGGTTCTGCATCTACAACGACGCCTCGCTGGCGATCGCGCGGCTGCTGGAGCTGGGGGCGGAGCGGGTCGCGTACGTGGACGTCGACGTGCATCACGGGGACGGCGTGCAGGCGGCGTTCTGGGAGGATCCGCGGGTTCTGACGATCTCGCTGCACGAGCATCCTCGGACGTTGTTCCCGCAGACCGGGTGGCCGGAGGAGACCGGGGGCGGGG
>NZ_MUND01000786.1 GCF_002154375.1 Streptomyces glaucescens | reverse complement strand
ACAGAGTGGTGTCGTACGACAGGGTCACCGCGCGGACGTCCTGCTTCTCCAGCGCGGCGGCGGTGCGCGCGGCGAGGGTGCGCAGGCTCGCGCGGCCCTCGGCGTCGCGGTCGGCGGTGAGGGTGGGGTCGCCGCCGCCGACCAGGATCAGCTCACTGGTGTCGGGCTCGAAGACGGCGCGGGTGTCCAGGCGGTGGTCGGCGCCGAGGGCGGACAGCGCGGCGACCGCGGTGGCGATCTTGGTGGTGGAGGCGGGGGTCAGCGCCTCGTCGGCGCCGGTGCCGTAGAGCCGGGTGCCGGTGGCGACGTCGACGACCGCGGCGGACCGGCGCCCGCCGAGCGCGCCGTCCGCGAGGAGCGGGTCCAGGACGCCGGCGAGGGCCTTGCGGTCCGGGAGCCCGGCGGCCGTCGCCCCGCCCAGTCCGGTCAGCACGGACGCGGCGCTGGGGGCGGGGCGGGGCCCGGTGCCGTTCGCTCCGGCCCGGCCGGCGCCGCCGTGAGATGCGCCACCCGGTTGTCCGGCGGCGACCGCGCGGTCGCGCTCGGCCGTACGCTGACCCGAGTCCCAGGGCCCCGCGGCGGTCACCACGCCGGCGGCCAGCGCCAGACCGGCGGTGGCGGCACCCGCGGTGTACTGCCAGGTCTTCACCCGCGTGATCCGCGTGACCTGCGGTGACGCGGCCCGCGCCAGCCGCGCGACCCGCGGCCCCGTCGCCGCGACGGCACGGGCGAGACGGGGCCGTACGGCCTCCGCGACCCGCGCAAGACGCGGCCTCGCGGCCCGCCAAGGCCTCAGCTCGGGCACGACCACCAGCCCCTTTCGCGATCACACACCTGCGTGAGGGACACTTAACCACCAAGACTGTGTGCTGATCATGGAGGAGCCACCGGTGGAGTTCGACGTCACGATCGAGATTCCGAAGGGTTCGCGCAACAAGTACGAGGTGGACCACGAGACCGGTCGGATCCGCCTGGACCGCCGTCTGTTCACGTCGACGGCCTACCCGACGGACTACGGCTTCGTCGAGAACACCCTCGGCGAGGACGGCGACCCGCTGGACGCGCTGGTCATCCTGGACGAGCCGACCTTCCCGGGCTGCCTCATCCGCTGCCGGGCGATCGGCATGTTCCGGATGACCGACGAGGCCGGCGGCGACGACAAGCTGCTGTGTGTCCCGGCGACGGACCCGCGTGTGGAGCACCTGCGCGACATCCACCACGTGTCCGAGTTCGACCGCCTGGAGATCCAGCACTTCTTCGAGGTGTACAAGGACCTGGAGCCCGGCAAGTCGGTCGAGGGCGCCAACTGGGTGGGCCGTACGGACGCCGAGGCCGAGATCGAGCGGTCCTACAAGCGCTTCAAGGAGCAGGGCGGTCACTGACCTGCCTGTTGCCGGGTAGACGGGCCGTACGCGTGTGCGTGCGGCCCGTTCGTCATGTGTGCGCATACTGAGGTACCGGAGGTGTCGTACAGGGAGCACTGCACGTGACGGACGCGGAGGACCGCAAGCCGCAGTCGGACGAGGCGAGGATGGCGTTCACGCCGCCCGCCGGGGTCGAGGTCGGGGACAGCGAGTCGGAGACGACGTCCGAGTTCGCGCTCCCCGTCGGGCTGGACGTCCCGCACCCGACGGGCGCGGAGTCCGAGGGATCGGCGTTCGTCCCGCCGAGCACCTACAGCGCCCGGGAGGCGCCGGCGTTCACCCCGGCCACCGGTATACCGGCGGTCAGCCTGACCAAGGACGCGCCGTGGCAGGACCGGATGCGCACGATGCTGCGCATGCCGGTGACCGAGCGGCCCGCGCCCGAGCCGGTGCAGAAGGCGGAGGAGGGCGGCCCGGCCGTCCCGCGCGTGCTGGACCTGACGCTGCGTATCGGGGAGCTGCTGCTGGCGGGCGGCGAGGGCGCGGAGGACGTCGAGGCGGCGATGTTCGCGGTGTGCCGGTCGTACGGCCTGGACCGCTGCGAGCCGAACGTCACCTTCACGCTGCTGTCGATCTCGTACCAGCCGTCGCTGGTCGACGATCCGGTGTCGGCGGCGCGGACCGTGCGGCGGCGCGGGACGGACTACACGCGGCTCGCGGCCGTCTTCCAGCTCGTCGACGACCTCAGCGACCCGGAGACGCAGATCTCCCTGGAGGAGGCCTACCGGCGGCTCGCCGAGATCCGCCGCAACCGGCACCCGTATCCGACCTGGGTGCTGACCTCGGCGAGCGGGCTGCTCGCGGGTGCGGCCTCGGTGCTGGTCGGCGGTGATCTGATCGTGTTCGTCGCGGCGGCGCTGGGCGCGATGCTCGGGGACCGGCTGGCGTGGCTGTGCGCGGGGCGCGGGCTGCCGGAGTTCTACCAGTTCACGGTCGCCGCGATGCCGCCCGCCGCGATCGGGGTGGCGCTCACCGTCGCGCACGTCGAGGTGGCGGCGTCCGCCGTGATCACCGGTGGGCTGTTCGCGCTGTTGCCCGGGCGGGCGCTGGTGGCGGGGGTGCAGGACGGGCTGACCGGCTTCTACATCACCGCGGCGGCGCGGCTGCTGGAGGTTCTGTACTTCTTCGTCGGCATCGTGGTCGGCGTGCTGGTGGTGCTGTACTTCGGCGTGCAGCTGGGGGCCCAGCTCAACCCGGACGCCGCGCTGGGCAGCCGGGAGCAGCCGCTGGTGCAGATCGGCGCGTCGATGCTGCTGTCGCTGACGTTCGCCGTGCTGCTCCAGCAGGAACGGTCCACCGTGCTCGCGGTGACCCTCAACGGGGGTGTCGCGTGGGTGGTCTACGGCGCCATGCACTACGCGGGTGATCTGTCGCCGGTGGCGTCCACGGCGGTGGCGGCGGGGCTGGTCGGGTTGTTCGGGCAGCTGATGTCGCGATACCGGTACGCGTCGGCGCTGCCGTACACGACCGCTGCGATCGGGCCGCTGCTGCCGGGTTCGGCCACGTACTTCGGGCTGCTGGCGATCGCGCAGAACGACGTCGACGGAGGGCTGGGGTCGCTGACCAAGGCCGCGGCGCTGGCCATGGCCATCGCCATCGGGGTGAACCTCGGGTCGGAGGTGTCCCGGATGTTCCTGCGGGGCGCCGGCCGCGGGCGCAAGGCGGCCAAGCGGACGCGGGGATTCTGACGCCGGCCCCCGCGCCCGTGCGAGCGGGTGCTTTCAGTGGCCCTGGTTCTGGTTGTACGGGTAGGGCTGCTGCTGGGGGTACTGGTCGTCGGTGTACGGCTGCTGCTGGGGGTACTGCCGGCCGTAGCCCTGCTGGTCGTAGCCCTGCCGGCCGTAGCCCTGCCGGCCGTAGCCGTGTCCGTCGTAGGACTGTCCGTCGTGGGCCTGCTGGTCGTAGCCGTACTGCTGCTGCGGGTACTGCTGCTGGTTGTGCTGGGGGTACGGCTGCTGCTGCTCGGCCGGGGGGACGCGGCGGAGCTGGGTGGTGGCGTCGTCCATCACCGGGTACGCGGGCTGCTGCTGGGCCTGGTACTGGTGCTGCTGGGGCTCGATGGGCTGCTGCCGCGCGGCCTTCTTGTTCTGGGAGCGGGCGCGCCAGAACTCGATGATGATCGGGACGACCGAGATCAGGACGATCAGGATCAGGATCGCCTCGATGTTCTTCTTGACGAAGTCGATGTTGCCCAGCCAGGAGCCGAGCAGGGTGACGCCCGCGCCCCAGAGGATGCCGCCGACGACGTTGAAGATCAGGAAGGACCGGTACCGCATGCCGCTGACGCCGGCGATGATCGGCGTGAAGGTGCGCACGATGGGCACGAAACGGGCCAGGACCAGGGACTTCGGGCCGTACTTCTCGAAGAACTCGTGGGCCTTGGTGACGTTCTCCTGCTTGAAGAAGCGGGAGTCGGGGCGGGTGAAGAGCGCGGGGCCGACCTTCTTGCCGAACATGTAGCCCACCTGGTCGCCCACGATGGCGGCGACGCAGATCAGCACGATGGCCGCCCACAGGGGGAAGTCCAGCTGCTTCGAGGTGATCAGCAGGCCCGCGGTGAACAGGAGCGAGTCACCGGGCAGGAAGAAGCCGATGAGCAGGCCGGACTCGGCGAAGACGATGAGGAGCAGACCCCAGATCCCGAAGGTGTCGAGCAGGTAGTTCGGATCCAGCCAGCTGGGTCCGAGAGCGAGCGTCGTCACGATTCCGGGCTCCTGAGGGGTGAAGGGAAGTGCGGCGTCCAGTCCGGCCGGACAACGCTATCAACGCCGCGCGCCCGCCCCAGGTTCCACCGGCCCCTCCAGGATGCACTGTGCGCCGGGTGGGAGAAAGCTGTGGGTCATGGGCATCGAAGACTACGGCGGCGGTCAGGTTCCGCAGTCGGACGTACTGGTGGTGACGGCGAACGACGTGCCGGGATACCGCGTGGAGCGGGTCATCGGCGAGGTCTTCGGTCTCACCGTGCGGTCCCGGCACCTGGGGAGCCAGATCGGCGCCGGGCTGAAGTCGCTGGTCGGCGGTGAGCTGAGAGGGCTCACCAAGACACTGGTGGAAACCCGCAACCAGGCCATGGAACGGCTGGTCGAGCAGGCACGCGCGCGTGGGGCCAACGGGGTGCTGGCGTTCCGGTTCGATGTGACGG
Source organism: Streptomyces glaucescens (assembly GCF_002154375.1). Classification (GTDB taxonomy): domain Bacteria; phylum Actinomycetota; class Actinomycetes; order Streptomycetales; family Streptomycetaceae; genus Streptomyces; species Streptomyces glaucescens. Next base: position 7,731 of record NZ_MUND01000786.1, on the reverse strand, counting down.
ACGCCGCGGACGTCGGCACCGAGGTGTGCGCGTACGGCACGGCGGTGGTCCTGGCCCGGGAGTAGCCCCTCGCCCCTCCCGGGCCGGGACCTCGCGCCTCACGCGGCGTGGCGGGCCGTATTCGCCTTGATCGCGTCGCGCAGGTACACGGCCAGGCCGGACCGGATGTTCTCGTACGTCGCGGTGAACCGCGGGTCGTCGACGTACATCTGGCCGAGGCAGGCGTGCATCTCGTGCGAGCAGTCGTAGTACCCGCCGCAGATGAACCGGCGGTGCTCCTCGGCCACGTCCATGGCGGCCTCGGAGTCGGCGGGGACGCCCCGGTCGAGCAGCTCGGCCATCCGGTGGTGGATGGCGTCCATCTCCCGGGTGAGCCGTTTCCAGTCCTCCTTCGTGTAGGAGGCGGTCCGGCGCTGGGACTCCCGGTAGGCGTCGGTGTCGCCCCAGCGCTGCTGGACCTCGTCCTCGTACTGGTCCGGGTCGAAGTCCCCGAACACCTCGAACTTCTCCTCGGGCGTGAGATCGATCCCCATCTTGCGTGCCTCCATGGCGTGCTCCACGGCCGCCGCCATCTTCCGCAGCTTCTCGATCCGGGCGGTCAGCAGCTCGTGCTGCCGGCGCAGGTGGGCCTGCGGGTTCGCGTCCGGGTCGTCGAGCAGGACGGCGACCTCGTCGAGCGGGAAGCCGAGCTCGCGGTAGAACAGGATCTGCTGCAGCCGGTCGAGGTCGGCGTCGCTGTAGCGCCGGTGGCCCGCGTGGCTGCGCTCGCTGGGCGCGAGCAGCCCGATGTCGTCGTAGTGGTGCAGGGTGCGCACCGTCACTCCGGCGAATCCGGCGACCTGTCCCACGGAGTAGCCCACTTCCGCTCCCTTCTCGGTACGCCGTCCACGCTGAGGCATCACGTCACGTGAGGTGCAAGTCCCAGGTGAGGGCAGGAGCCGGATCTCTGGCGTCCGGTCCGGGTCAGGATCCCGCGGTTTCCGCCTTCTCGGCGAGGGCGACCAGCTCGAAGGCGGTCCTGCCGTCCAGCGACTCGCGGATGATGTCGGCGTGGCCCGCGTGGCGGGCGGTCTCGCGGATGAGGTGGAGGCCCAGCCAGCGCATCGAGACGGCCTCGTCGGTGAACCACGGCTCGTCCGGGAGGTCGAAGGTGTCGTCGAGGCTGGGCACCGCGCGGAAGAACGCCTCCGTCTCGGCGGCGACCTTCTCCCAGTACGCCAGCTGGTCGGCGAGGGTCTCGCCCTCGGCCAGGCGGAAGCAATCGGCCCAGTTCGAGGCGTCCCGCTTGACGGCGGGCGCCTCGCCCTTGGCGCGGGCGATCCAGCCCTGCTCCACCTCGGCAACGTGCTTGACCAGTCCGGCGAGGGTCAGCTCGCTGGCGCTGGGGCGGGAGGACGCCTGCTCCTCGGTCAGACCGAGCACCGCCCGCCGGATGCCGCCGCGCTGCTCCGCCAGGAAGGAGAGCAGCGCACCGCGCTCGTCGCCGCGGGCTTCCGGACGCACGTGGGTGACCATGTCGGACCGCCTTTTCATCGGGGGCTTTCGCCTGACACAGATGAAGGTACGGCCCATTGAGGCCAGGTGTTGTCCTAATGGACGGCCGGATCCGCGGACGACCGGAATTCTCAGAAGGGGAACCTGCTGCGTCCGTGCTGCACCGAGATCCACTTCAGGGTGGTGAAGGCGTCCAGGGTCGACTCGCCGTTCAGCCGGCCGACGCCGGAGTGCTTCTCGCCGCCGAAGGGGACGAGGGGCTCGTCGTGGACGGTGCCGTCGTTCACGTGGAACATGCCGGTGTCGATGCGCTCGGCGAAGCGGACGCCGCGCTCCACATCACCGGTGTGGACGGCGCCGCTGAGGCCGTACGGGGTGTCGTTGACCAGACGTACGGCCTCCTCCTCACCGTCGAACGGGATGAGCAGGGCGACCGGGCCGAAGATCTCCTGGCGCAGGACCGGGGAGCCGGCGGGCACGTCGGTCAGCACGGACGGCTCGACCAGGTTGTCGCGCACCGTGCCGCGCAGCAGGGCCGTCGCGCCCTCGGCGACCGCCTGCTCCACCGCGCCGGACAGCGACTCGGCCTGGGAGGCGTTGATGACCGGGCCGATGACGGTCTCCGGGTCGCGCGGGTCGCCCACCTTCAGGGACCTGACCTTGGCCACGAACTTCTCGGTGAACTCGTCCGCGACCGAGCGGTCCACGAGGACGCGGTTGGCGGCCATGCAGACCTGGCCCTGGTGGACGTAGCGGCTGAAGACCGCCGCGTCGACGGCGTAGTCGAGGTCGGCGTCGTCGAGGACGACCAGCGCGCTGTTGCCGCCGAGTTCGAGGACGGCCCGCTTGAACTGCCCGGCGCAGACGGTGGCGACGTGCCGGCCGACCGCGTCGGAGCCGGTGAAGGAGATGACCTTGGGCACCGGATGCTCGATGAAGGCGTCACCGATCTCGGCGATGTCGGTGACCACGACGTTCAGCAGACCGGCCGGGAGGCCCGCGTCCTCGAAGAGTCTGGCGACCAGGGTGCCGCCGACGACCGGGGTGTCCTGGTGCGGCTTGAGGACCACCGCGTTGCCGAGCGCCAGGGCGGGCGCCACGGACTTCAGCGACAGCAGGAAGGGGAAGTTGAAGGGGCTGATGACACCGACGACGCCGACCGGGACGCGGTGGAGGCGGTTCTCCTTGCCGGGGTCGGGCGAGGGGATCAGCTTGTCCTCGGGGCGCATGGCGAGGGCGGCGGCCTCGCGCAGGAACTCCTTGGCGAGGTGCAGTTCGAAAGCGGCCTTCACGCGGGTGCCGCCCAGCTCGGCGACGATCGCGTCGGCGATCTCCGCCTCGCGCTCCTCGACCAGCCGCAGCGCCTTCTCCAGCACCGCGCGCCGGGCGAAGGCGCCCGCGCGGGCCCAGTCCCGCTGGGCGCGTTCGGCGGCCCGGTAGGCCTGATCTATCTCGTCGGCGGTGGCTATGGTGATCGAGGCCAGCTTCTCGCCGTCGTAGGGATTGAAGTCGATGATGTCCCAGGAGCCGGTGCCCGGCCGCCACTCGCCGTCGATGTACTGCTGGGCCAGGTCGGTGAAGTAGGACGACATGTGATCCCTCAATCCCTGCCGCGGGCGCGGGCAGACAGACGCACCTGATCGGTCGTCATCGTACTTGCGCCGCACCCGAGTTGGCCGGTGTCTCAGGAGAGTTGGAGAAGCCCCCGCAGGAGGTCGCGGCTCTCGGCGGGGCCGGGGCTGTCGTGCTGCAGCTCCTTCAGCGCCGTCTCGTACTGGGCGACGTCCTCGGCCTTGTCCAGGTAGAGGGCGCTGGTCAGCTGCTCCAGGTAGACCACGTCCGACAGGTCGGACTCGGGGAAGCTGAGGATGGTGAAGGCGCCGCTCTCGCCGGAGTGCCCGCCGAAGCTGAACGGCATGATCTGCAGCCGCACGTTGGGGCGTTCGGAGATCTCGATGAGGTGCTGGAGCTGGCCGCGCATCACCTCGCGGTCGCCGTAGGGGCGGCGCAGGGCGGCCTCGTCGAGGACGATGTGGAAGTCGGGGGCGTTCTCCGCGACGAGGTGCTTCTGCCGCTCCAGGCGCAGTGCCACGCGGCGCTCCACGTCGGCCTCGCTCGCCCCCTTCATGCCGCGCCGCACCACCGCGCGGGCGTACTCCTCGGTCTGCAGCAGGCCGTGCACGAACTGCACCTCGTACGCCCGGATCAGGGACGCGGCGCCCTCCAGCCCCACATAGGTGGGGAACCAGCTCGGCAGCACGTCGGAGTAGCTGTGCCACCAGCCGGCGACGTTGGCCTCGCGGGCGAGCGAGATCAGTGAGCCGCGCTCGTTCTCGTCCGTGATGCCGTACAGCGTCAGCAGGTCCTCGACGTCCCTCGTCTTGAAGCTCACCCGGCCCAGCTCCATCCGGCTGATCTTCGACTCGGAGGCGCGGATGTGGTAACCCGCCGCCTCGCGGGTGATGCCGCGCGCCTCGCGCAGTCGCCTGAGTTGCGAGCCGAGCAGCATCCGCCGCACCACCGATCCGGGCTCTCCCGCGCTCACGTTCGCCAGCCTCCCCAACCGTCTTCCCGGGCCCGCAGTCTGCCACTAAAACACTCCGAGCTGTACTCGTCCGATTACACAGACGGAAAGAAGCCAAAGATTGCGAGCGGGAGCGCGCATCGAAGCGACGCCCGGACGGAACCCGAGCGACGCGCAGGTGGCGGGTACGACAGGAAGATGGCGGAAAAAATGGCCAAGAAGTGGTACGGGAGGGACCAATTCGGTCGCGTGCACGTGCATCTGCCCTTGCATCTGCTCTGCGCTTCCGAAACCATGGGTGCCGCGCCACCGCTGCATCGCAACGACCGCGAATTCCGGGAGTGCCCCGCATGGCAACGAATGGATCGACCATGCTCGAGCCGTTACGGCAGGGCCTTCCGCCGCTGGACCCCTCGGCCGTCTCCAGCGCCGCCTCCTGCGCCCTGCCCGCCCGCTTCGAAGCGGTGCGTGACGCGCGGCAGTTCACCCGCAGAACCCTCGACCAGTGGGACCTGGGCGACCGGTTCGACGACGTCTGCCTGGTCGTCTCGGAACTCGTCACCAACGCCCTGCGGCACGCCGTGCCGGGCACCCCGCGGACCCCGGGGCAGGACGCGCCGGTACGACTGCACCTGATGCGCTGGACGGAGCGGCTGGTGTGCGCGGTGCGGGACCCCAGCAACGACAGCCCGGTGGCGCGCGAGGCCGACGACTTCTCCGCGGAGTCCGGCCGCGGGCTGTTCCTCGTCGACTCGTTCTGCGACAGCTGGGGCTGGCACCCGCTGGCCGGCACGCTCAGCGGCAAGGTCGTCTGGGCGCTATTCCGGCTCCAGCCCGCCGACTGACGAGCCGCGGCACGCGCGCGTGCCGCGGTTCTACGCGCGTTGCGGCGAATACGTGGAAGTCCTCCCGCAATACGCGCCGGGGCGCCCGCTCAGCCGGCCACGAGGTGGTCGAACTCGCCGTCCTTCACCCCGAGCAGCATGGCCTCGATCTCCGCGCGCGTGTACACGAGCGCGGGTCCGTCGGGGAAGTTGGAATTCCGTACGGCGACTCTTCCGCCCGGCAACCGGGCGAACTCCACGCAGGACCCCTGCGAGTTGCTGTGTCTGCTCTTCTGCCAGGCCGCACCGCGCAGCTCGGTGGCGGCCATGCCGTTGTACACGTCGTGGTCCACAGATCGCTCCCCGGTGGTGCACTGGCTGATGTGGCCATAGATGCAGTGGTCAACTGTGCCGGATCATAACCCTCTTCATCTGCAGTTGCATGAGCAGATGCACGTGCACGCGGGGTGTTCCAGTGACTACAGCTTTGCCCCCGCTTTACCCAAGTGGTGCACGTACTAGGAACAGACGCAAGTCATCGGCTTTGTGTTCCATTGAACTTCCTTCTGGACTTCCTTACGTACGGCGATTTTCCGCGCACACGCCGACGGGCCCCGCCTCCGGTGCGGCGGAGCCCGTCGATGCGGGAGTCGGTGCGAGAGGTCAGCGGCTCGCGTACGGCAGCAGGGCCATCTCCCGGGCGTTCTTGATCGCGCGGGCCAGCTGCCGCTGCTGCTGGGAGCTGACCCGGGTGACCCGGCGGCTGCGGATCTTGCCACGGTCGGAGACGAACCGCCGCAGCAGATCCGTGTCCTTGTAGTCGATGTACGTCACGCCTGCCTGGTCCAGCGGGTTCGGCCGGTTCTTGGCGGGCTTGCGGTCCAGCTTGCGGGGCATCGGTGGTCAGACCTCCAGGAGGGTGTCGAAGGCGGACGGCAGCCGCTTCCAGGCGTCGCGCCCGGCCGCGTACTCGGCGTCGGTGAGCAGGCAGGACTCCAGCAGGTCGCGAAGACCCTCGCGGTCCAGGCCGGGTGAGGTGAACACCAGGTGCTGGCAGCGGTCCCCGTGCTCCGGGTGCCAGTCCAGCGCGGCGGCGGCGCGGCGCACCGGCGGGACCATCTCCCAGGCCGCGTCGGGCAGCGAGGCGAGCCAGGGACCCGCGCTCTCCACGCACAGCGCGCCGCCGGCCGCGTCCCAGTGCAGCAGGGTGTCCGGCCGGTCGGCGAGCCAGAACCGGCCCCGGCTGCGGGCGGCGGCGCAGGTCAGGTCCTCCAGGGCCTGGTAGAGGCGCTCCGGGTGGAAGGGGCGCCGGTGGTGCCAGACGAGGGTGCTCACCCCGTGCGCGTCGGCCTCGGCGGGCAGCAGCGCGCAGGCCGGGTGCTGGGCCGCCGCGGCGGCCTCGATGTCGAACCCGGCGAGCGCCGCGCCGGCCAGGTCGCCGTGGCCGATCGTGATCCGGCGGGCGGTCGGGTGCAGCTGGGTGAGCAGCTCGCGGTCCTCGTCGTCGGCGTCCGGGGAGTCGGCGACGGCGAGGACAGGGGCGTACTCCAGCTGGCGGGCGAAGGTGTCGGCGACGGTCCGCTGGTCGGTGGCGGCGGCGGCGAGCCCGGCCTCGGCCAGGTCGTCGCCGTTGCCCAGGTAAGGCAGCAGCAGCGCGGGGTCGACGGCGGTGATCACACCGGTGACGGTGAGGCCGCCGGCCGCGACGACCTCGGCCATGGCCTTCGGCTCGACGGAGTCCCACAGCTCCACCACCGCGAGCCGGGTGTCCCCCGCGTCGGCGAGCCGCCGCAGTTCGGGCACCAGGTCCTCGCGCAGCGCGCAGCACGCGCAGTCGTTGACCAGCGGCGCCTCACCGGTGTCCCGGACGCCGCCGGCGTCGCGGACGGTGCGGACCACGGTGCCGTCCGCGGCGGTCGCCAGGTCGTGGTGGAGGACGACGCTGCCGGGGACGTCGGCGAGCAGCCGGTCGACGGCCGCCCCGCGGGCGTCGGAGTGCAGCCCGCCGACGATCACGACGGAGAGGTCGGGCACGGCCCTCAGCTCCGCTTTCCGTACCGGCGCTCGAAGCGCTCGACGCGGCCCGCGGTGTCCAGGACGCGGGCGGTGCCGGTGTAGAAGGGGTGGCTGACGTCCGAGATCTCGACGTCCACGACCGGGTAGGTGTTGCCGTCCTCCCACTCGATCGTCTTGTCGCTGGTCATGGTGGACCGGGTGAGGAAGGCGTGGTTCGCGGCACGGTCACGGAAGACGACGGGACCGTAGTCGGGGTGGATTCCCTTGCGCACGGCGGTCAGCGCTCCTCTCGGAAGTCGACGTGGCGGCCGACGACCGGGTCGTACTTGCGCAGGGTCATGCGGTCCGGGTCGTTACGGCGGTTCTTGCGGGTCACGTAGGTGTAGCCGGTGCCGGCGGTGGACCGGAGCTTGATGACCGGGCGGAGTTCGTTGCGAGCCATGGCTGCTATGTTACTGAAAATGAATTCCATTACGACATTGATCGAGGAGAGGTACGTCACCCGATGTCCGCCCACTGCATGCTGACCGGCGCCCGGCCCGGATTCGGCAACACGATCTCCCACTCCCACCGGCGCTCCTCGCGCCGCTTCGACCCCAACATCCAGTCCAAGCGCTACTGGCTGCCCAGCGAGAGCCGGTACGTCCGGCTGAAGCTGAGCACCAAGGGGATCAAGACCGTCGACACGATCGGGATCGAGGCCGCCGTGGCGCGGATCCGGGCCCGGGGGGTGCGGGTCTGATGGCGAAGAAGAGCAAGATCGCGAAGAACGAGAAGCGGCAGGAGATCGTCGCCCGCTACGCCGCACGGCGGGCCGAGCTGAAGGAGATCATCCGCCGGCCGTCCACCCCGGACGCCGAACGCGCCGCCGCC
>NZ_MUND01000785.1 GCF_002154375.1 Streptomyces glaucescens | reverse complement strand
GCGCGGGGTACGCGGGCGGCATCCCGGTCTGCGGGACGGTGCAGCACCCCGACGGGACCGTCGTGCCCCGCGCGGCGCTCACCCTGATCGACGTCGCCGGACAGCAGATCGGGCGGGGGGCCAGCGGCGAGGACGGGCGGTACGCGCTGGCCACGCCGGGCCGGGGCGCGTACGTGCTGATCGCCGCCGCGGGCGGCCACCAGCCGCAGGCCGTCTCCGTGACCGTCGGCGAGCGGCCCGTCGAACTGGACGTCGTCCTCGGCGGCGCCGGACGCCTCGCGGGCACCGTCGTCACCGCCGACGGCACCCCAGTACGCGACGCCACCGTCACCCTCACCAATGTCCACGGCGAGGTCGTCGCCGCCACCCGCAGCGGACGCGAGGGCGGCTACGTCATCACCGAACTGGTCGCCGGCGAGTACACCCTCGCCGCCAGCGCGCCCGCGTTCCGCCCCGCCGCGCTCCCCGTCACCGTCCAGGCCGCCCGCGAGACCCGCCAGGACATCGAACTCGCCGGCGGCGCCGTGCTGCGCGGCACCGTCCGGGCCGGCGGTGGACGGCCCGTCGAGGACGCCCGCGTGACCCTTCTCGACGCGGCGGGCAACGTCGTCGACACCATGACCACCGGCGCCGACGGCACCTTCCGGTTCGTCGACCTGTCGTCCGGCGAGTACACCGTCATCGCGGCCGGTTACCCGCCCGTCGCCACCGTCCTCCAGGTGGCCGGCGGCGGCCGCACCGAACGCGATCTCCAGCTGGGGCACGAGGACTGACACGGCCCCGCTCGCGGCGGGGGAGAGGGGGGCGGTGCGTCTCGTACCGCCCCTTCCGTCTGCCGGTCGCGCCTGCCGCGACAGCGGCGTTCGCGCGCGCGTTCTGGTCTGTGGTGCGGGCCGCGCGTAACGTGAGCCCGACAAAGATCCGCGTCCGGAACCGGCGGAGTTGGGAGCATGGTGAAGATTCTCATCAGCGCCGACATGGAGGGTGCCACGGGCGTCACCTGGCCGGCCGACGTCCTGCCGGGGACACCGCAGTGGGAGCGGTGCCGGGCGCTGTTCACCTCCGACGTGCAGGCCGCCGCCCTCGGCTTCTTCGACGGCGGCGCGGACCGGGTGCTGGTGAACGAGGCGCACTGGACGATGCGCAACCTGCTGCTGGAGCGGCTGGACGACCGGGTGGAGATGCTGACCGGGCGGCACAAGTCGCTGTCCATGGTGGAGGGCGTGCAGCACGGCGACGTCGACGGCATCGCCTTCGTCGGCTACCACGCGGGCGCCGGCATGGAGGGCGTCCTCGCCCACACCTACCTCGCCAACTCCATCACCGGTGTCTGGCTGAACGACGTCCGCGCCAGCGAAGGCCTGCTCAACGCCCATGTCGTCGCCGAGTACGGCGTGCCGGTGGTGCTGGTCACCGGGGACGACGTGGCCTGTGAGGACGCGCTCGGGTACGCGCCCGAGGCGCTGAAGGTCGCGGTGAAGGACCATGTGTCGCGGTACGCGGCGGTGTGCCGCACGCCGGCCAGGACGGCGGCCGACATCCGGGCGGCGGCGAAGGAGGCGGTGGCGCTGGCGGGCCGGCGGGATCCGATGGCCGGCCGACCGCATACGGCCGGCGGGCCGGGTGCGGACGGCGGACTGCACGCAGTCGACGGGCCGGGTGGGTCCGGTGGACCGCGTACGGCCGGCGGGCCGGTGGTGGCCGGTGGGCCGTATACAGTCGCCGTCGAGTTCGACGCCGAGCATCTGGCGATGGCGGCCACCGTGGTGCCGGGCGTCGACCGGATCGGTGAGCGCAAGGTGGCGTACACCAGTCCGACCATGTACGAGGGGATCCGCACCTTCAAGGCGGTCACCACCGTCGTCTCGGCCGCTGTGGAGGAGCAGTATGGGTGACCAGCGCGCGCTGGACGAGGTCGTCGGGTTCACCTCCGATCTCATCCGCATCGACACCACCAACCGGGGCGGCGGCGACTGCCGGGAGCGGCCCGCCGCGGAATACGCGGCCGCGCGGCTGGCCGAGGCCGGTCTGGAACCCACGCTGCTGGAGCGCACCCCGGGCCGCACCAACGTCGTCGCCCGGATCGAGGGCACCGACCCGTCCGCCGACGCGCTGCTGCTCCACGGTCATCTGGACGTGGTCCCGGCCGAGGCCGCCGACTGGAGCGTGCACCCGTTCTCCGGGGAGGTGCGCGACGGGGTCGTCTGGGGCCGGGGCGCGGTCGACATGAAGAACATGGACGCGATGATCCTCGCCGTCGTGCGGGCGTGGGCCCGTGAGGGCTTCCGGCCCCGCCGGGACATCGTGGTGGCGTTCACCGCCGACGAGGAGGCCAGCGCGCAGGACGGCTCCGGGTTCCTCGCCGACGAGCATCCGTATCTCTTCGAGGGGTGCACCGAGGGCATCAGCGAGTCGGGGGCGTTCACCTTCCACGACGGGGCGGGCCGGCAGCTCTACCCGATCGCCGCCGGGGAACGCGGCACGGCCTGGCTGAAGCTCACCGCGCGCGGACGCGCCGGGCACGGTTCCAAGGTGAACCCGGAGAACGCGGTGACCCGGCTCGCCGCCGCGATCACCCGGATCGGAGCCCACGAGTGGCCGCTGCGGCTGACTCCGACGGTGCGGGCCGCGCTCACCGAACTCGCCGCGCTCTACGGCGTCGACACCGATCTGCGCGACGTCGACCGGCTGCTGGAGAAGCTGGGCCCGGCCGCGCAACTGGTCGAGGCGACCGTGCGCAACAGCGCCAACCCGACGATGCTGGACGCCGGTTACAAGATCAACGTCATTCCGGGCGAAGCCGTGGCCTATGTCGACGGGCGGTATCTGCCCGGTGGTGAGGCAGAGTTCCGCGCCACCCTCGACCGGCTCACCGGGCCGGACGTGGAGTGGGAGTTCCACCACCGCGAGGTCGCGCTGCAGGCGCCGGTGGACTCGCCGACGTACGCCCGGCTGCGCGCCGCCGTCGAGGAGTTCGCGCCGGAGGGCCATGTGGTGCCGTACTGCATGTCCGGCGGCACCGACGCCAAGCAGTTCTCCCGGCTCGGCATCACCGGCTACGGGTTCACCCCGCTGAAGCTGCCCGAGGGCTACGACTACCAGGCCATGTTCCACGGCGTGGACGAGCGGGTGCCGGTCGAGGCGCTGCACTTCGGCGTCCGCGTCCTCGACCGCTTCCTGCGGACGGCCTAGGCGGATGGGGGACGAGGTGCACACCCTGCCCTACGGCTCCTGGCCCTCCCCGATCGACGCGGCCCTCGCCGCCGCGCACGACGGCCGGCCCGAGTACGTCGGCTTCGTCGGCGACGAGGTGTGGTGGACCGAGCCGCGGCCCGCCGAGGGCGGCCGGCGCGCCCTGGTGCGACGGCGCGCGGACGGCGTGGAGGAGCAGGTGCTGCCCGGGCCGTGGAACGTGCGCAGCCGGGTGTGGGAGTACGGCGGGCGGCCCTGGGCCGGCGGGACCGTGGACGGCCGGCTGCTGGTGGTGTTCGTGCACTTCGCCGACCAGCGGCTGTACCGGTACGAGCCCGGCGGGGGTGCTCCGCGTCCGCTGACCCCGGTGTCGGCGGTGGGCGGCGGGCTGCGCTGGGCCGACCCGGTGCTGTGCGCGGAGCGCGGTGAAGTGTGGTGCGTGCTGGAGGAGTTCACCGGGGACGGGCCCGGTGACGTGCGCCGGGTGCCGGCCGCCGTACCGCTGGACGGCTCGGCCGCCGACGACCGGGACGCCGTCCGTGAACTGGGCGACTGCGGGCACCGGTTCGTGACCGGGCCGCGCCTCGCGCCGGACGGGCGGCGGGTGGCCTGGCTCGGCTGGGACCATCCGCGGATGCCCTGGGAGGGCACGGAGGTGGTCGTCGCCGAGATCGGGGACGACGGCCGGCTGCGGGGAGCGCGGACGGTGGCCGGTGGACCGCAGGAGTCCATCGCGCAGGTGGAGTGGTCGAGGGACAACCGCCTTCTGTATGCGAGCGACCGTACGGGCTGGTGGAACCTCTACCGTGACGGCGAGCCGCTGTGTCCGCGCGAGGAGGAGTTCGGCGGCCCGCTGTGGAAGGTCGGCGAGCGTTGGTTCGCGCCGCTGGAGAACGGGCTGATCGCCGTCGTCCACGGCCGGGGGGCGACCGTACTCGGGATACTGGATCCCGAATCCGGTGAACTCGTCGACGCGGCCGGCCCGTGGACCGAGTTCTGCCCCACCCTCGCCGCGCACGGTGAGCGCGTCGTCGCCGTCGGCGCCAGCCCGCGCACCGGCCACGAGGTGATCGAGCTGGACACCCGGACCGGCCGGGCCCGGGTGATCGGCGCCGCGCACCGCGACGCCGTCGACCCGGCCTACTACCCCGAGCCGCAGATCCGCACCTTCACCGGGCCCGAAGGCCGCGACATCCACGCCCGGGTGTATCCGCCCCACCAC
>NZ_MUND01000784.1 GCF_002154375.1 Streptomyces glaucescens | reverse complement strand
GGACGCGGTGGTGCTGCGGGTCAGCCTGGTCTACGGCCACGAGCCGGCGGACGCGGGCAAATGGCTCAACTTCTTCGCCGCGTGCGCGCACCGGCTGCTGCGCGGCGAGCCGGTCACGGTGCCGGAGGACCAGTGGACGACACCGGTGCTGGTGGACGACGTCGCGGAGGTGACGGCGGCCGTGCTCGGCGCCGAGGGGCCACTCCCTCCGGTCCTCCACCTGGGCGGACCGGACCGTGTGAGCCGTGCCGCGTGGGCCTCGGTCGTCGCGGAGACGCTGGGGGCGCCGCCGCACCTGGTCGTGCCGGTGCCGCGGGCGGACACCCGGTACGCCTCCCGCCCGGAGAACGCGTGCCTGACCAGCTCTCTGCTCGGCCGGCTGCCGGCCACCCGGAAGATCGTCGTCCGCGGTGTCCGGGAGGGCGCCCGGGACCTGGCCCCGGCGTTCACGACCACGCGCTGAGCCCCCGCCGGGCGACGCGGACGACCGCGCGCCCGGCGGCGTCCGGGGCACCTGTGCCTCCGGGACGAACTGGGCAACAGGCCCTGCCCGTCGTGAGACCGACTTCGTGATTGTGCTCGTGCGGGCCCTGGCAGGCCGGCGGAATGTGGTCCAAGCCGTGGTGGACGGCTCGTCGTGACCGATCTCCCCATGGCGGACCACGCCCGACAAGGCGGGTGCCGGGGGAAGCTGATCGTCGAGGTGTGAGAGGAAGCCAACTTCTCGGACCCGGCTCTCCCGGCCCGCTGTGACACCCCTGTGACAGCGAAGAGGACCTGCATCACACCCGAAGGGCTCACACCCTGATGAGATGACCGGATGCGCAGACCCGCGAACCTCCGCCCGGCATCCGCCGCGACCGTTCCCTTCCTGCCGGCTCTCGCCGTGACCGCTCTGCTGCTGACGGCCTGCGGGACGGAGCACGCGGATGCCGGAAGCACCGGCGCCGAGGCGGCCGCGTCGCGGCACGGCACCCGCATCGACGATCCGGGCAAGGACGGCGTGCGGATCACCTCCCTGACCCTCCCGTCGGCCTCCCCCTCGCCCACCCGCAGCTACTCGGTGTCCGCCGACAGCCTCGACCCGAACCCGGACTCGGAGGTGTCCGCCACCTACGAAGTCACCAACGAGGGCACCGAAGCCCTGACCTACTCGGTCGTCTTCACCTTCATGAGCGGTGACGGCGGCGCGGTGACCAACCAGACCGAGACCGTGCGCGACGTCGGCCCCGGACAGACCGTACGGGGCACGGTCCGAGCCGGGGAACTGCCGCCCAGCGCGCCGCGGGTGGCACAGGTCAAGGTGCTCGGCGTGACCAAGGTCCCCGCGGGCGAGGCGCCGGCCGAACCGGACACGTGCCCCGCCTCCGGGATCCGGATCAGCGCCGACCAGGGCGACGCCGCCATGGGGCTGCGCGTCGTGGGCCTGCACCTCGACAACTGCGGTACGCACGCCTACACCGTCGAGGGCTACCCACTGCTGGAACTCCTGGACGCCGGCCTGAAGCCCGTCGACGGCGTCGACATCCTGGACGGCAGCGGCGAGATCTCCACGGGCGCCGGACCCGACGAACCACCCCGGCCCGTCACCCTCCAGCCCGGCGAGTCGGCCATCGCGAGCCTGGTCTGGCGCAACACCACCGAGTTCGGTACGCCGGTGAACGTGCCCCATGTGCGGGTCCGGGCCGAGGAAGGCGCCGACCCGGTGATCGTCACCCCGCACCTCGACCTCGGAACCACCGGAAAGCTCGGGGTCCGGCCTTGGAAGATGGCGGAACGCTAGGGGGTGTCGTCGAACGCCCGTCGTCGTCCGCAGGACGGCCCTGCGGCGTCCGGTGCGNNNTCGCGGGGCAGACGGGAGTTCGACGACACCCCCTAGGAAGGGACTGCGCGCGGCCGGTTCGCCCGCTGTCCCGACACCGCTCAGGCGTCCCGGTACACGTCCCGGACCTCAGGGCATGGCCGGAAGCCGGCCGACCTGTAGGCGGCGACAGCGCCGGCGTTCGCGCTCGGGGTGCAGACGATCGCGGAGGACGAGCCCAGCTCCCGGAGTGCGGCTGCGGCGGCGAGCGTGATCGCCTTGCCGTAGCCGCGACGGCGATGTTCCCGGTGCACGCCCATCGGTTCGAGCAACCCCGGCCTCCCCGGACCGGCGGACCACACCGTCACCGCCGCCACCGCGCTGCCCTGGCGGTCATGGGCGACCAGACACCGGGCGTCGGTGTACGGCAATCCGGCGGCCATGGCGTGCCAGCGGTCGTCCGTGAATCTCGACCCGTCGAACGCTGCCCGCTGCACGGCTGCGAACACGTGCGCCCGCTCCGGCCCGACCACCTCGATCCTCACGCCCGGCTCCCCCACCGGCTCCTCGAGGTCGCGGCGCAGGGGCGTCCACGGCTCGTCGGTCCCCCAGCCGACTTCGAGCAGCAGCTCTCGGACCCGTGCACCCATCGGCGCCTCGACGTTCACCTTCCCCTCGGGCAGCACGCCGCGCTCCGGCTCCGTCACGTCCTCGACCAGCTGCTGCGCCAGTTCCTCGTCCCGCTGTGCGTCCGGTGCCACCGTCAGCCGCAACAGCCCGGGACCGTCCAGCAACCCGACCGCGAGAATCCGTCCGTCCCGGTTCCACGTCCGGACAGCCGCGGCGGTCGCCTCCGCGCCCGACCTCCAGAACCACCCCAGGTCTCCCGGATGCAACTGCATCGGGGCCCCGTCGTCCTGCCACTCCCGCAGCACCCCCACAGCCTCGCTCAGCCCGTCGGATCCCGGCTTGCGCAACACGATCGCCATACACCCGATCACACCGCACCGGGCCGACGGTCCGCACCCGGTTTCCGACCGGTCCACCGCCGCGTCCGGGTGCGCTCAAAGGCGCGTGAGGACGCCCGTGGAGGGCACCGTGTCCGCGGTGGCTCCCCACGCGCTCGCGCACAGGGCCCTCTCGATCGTGTCGGTGTAGACGGCGGCGGCGAGCCAGGCACGGGCGAACGGGGCGGCGTCGGACGGGAGGAGGCGGCCGAAGGCGTCGCGGGAGCGGAGCGCGGCGGTGGAGTGCAGGGCGTCGAGGAGGCCGCCCGCCGTGGCGAGGCCGAGACGGCGCAGACGCGCACTGTCCCCCGGCTCGCCGCGGGAGGAGGCGGACAAGGCGAGGACTCGGCGGCCTCCGGACACCGCCTGGTGGACGCGTCGGCGCAGCAGGTGCAGCGGGGCCTCGTCTCCGGCGGGGAGTGCCTCGGGCGGGGCCTGAGCCGCGTCGGCGGGCAGGTCCGCGTGCTGGAGGCGGTCCAGGCCCGCATCCACCCGGGCGGCGGGATCGGTGGGGTGCTCGGTGGCGAGCAGCAGAGCCCGCGGGAGCGTCCCCGGCACCAGCCGGGCCACGATCCGCAGCCGGCTGCCCCGGGCGGCGGCGAGCAGCCGCAGGTTGTCCCGGTACGGGAGCGACGGGTCGTCGTGGGCCGTCGTCAGCCTCAGGGGTACGCCCGCGCAGTCGGCCAGGAGACAGTCGCCGGTGCTCTCGCGCACCGAGCCCAGGAGGGTCACCTCGAGGAACAGCAGGTCCCGCCCGCCGCTCAGGGCTCGGACTACCTGCTCGGCGGCCGGCACGGACCACAGCCGGTCCAGCGGCTCGGCGCGCCAGGCGACACCGGCCGCGCGGACCGCCCGTACCCCTGCCCCGGCGCCGAGGCGGCCGGTCGGCGAGACCGTGGCACCGGACACGGCCAGGCCCGCGCGCGACAGTTCACGATGGGTCAGAGCGGTGTCGCCGACCCGTACGGCCCGGTCGGCTGCGCCCGTCGCCCGGGCGGGCCCGCCGGGCGCCACGTCGGACACCGTGTACAGGCGTCCTTCGGCGTCGGCGGTCCAGGTGACCGCGCCCGCGTAACCGGTCGCCGTGAGCACGGGCTCGGAGAACAGCCCGTACAGCCGCAGGGAGCCGTCCGGGCGGTAGGGCTGCCGTACCGTGCCGCGCAGTTCGGCCAGACCGGGGCCCGTGGCGTCCGGGACGCGGTGGGCGGTACCGAGGGTGGCGGCCAGGGCGGCGACGAGGTCGGTGAGGCGGTACGCCGGGTCGGCGGAGCGGGCGGCGCGCACCCCGGTCACCACGGAGATCGCCGCGGCGGAGGCGCGGGGCAGACCGGCGAGGCGGGCGGTGTGCGCGGCGCGCAGCAACTCCGCCTGGAGCACGGCACCGGCACCGTCCGTGCCGGCCTCGAGGACGGCTGCCGTCGCGGCGTACACGGCCCGGGCGGCGGCGCGCTGTTCCGAGGTGGCCTGCTCGGCGGATTCAGCGGTCGGAGCATCCTCGGCAGGAGCAGGAGCAGGAGCAGGAGCGGGAGCAGGAGCGGGAGCAGGGGGCGGGGCATCCTCGCCGGGGTCGGTGGCCGGAGCGTCCTCGGTGGCTGACGCGTCCTCGGCGACCGGCGCCGCGGAGGCCGCCGCGGCGCGGTGCAGGCAGTCCGGGGCGAGCAGGCAGCCGCAGCGGATCGCGTCCGCACGGGACACCGCCCCGCCGGGCGCGTGCAGCACGACGTCGGTCTCGTCGTCCACGGCGATCCGTACGAGGTCGCCCTCACGGAAGACCGGGCGGGCGGCGAGTTTGGCGATGCCCGCGTCCAGCCGCTTGCGCAGGCGTGGCGAGAGCGCTTCGACGAGTTCGGCGGTGACGGACGGGGCGACCGGAGGCAGGTCCGGACTCATGCGATCTTCTCCCCTACCCAGCGGGCGAGTTCCAGCGGACTGAGGGCGGCGACGGGCATGCCCGCGGCGACGAGCTGACCGGCGACTCCCGTGGAGTAGCGGGGCCGGCCGGTGTCGTCGAGGCTGGCGCAGCCCAGGACGTGGCAGCCGGCCGAGACCAGCGCGCGTACCTCGGCGAGCAGACCGCCGAGCGGATAGCCCTCCTCGAAGTCGCTGACGACCACGACGAGGGTGCGCGAGGGCACGGTGACCAGTTCACGCGCGTGCCGCAGCCCACGCTGACCTCCAGCAGCAGCGACAGCGGGTCGTCCACATGGCCGGTGAGGTCGATGACCTCCGTGGAGAACGCCAGGAAGTGGGTGGACAGCGTCGGCACCCCCGCCAGCACCGAAGCGGTGAGCGCGGCCCACACCGTCGACGCCTCCATCGATCCCGACACGTCGGTGACCAGGATCAGCCGCCAGTCGGCGCTCCGGCGCGCGCGGGTGCGGAAGACCGGCCGCTCCGGGATCACCTGGACCGTGCCGTCCGGGGCGCGGCGCGCGGTGGCCAGGTTGGCCCGCAGGGTGCGCGGCAGGTCCAGGCCGCCGCCCGGGCGCCTGCTGGGGCGGGGCAGGGCCGTGCCGTGCAGGGCGGGCCGCAGCCGGGTGGCCAGTTGCCGGGTCAGCGCCTCGACCAGCCGCCGGACCAGCGGGCGCAGCGCGGCCAGCCGGGCCTCGGGCAGCCCGCCCGCGTGTCGCAGCACGGTGCGCAGCAGGTCCACCGAGGGGCGCACGCTGTCCGCGTCCAGCTCGGCGAGGACGTCCCTGCGGCCCGACGCGGCGGCCGCGGCCAGCACTTCTTCGCGGATGCCCGGTCCGAACAACGCGGCCAGTTCCTCGGACCACTCGCGCACGCCGGGGTACGGCGCTTCCCGCCCGCCGCCGGTGCCCCGGCCCGTCAGATCCCCTCGGCTGCCCTCGCCGCGTCCGCTGCCGTACAGCTCGTCCAGTGCGGTCGCCAGCGGTGCGGCGGAGGAGGGGAGTCGGTCCGTGCGGCGGCCGAGGAGGAGGCGCCAGCGGTCGGCGGGGGCGAGGTGGTGGTCCCCGGTGCCGGTGGTTCCGGGGATGACGTCCGTGGCCGGCGCCTCGTGGGCGGGCCGCGTGGCGACGTCCCCTGCCGGAGCGGGGTCCGGCGCGGGCAGCAGCCCCAGCGACCGCAGGGCCTCCCGGGCGGCGAAGTCCGCCCGGGTCCACAGAGCGAGCGAGGCCGGGTCGACGCCGTGCGTGTCGGTGACCCGCGCGATGTCGAGACGCTGCTCGACGGACGTGAGGAGGCGGTCACGGGCCGCGGGGCTGAGGGTGTCGAAGCCGCCGCGCAGCGCGGGCAGCCGGTCGAGGAACGCCCGGTCGGGCAGCTCGGACACCCGGGTGAGCAGGGGCTCCAGCGCGGGCGCCGCCGCCTCCAGGAGCGGACCCGCGGCGGTCAGCAGCCCGCTGAGCCGGGCGGTGAGCGCGGCGCGGGAGTCGGGGTCGGTGGCCCCGTCGACCCACGAGGCCACACGGTCGCCGAAGGCGCGCGCGTCCTCCTGTCCCAGCAGGACGCGCACCGCACCCGCGGCGCCGCGCATCAGCGGGGAGCCGTCGGCAGCCAGTCGGGTCAGGGCGTCGGCGAGCCGGATGCCGCCCGACATGTCGGCGCGGTGGGCCAGTTCGAGCAGGGCATGGGCGTCGGCGGGGTCCTCGGAGCCGGTCAGACCGTCCACCTGCCGCACCGCCGCGGCCGTCAGCAGTTCCGCGACGGCGGTCGCCCGGGCCGCCCGGCCCGGCCCGGCGTCCAGCCCCGGGACGTGCCCGGCCCGCAGCCGGTCCAGGAGGGCCAGACCGGACAGGAGCTCCGGCAGGGTACCGGCCTGGGGCAGCACGTCGGCGATCTCGCCGAGCCGCTCGTCGACGAGCCCGGGCAACCCGCACACCGCGGACTGTTCGAGCCCGGCGAGGGCCTGCGCGGCCGTCGGCCCGCCCTCGTCCCGCTCCGCCCGCCGCCGCTGGCGCAGGACTCCCTCGGCGGCCTGCGCCGCGGTGACCCCGCGTGCGCCGGCCGCGGTCAGCATGGCTGCCGTGGCGGGTGTCCAGCGCACCTCCCAGCGGGAGGTGAGGGCGTCGGTGCCGCCCGCTCCCACGACCTCCTTGGCCTCCCCGTACGGCACTCCGCACACCGTCAGCCGGCGCAGCAGCAGCTCCCGGCGCCGGTCGAGGTCGGACCTCAGCGGATCCAGCCGCAGGTCCCGCGACGTACCCGTGCCGCCCGTGTCCGGACCGGGCAGGCCGAGCCTCGCCACCTCGGCCTCCACCGCGGGGGTGAGACCACTGCGCGGCGCCTGCGGTGCGGGGCGCCCGGTGCGCGTGCCGACGAGCACCCGTTCCATCGCCCGGGCCACGGCCCGTCCCCGCCCGTACGGCTCACCCTGCGCGAGCACCGTCTGCACGGCTTCGACCAGTTCGCCCCGGCCCGCCGCGGGGAGGCCGCGCAGGCGGGCGAGGTCCGAGGCGAGCCGGCTGATCTCACGGGCGTCGGCGGGGCCCGAGGGGTGGCCGAGGTCGCGCAGTTCGGCGCAGACGCGTACGGCCGCCCGTGTCAGCGCCTCTTCCAGCGCGGCCGGATCGCCGGCCGCGCGCAGGACCATGTGCTGCCACTCCGGATCCCGGATGCCCGCCGGGTATCCGGACCGCTCGTCCAGGAGGGCGTAGGTGTACGGGATCAGCGAGGTCGTCCAGCCGGGCCGCCGCGCGTCGTCGGTGGCGGTGCCCGGCCGTACGGGAGCGGGGGCCGGGCCACCGGCGGCTCCGGCGTCCTCCTGTACGGGTGCCGGGGCTGAGCCACCGGCGGCTCCGGCGTCCTGCCGTACGAATGCCGGGGCGTGGAACGCGCCGAGGACCACGGCCGCCCGCTCTCCCCGTGCGGTCGCCTCGGCCAGCCGGTCCCGCATCCACCGCTCGCGCCGCAGGTCCAGCTCGGGCACCCCGCCCGCGGCGACCGCGTCCTCGCGCAGCGCCCAACCGGTGAGCAGGGCCGCCCGGCGCAGGGCCTCGGGCGGGGAGCCGGGGGCGGTGGCCTCGACGAGGCGGTCCCACAGGTCGTCCCCGGGACGGCCCGTCAGCCGGGCCCGCAGCGTGTCGCCGAGACCGGGGCCACCGGTCCGCTGTACGGCGGCCCGCCGCCCCTCGTCCCACGCGCGGTCGGCGAGCGGCAGATCGCAGGCGATCACGGGCACGTCGTGCCGGGCGGCCCAGCGCACGGCGGCCAGTTCGGGCGAGAAGTCCGCGAACGGATAGAACGCCGGCCCTTCGCCACCGCGGCCACCGCCGTCGCCGGGCGCGGCGGCGAGGGCGACCGGGGCGCGCGTCTCCGGGTGCCCCAGCCAGGGCAGCCACTCCTGCATCTCGGCGGGCAGTTCGACGAGCAGCACGTCCGGCTTCGCGTCGTCCAGCAGCGCCGGCACGGCGGCGGCCAGGGAGGGCGCGTGGTGCCGGACGCCGACGAGGTAGTGCGCGGACGGGGCGGTGAGCGCGGCGAGTGCCTCGTCGGGTGAGAGGGGCGATCCGGCGGCGGAGGAGGGCGAGCCGTCCGCGGCGGCGGCCCCGTGGGACAGGGACACGGCCGTCAGCCCTCCAGGACCGTACGCAGGTCCCACAGGGTGCGCCAGGTGGCGGAGCCCTGCTCGGCGCGGCGCCGTACCGGACCGTCCCAGTAGCCGCGCAGCCGGGCGGCGTCCGCGGGGTCGTCCTTGCGGACCACGCCCAGCAGGTGTCCCGGCAGCAGCCCCAGCACGTCACGGTCGCCCGGGAAGTAGGCCGCCGCGAGCGCGAGCGCCCCGGCGACCGACACGGCCTCCGCGGTGCTCATCACCGTGGACGGCCGTTCCACCTCCCAGCCCTCCGCCGACCGGCCCTCCCGCAGGTCCCGGAAGGCGGTGACCAGTGCCTCCAGGACGGCGTCGTCGACCTGGAACGGCGCGCCGGCCCGCGCCACGGACGCCCGTGCCTGGCCGCGCACCAGCGCGATCTCCGCGTCGATGTCCCCGATGGGGCCGACCGTCTCGAAGTTGAAGCGGCGCTTGAGGGCCGCGGACATCTCGGAGACGCCCTTGTCGCGGAGGTTGGCGGTGGCGATGAGGTTGAAGCCGGGTGCCGCGTGCGCCAGGGCGTCCGGGGTGCCCGCCAGTTCGGGCACCGCGATGCGCCGCTCGGAGAGCAGCGAGACCAGGGAGTCCTGCACTTCGGGCAGGCAGCGCGTGACCTCCTCGACGCGGGCGATGGCGCCCCGGGACATCGCGGTCAGGACGGGCGAGGGCACGAGTGCCTGCCGGCTGGGGCCCTGGGCGAGCAGCAGGGCGTAGTTCCAGCCGTACTTCAGCTGGTCCTCGGTCGTGCCGGCCGTGCCCTGCACCACCAGGCCGCTGGTGCCGCACACGGCGGCGGACAGCAGCTCCGACAGCATCGACTTGGCCGTGCCGGGCTCACCGACGAGCAGCAGGCCGCGCTCCCCCGCGAGGGTCACCACGCATCGCTCGACCAGCGCCCGGTCGCCGACGAACTTGCCCTCGATCACCATGCGGCGCTGCACGCCGTCCGGCACGTCGGCGCCGTCGGGCAGCTTCAGGGCCTGCCCGTCGCTGCCCATGACGAACGTGACGACCGCGCGCGGGGTGAGCCGCCACGCGGGCGGGCGCGGCCCGTCGTCGTACGCGGCGAGGAAGGCCAGTTCGGTCGCGTACCGGTCCTCCGGCGGGTCGATCTGGCGGGCCGGGGCGTCGGGGAGGGTGGTGGTCATCGGTGCGGTTTCTTCCGGACGTGGGTGGACGGCGGTCATCGGCGGCGGCCCTTGCGGGTGGCGCGGGTGGTCAGTTCCTCGTAGGCCGGGGCGTCACCGGCGCGCACGCGCTCCCACGCGCGCCTGAACAGCTCCGGCAGCGGTACCAGCGGCACCGCGCGGGCGTGCGGGCCCACCGGGTAGAGCTCCTGCTTCCAGACCTCCACCGGCAGCGCGGGCGACTTCAGGTCGAGCCAGCCGCAGGGCAGGAAGAGGGTGCGTCCGGCGCGCGCCCGCCTGGCCTCGACGACCAGGTCGGTGGCCGCGAGTTCGGCGCGGGCCTTCTTCGTCCGGGCCGGCTTCCAGCCCGTCCAGCGGGCGCAGTTGCGGTCCGTCGGGTCGGGCAGGGCCAGCAGTTGCAGGTAGAGCGCCGCCGCGTCCGCGCCCAGGCCGTGTGTCTGTGCGACCTCGGCGACCAGGTCGGGTGCGCCGACCGCCGGGTCATGGGCGTACCCGGTGGGCCCCTCGGCGTCCGTGCCGGCCGCGACCGCACGGGCGAGATCCTCACCCAGGATCGTCCGCAGCGCCCGCATGCCGTGGCCCCGCGCGGGCCCGACGAGTCCTTGGACCAGTCCGAACACCGGGTCGTCCGCGCCGGTGAGGGCGGCCGGGCGGACCAGGACGTTCTCCTGGTCGCCGTACCAGGGGCGCAGCACCAGTGCCTCGCCCACGGCGGTCAGACCGTGCGCGTCGGCGCCCCCGCCGGCCGGCATGCCGTACGCCTTGCGCAGCTCCACGGCGGCCGGCGAGCCCTGCTCCGTCCACCCCAGGTCGAGGTCGAGCAGCAGCCCCGGGTCCGCGACGCGGCGGCGCAGCGCGGCCAGTGCCTCGGGCAGGACGGCGCGCAGGGGGTGCCCGTAGGGCAGGGAGTAGGCGAGCCCGGCCAGGGAGGCCACGGCACGCGACAGGTCGTACCGCCCGGGCAGCGCCTTGGGGTCGTCCGCCACCAGTTCGCCGTCCTTGCCGGGCCGCTGCACCGTGGTGCGGCTGATCCACGGGGTGCGGTGCGGGTTGAGCACCTCCTCGGCGGAACCCGTGGGCAGCCCCGCCAGGGACTGTTCCGCGGCCATGTCCTCGGGCAGGCGGACGACTCCGGCGAGCCGGTCGGCCCACACCCGGCCCGCAGCGTCCGTGTCCGGTCCCGCCGTCCACAGGTCGGCGGGGTTGCCGGGCAGCAGCGCGCCGACGAGCGCGACCCGGTCTCCGGGATCGAGCCAGCCCAGCAGCGCGTCGCCGAGCTGCTTCTGCCGCGGCTTGAGTCCGGTCGCGGCGATCACCTCGTCGGTGAGCTGGGACGGCTTCCCCGCGAGCAGCAGGGCCGCCTGCACGGGCCCGAGCCCGTCCCGCGTCGCGGCGCACAGCGCGGCGGGCGCCTCCGGCTGCCAGGGCGCGGCCCCCTTCTCCCGGATCAGCCCGGTCACCGCGGCCAGCGCGTCGGCCGGGAACACCGGCGGGTACGCGGTCTCCCGCTCCAGCGTGAAGTGCGCGACCGCGCCGAACACACCGGCCGGGTCGTGGTCCAGGGCCAGCCAGTGCACGCGCCCTTCGCGGTGGTCGACGGTCTGGCTGCCGAGCACGACGACGGTCCGGCCGTCTTGGCGCAGCACCTGGCCGGTCCGCTCCTGCTTGGTGTGCGGCTCGCTCAGCACGACCTCGCGCAGCGCGCCGCCGGGGGCGGCCAGGGGTCCCTCCGTGATCGCGTCGAACAGCAGGAGCAGCGCCTGCCGGTGCGTCTCGGTCACGGTCGGCGAGGCGGCGCGGTAGGCGAGCGGGCGCAGGAGCGCGAGCACGGACGGCCACACCAGACCGATGCCGGGGAGGGTGAACTCGTCGCTGCGCCAGCCGTCGGCGGCGCCGGTGAGCCGGGCGGATCGGGGCAGGGGCTTGCCGTCGGCCGGGTTCCCGGACAGGACGTGGTTCACGGCACGGATCTGGCGCAGCGCGCTCCAGCGCTGCTCGCTGCCCCACCAGCCGTGCAGGTTGCCGAGGCCGCCGACGGCCTCGC
>NZ_MUND01000783.1:255-2487 GCF_002154375.1 Streptomyces glaucescens | reverse complement strand
TCGTCAAACTCCCGTCGTCGTCCGCAGGGCAGACGGGAGTTCGACGACACCCCCCTAGGAAGAAGTGGCGGGCCGGTCGTCGTCCAGGCCCCAGCTGTGGACCCAGTGCGGGCGGATCCGGATCAGCTCCTCGCTGAAGTGCGGGCCCAGGTCGTGCGGGCCGACGAGCAGCTCGGCCTCGCCACGGACCTCCACGCCGCGCACCTTCCAGGGCCGCAGGCTCGCGATGTCGTCGGCGACCAGCGCGAGCAGCGGGTTCTTCTGGAGGTTGCGCCACTTCTTGGTGCGGCCCATGGTGTAGCCGCCGATCAGGAGCGTGTCGTCGTCCTGCAGGAAGTAGGCGACCGGGTTCGCCTGCGGCTGGCCCTGCGGATCCACCGTGGCCATCCGCCCCAGCCGCTGTCCCCGCAGATACGCCCGCTCGGCCTCGCTGAACTCGTTCATGCGCCCAGCCAAGCACGCCGCCACGCCCGTGACACCGGCTTCTCGGCCTGGGGCGCGGGGCGTACGGGAGCGCGCCGGGGAGTCAGACCAGGAACACCGCGCCCAGCCACGCGCCCATGATCAGCAGGCAGGCGACCAGCTCCGCCAGCACGCTCCACCCGCCGGACCGCATCGCGGTGCGCAGGGCCGCCCGCGCCTCGCCGGACCGGCCCAGCCGCAGCCGCTCGCACAGGTAGATGCCGCCCAGGAAGCCCGGTACCGCACCCAGCACCGGCAGCAGGAAGAAGCCGAGCAGCGCCCCCAGCCCGGCGTACACCGCCATCCGGGCGGTCGCCCCGCTCGCCTGGAGCCGGCGCGGGGGCAGCGCCCAGCGCACCACCTGCGAGAGGAACAACGCGACGGTGGCGCCGACCAGCACCCACCAGGCGACCGGCCGCGGATCCGTCAGGGCCCACCACATCACCGCGGCCCACACCAGCCACGACCCCGGGACGCCCGGCAGGAGCACTCCGCACAGGCCGAGCAGCATGACCAGACCGACCAGCAGGAGCTCCCACACTCCCATGAGCCCAGGGTGCCCGAGCCCGCCCCGGCGCGCAGTCCCGCGCGGGTGCGGTGCCGCCGCCGTCAGGGCCGTTCGCGGGCCACCCAGCCGCGTTCGTGGGCGTGCCAGCCCAGTTGCATCCGGGTCGTCACCCCGGTCAGCTCCATCAGCCGCTTCACCCGTCGCTGCACGGTCCGCAGGCCCAGGTCCAGCTGCTTGGCGACGCTCGCGTCCGTCATCCCGGCGAGCAGCAGCGACACGATCTCCAGATCCGTGCCGTCGGGCCCGTCCGGACCCTGCTCGGTGACACCGGACCCGCCGAGCCGCAGCGGCAGCGCCTGTCGCCACACCGACTCGAACAGGCCGGACAGCAGCTCCAGCAGCCCGCTGGCGTGCACCACGAGCGCGGCGGGCTCGGCGGTGGGATGGGTCAGCGGCACCAGCGCCAGCGAGCGATCCGCGACGACCAGCTTCGTCGGCACCCGGTCCACCACCCGCACCTGCTCGTCGCGGGCGAGCGCGGCGGTCAGCTCGGTGATGCCGTTCGGCCGGTCCAGTACGGTCCGCTCGACCACCACCCGGTAGCGCACCCCGCGCGCGGCGGCCCGCTCCTCGGCGTCGTTCTCCATGCCGGTCACGGCCACCGGGTCCCCGGTGACCAGTGCGCACACCTCGTCGGCGGCGCCCAGCTGCAACTGCAGGAACCGCTGAGTGACCGCCGCCGCGCCGATCACCACCTCGACCAGGTCGTGCACGGCGGGCTCGGAGGCCGCCGCGCGGTACTCCTCGGCCAGCAGCGCCGCCGCCAGCTCCGCCCGCTCCAGCTCGTGCCGCCGCTGGGCGAGCAGCGCGCCCAGCGCCACCCCCGGCGGGGCGGCCACCCAGCGGCCCGGGCGGGCGGAGGACTGCGCGGCGAGCCCGTGCCGCTCCAGCCGGCGCAGCGCCCGCTCGGTGTCCTGCTCGCCCAGCGTCAGCCGGCGCGCCAGATCGGGTACGTCGGCGGCGCCGACCGCGACCAGCGCCCGGTACGCCGACTCGTGCCGCTCGTCCAGCCCTATCGCTGCCAGCATCAGGCTCCGCCCCTCCCCGACGATCGGTCCCGCGGTGTCCACCTGTGGCGGGAAACGGCCACGGCGCAAACCCGCCGTCGAACATCATCGCCGTACCGCCTCGCCCTCTGCCAAGGTGGGGTCACCGGTGCCGACGGGGCCGGGCCTGTTGCCGTCGCCGGGCGGTTCTCCCGT
>NZ_MUND01000783.1:0-225 GCF_002154375.1 Streptomyces glaucescens | reverse complement strand
CGCGACGCGTCGCGGGGCAGGGGATTTTTCCTGATGACCCGTTTTCCTCCGGGCCGCTCGGTGGACAATGACCGGCATGAGCCAGCAGGGGGCAAGGCCCACCGGTGACTCCGACGACTGGTGGGGGCGGTTGTACGACGACGCCATAAAGGACACGGGTCCCACACGGACGCCGGACTCGCTGGACGACCGGTTCGCCTCCGCGTCCGGAGCGGTGACCGGCGG
>NZ_MUND01000782.1 GCF_002154375.1 Streptomyces glaucescens | reverse complement strand
CCACCGCGCCCCCCACCGTCCGTCACGCCGTGCGCCCCGCCGCCCGTCACGTCCCTCGCACCACTCGCCGCATCGTCCGTCGCCTCCGTCACACGGCCAGGCTAGGCGCACAGGGGAACGACTCCTCCACCTTGCGGAGTACATGTGTCCGATACGGATCGATCCTCCGGTTGACCCCCGCACGCACCGCGCTTCCCTACGCTGGGTTACGTGCAGCGCCTCTATGACTTTCTCCGCAGGCACCCGACATGGGTCGACGGCTTCTGGGCCGTGATCCTGCTCGGTCTCTCGCTGGTGGGCGGACAGGTCGAACGGAACATGGGCACCGATCTGCCGGCGCTCATCGTTCCGGTCGTGCTGCTGCTGTGCGTCGTGGTCGCGCTGCGCCGCCGGCTGCCGGAGCCGATGCTGCTGCTGGCGATCGGGGCGGGCGTGGCCCAGCTCGTGCTGGACGTGGCGACCACACCCGCCAACTTCGCCATGCTGGTGATCGTCTACACGGTGGCCGCGATCGGGGCGCGCTGGGCCTCCCGGCTGGCGCTGGCCGCCGGCTTGTGCGCGGCGCCGCTCGCCCAGATCCGCTGGCCGGCCACCGATTCCGGTGTGGCGGGCGACATCGCGGTCGCCGTCTTCCAGACCGTGCCGTTCGCCCTGGCCTGGGTGCTCGGCGACTCGATCCGCACCCGCCGCGCCTACTTCGCGCAGCTGGAGGAACGCGCCGCCCGCCTGGAGAAGGAGCGCGAGGCGCAGGCCAAGGTCGCGGTCGCCGCCGAGCGCGCCCGGATCGCGCGGGAGCTGCACGACGTCGTCGCGCACAACGTGTCGGTGATGGTGGTGCAGGCCGACGGCGCCGCCTACGTCCTCGACGCCGCTCCCGACCAGGCGAAGAAGGCCCTGGAGACGATCTCCTCCACCGGCCGCCAGGCGCTCGCGGAGATGCGCCGGCTGCTCGGGGTGCTGCGCACCGGCGAGCACGAGGAGAGCGGGGAGTACGTCCCGCAGCCCGACGTGGAGCAGATCGAGGACCTGGTGGCGCAGTGCCGGGACTCCGGGCTGCCCGTCGACTTCAAGGTCGAGGGCACCCCGCGCCCGCTGCCCAGCGGCGTCGAGCTGACCGCCTACCGCATCGTGCAGGAGGCGCTGACCAACACCCGCAAGCACGGCGGCCCGAACGCGGGTGCCAGCGTGCGCCTGGTCTACTTCGACGACGGCCTCGGGCTGCTCGTGGAGGACGACGGCAAGGGCGCCCCGCACGAGCTGTACGAGGAGGGCGGCGCCGACGGGCAGGGCCACGGCCTGATCGGCATGCGTGAGCGGGTCGGGATGGTCGGCGGCACCCTGGACGCGGGGCCCCGCCCCGGCGGAGGATTCCGCATCAGTGCGCTCCTGCCGCTCAAACCGGCGCATTGACGTATTCGCACGCCCCTTGTTGACACCTGTCACGCCCCCCAACCGCTCACGATCATGGACATGGAAGAGGCCCCGATGACGATCCGCGTGATGCTCGTCGACGACCAGGTGCTGCTGCGCACCGGGTTCCGGATGGTGCTCGCAGCCCAGCCGGACATGGAGGTCGTCGCCGAGGCGGGCGACGGCGTCGAGGCGCTTCAGGTGGTCCGCTCGACCGCCGTCGACGTGGTGCTGATGGACGTCCGGATGCCCAAGCTGGACGGTGTGGAGGCGACCCGCCGCATCTGCGCCGAGCAGGACCCGCCGAAGGTACTGATCCTGACCACCTTCGACCTCGACGAATACGCCTTCTCCGGACTGAAGGCGGGCGCCTCCGGGTTCATGCTCAAGGACGTGCCGCCCGGCGAACTGCTCGCCGCCATCCGCGCGGTGCACAGCGGCGACGCCGTGGTGGCCCCCTCGACCACCCGGCGGCTCCTGGACCGGTTCGCGCCGATGCTGCCCAGCACCGGCAGGGAGCCGCAGCACAAGGGACTGGAGCGGCTGACCGAGCGGGAGCGCGAGGTCATGGTGCTCGTCGCGCAGGGCCTGTCCAACGGGGAGATCGCCGCCCGGCTGGTGCTGTCCGAGGCGACCGTGAAGACGCACGTGGGGCGGATCCTGACCAAGCTCGGGCTGCGGGACCGGGTGCAGGTCGTCGTCCTCGCGTACGAGACGGGTCTGGTGCGGGCCGGCGGACACGGCTGACGGCATCGAACCGCTGACGGCCTGGTGAGGCGTCGGTAGGGTCCTGCGCATGCTCCTGTGGATCAACGGCCCCTACGGGGGCGGCAAGACACAGACCGCACACGAGATACGGCGCCGCCTGCCCGGCAGCGTCATCTGCGACCCCGAGCACCTCGGCTTCGGCCTGCACCGCATGCTGCCGCCCGCTCTGCGCGGGGACTTCCAGGACCTGGCGGCCTGGCGGCAGGGCGTCGTCGAGGTCCTCGACCTCACCCTGACCCGGCACGACGGCGTGGTGATCGCCCCCATGACCGTCACCCACTCCGGCCACTTCGCCGAGACCGTCGGACGGCTGCGCGAACTCGGCCACGACGTACGCCACTTCACCCTGCTCGCGGAACGCGACACCGTCCTCGCGCGGCTGCGCGAGCGGGGATTCGGGCATGTCCTGCGGTACGTCGCCGGGAAGGACGCCGGACTGCGCCGCGAGGGCTGGGCCGTCCGGCAGCTCGACCACTGCCTGGAACGACTGCGCGAACCCGAGTTCGCCGAGCATCTGTGGACGGACCACACCACCGTGCCGAGGACGGC
>NZ_MUND01000781.1 GCF_002154375.1 Streptomyces glaucescens | reverse complement strand
GCCCACGGCCGGCCCGTCACCGTCCCCCTCACCGGACCCGACGGCCGAGCCGAGCCCGTCGCCCACCCAGCCGGACGACTGTGCCACGCAGCCGGCCACCCCGTCCCCCGACCCGAGCGCACCCCCGAGCCCGTCGCCGTGCCCGACCGTCACGACCGGGTGAGGACCGGGTGCCCCGAGCGCCGGGACCCTCGAGCGTCGCACGAGCGGTGCCCGTGGGTCAGCGGGGTACGGACGCGGGCCCGACCGGGGTGTCCCCGCGCAGCGTGATGCGGTGCATCACACGATGCCGGTCGCCGTAGTCGCGGTTGGCGTAGTGGGCCGTGCTGCGGTTGTCCCACAGCGCGACGTCCCCCGGCTGCCAGCGATGCCGTACGACGTGCTCGGGCTTGGTGAGGTGGGCGTACAGGATGTCGAGGATGCCGCGGCTCTCGTGCTCCGAGACGCCCACGATGTGCGAAGTGAAGCCGGGGTTCACGAACAGGCCCTTGCGGCCGCTCTCCGGGTGCACCCGGACCACCGGGTGCTCCACCGGCTCCAGCTCGGTGAACACCTCGCCCTCCCAGAGGTTGCCCCGGCCCTGACGGCGCTGGGCGAGGTAGTAGCCGAACTCGCGGCTGCCGTCGTGAACGGCGGTGAGCGTGTCGACGTAGCTGCGCAGGCCCGGCGACAGCGACTCGTAGGCGAGTTGGCTGTCCGCCCAGCTGGTGTCGCCCCCGTTGGGCGGCAGCACCACTGCGCGCAGGACGGAGATGGCCGGCGGGCGTCGCACGAACGTCACGTCCGTGTGCCACACGTCGGCGAACCCGTTGTCCTGGCTGTCCAGGGAGTACACCTCGGGCGCCACGTCACCGGAGTCGTGGACGGGGTGCCCGACGGTGACGTCGCCCAGGCGTCTGCCGAACTCGATCTGCGCGGCGTCGTCGAGGCCGTGCTGGCCGCGCACGAAGAGGACCTTGTACGCGACGAGTGCCTCGCGCAGCGCGAGGACCTGGTCGTCGTCGAGGTGCACGAGGTCGATGCCGTCGATCTCGGCACCGAAGCCGGGACCGAGTGCGGTGAGGGGCAGCCGGGTCACGGCGGGCGGGTCGCTGAGAACGCTCACGTATGTTTCCTTTCCTGGGTCTGGTTCAGGCCGCCGCGGCGGCCTTGACGGCGTGGGACACCTGCGCGCGCAGCTCGGCGAACTGCTCCGAGTTGCGCAGCTCCTCGGCATCGACGTCGCCACGCGGCAGGGGGATCGGCAGGTCGAGTGCCACGGTCCCGGGGCTCTTGGTCAGCACCACGATGCGAGAGCCGAGGAACACCGCCTCGTCCGCCGAGTGCGTCACGAACACCGCGGTCCGCCCGGTCCGGTCGGTGACGCGGCGGACGTCCTCCTGCAGCCGCTCCCGGGTCAGCGCGTCCAGCGCCGCGAACGGCTCGTCGAGCAGGAGGAGGGGGTTCTCGGCGGCGAGCGCCCGGGCGATGGCCACGCGTTGCTGCTGGCCGCCGGAGATCTCCCAGGTCCGCCGCCTCTCGGTGCCTTGGAGCCCGACCCGGGCCAGCAACTCCGCGCGCCGCTCCGGCCATCGGGCACGGTCGACACGGGCGTACCTCAGCGCCAGATCGATGTTGCCCCGCACGGTCCGCCACGGGAACAGCCGCGGGGTCTGGAACACCACACCCGCCCCCGCGCCGGGCCGCGGCTCGGCGCCGGACACCCGCACCGCTCCCTGCGCGGGCCGCTCGAAACCGGCGATGAGCCGCAGCAGGGTGCTCTTGCCGCAGCCGGAGGCGCCCACGAGGACGAGGAACTCCCCGGCCGGGACGGTCAGGTCGACCGGCCCCACGGCGGTGAAGGTCTCGCCGCGACGGCCGTACCGGTGGACGACGTGGTCGAGGCGGACGGACCCTGATCCGGCACGCGACGTGTCCGCCCCTGCCGCCGCCTCACCGATCTCACCTGAGGACATCGGGCAGCCCCTTGAGGTAGAAGGCCTTGCGGACGTCGGCCTCGGACGGCGCGGCGGCGATCTGCTTCTGGTCGGCCAGGAACCGGCCGGTGTCGCCGACGTAGGTGAGCAGCTCGCCCGGACTGCCGTCGGTGCCCAGCCAGTCGGCGGAGACCACCTGCTCCGGGGTGAGGAACACGCCCTGCGAGAGCTGCGCCCTGGCGTCCGCCGCGCTGATGCCGAGCTCGGCCGCGACAGCCTTCACCGTGCCGTCCGGGTCGGACCTGATCAGGCGCAGTGCCTCGGCCTGCGCCCGGCGCCATGCGTCGATCGCCTCCGGGTCCCTGGCGATCAGGTCGTCCGACACGACGGCCAGGTCGAGGGTCGGTCTGCCCGCCGCGCCGATCTGCTTGCTGCTGGTGAGCTGGGTGCCGGTCTCGCGCAGTTCGTCCAGGGTCGGCAGCCAGACGTAGGCGGCGTCGATGTCCCCGCGCTGCCAGGCGGCGAGGATCGGCTGTGGTTGCAGGTCGATGAGCTGGACGTCCGACGGCCGCAGGCCCGCCGTCTCCAGCGCTGCCAGCAGGCTGTAGTGCGAGGTGGAGGCGAAGGGGGTGGCTATCTTCCTGCCCTTGAGCCCGGCGACATCGGTGATGCCGGTGGTCCTGCGCGCCACCAGGGCCTCGTTCTCGCCCGCGACGTCGAGGATCCAGGCGACCTTGTACGGAATGGGTGAGCTGCCGGACACCCCGCGGGCGAACGGGCTGGAGCCGAGCGCCGCGATGTCGAGCGACTTGCCGATGAAGGCCTGGTTGACGCTGGCGCCGGAGTCGAACTTGATCCAGGTGATCTCGTAGTCCGGCAGGGCCTTCTCCAGCAACCTCCTGTTCTTCACGAGCAGGTCGCCGCTGGGGAAGGCGAAGTAGCCGATGCGCAGGCGCTTGGAGCCGCCGGACGGCGAAGCGTCGCTGTCGGAGGAGCAGCCGGCGACGGCCGC
>NZ_MUND01000780.1 GCF_002154375.1 Streptomyces glaucescens | reverse complement strand
GGAGGAGGCCGCCATGGCGGCGGCGGTCTGCCCGGCGAGGTCGGAGCCGGGGCAGGAGGCGTCGATCTTGAAGGCGGGCCGCTCCATCGGCATGACCTCGGCCGGCCCCCACCAGGCGTGGTCCTTGCCCCCGTGGCCCACCTGCCCGTAAAGGACGTTGGGCGAGGGGTGGGCCTTGACGAAGTAGTCGTTGACGAAGCGGAGGTTGTTCTTCAGGTGCGTCCACTGGCCGGTGCCGGTGTAGGCGGTGCGCTCCTCCAGGCCGCCCCAGGCGAGCACGGTCGCCGAATACGCCATCGGCAGGCCGAACTTGACGTGGTCCCCGGCGTCGTACCACCCGCCGGTCAGGTCGACACCGACGTCCTTGCCGTCGTTCAGCCCCGAGTCCCCGCGCCAGCCGACCCGGTTCCAGTCCGGGATCACGCCGGACTGCTGGGCCTCGTAGAAGAGGAGGGACTTCTGCAGCGCCTCGCCGTAGTTGAACGCGGGCGCGGCGGAGGAGGGGGC
>NZ_MUND01000779.1 GCF_002154375.1 Streptomyces glaucescens | reverse complement strand
GCGTGGATCGCGTACAGCGCCGGCACCCCCGCCATCAGCCCGGTGTCCGGCCGGAGCGTGAACAGGCTGCGCGACCAGGGCGCGATCGAGGCACGGTAGTCGTAGCCGTCGCCGGAGGTGTGGGAGAGCTTGGCGACCATGCCGAGGACGATCGCCGCGAGCAGGACGAGGTACATCAGCTTGTCGTTGACGGTCGTCGCGCGGAAGACCGGTGCCTTGGTCCGTCGACGGTGGACGAGCAACAGGATCCCGACGACCGTCAGCGCGCCGGCCGCCGTGCCGCCGTACAGCGAGAACAGGTGGTACGTGTGCTCGGTGACCCCGAGACCGTCGGTCCACGACACCGGGACGAACAGGCCCACGACGTGTCCGACGAGCACGAAGAGGATGCCGTAGTGGAAGGCGGGGGAGGCGATGTTCAGCAGCTTCGACTCGTAGATCTGCGAGGAGCGCGTGGTCCAGCCGAACTTGTCGTAGCGGTGGCGCCACACCAGCCCCGCGACCAGGAGAACGAAGGCGAGGTACGGCAGAACGCCCCAGAGGAAGACGGTCATGAGCGCGCTCCGGTGTGTACGGTCGGCAGTGTGGCGCACACGGCGTCCAGGACGCACGCGTACGGCGTACCGAAGGCGGTCAGCCGGGTGCGCAGCTCCTCCAGGGCGCCGCGGTGCTCCGTCAGCAGGGAGGTGTCCCCGGTGCGGGCCGCGAACTCCAGCACCGCCGGCAGGAAGTCCGGCAGTTCCTCACCGCTGAACTCCAGGCCGTGCGCCCGGTAGACGTCCTTGAAGCGGACCAGCGACATCCCGCGCCGCCGGGTGTCGCCGTCCCGCCACCAGCTCAGGTACAGGCTGTGCCGGTTCTTGAAGTCGAAGACCCGCACGTAGTGCGCGGCCAGCTCCATCGCCGGGGTGACGGCCGCGTGGTCGGTGAACTCCCGCAGCTGCGGGGCGGCCTCGCGCAGCAGCGGCAGCCGGGCGCGGAAGTCGTCGTCCGGATACGTCAGGCAGAGCGCCGCCGCCTGGTACAGCACCGCGTCCGAGGGCATCACGCCTCCTTCGCGTCGTCGGAGGTCTGCCGCCGGCGCAGCAGGTGGAAGTTCTCCACCGTCACCAGCGGCAGCCGCCTGCGGCCGGAGTCACCGCCGAACGGGCCGTCGCCGCCCATCCCCGGACCGTCGGCGTGGTCGAGGCTGCACGCGTCGGGCACCGCCGTCTCCTCCAGGCGCCGCGCGTCGCCGAGCGCCGCGGTCGGGATGACGTACCGCTCCTCGTACTTGGCGATCGCCAGCAGCCGGTACATCTCCTCCACCTCCCCGGGCGCCATGCCGACGGCGGCGGCGATCTGCGGGTCCGGCTCCTCGCCCAGATTGATCGCCCGCATGTGCGAGCGCATCGCGGCGAGCTTGTCCAGCGAGGCCTTCACCGGGCCGACGTCCCCGGCCGAGAAGAGTTCCGCCAGGTACTCCAGCGGGATGCGCAGCGTGTCGATCGCGCCGAACAGATTGCCCGCGTCCTCCCCGTCGTGCCCGGTCCCGGCCAGCGCGTCCACCACCGGCGACAGCGGGGGGATGTACCAGACCATCGGCATCGTGCGGTACTCCGGGTGCAGCGGGAGCGCCACACGGTACGTGCTGATCAGCGCGTGCACGGGGGAGCGGCGGGCCGCCTCCAGCCAGTCGTCCGGGATGCCCGCCCGCTCCGCCGCCCGCCGCACCTCCGGGTCCCGCGGGTCGAGGAAGACATCGAGCTGCGCCTGGTACAGCGCCTGGTCGTCGGGCACCGACGCGGCGGCGGTCACCTTGTCGGCGTCGTAGAGGATCACCCCGAGGTAGCGCAGCCGGCCGACGCACGTCTCCGAGCACACCGTCGGCAGACCGACCTCGATGCGCGGGTAGCACAGGGTGCACTTCTCGGCCTTGCCGGTGCGGTGGTTGAAGTAGACCTTCTTGTACGGGCACCCCGTCACGCACATCCGCCAGCCCCGGCAGTGGTCCTGGTCGACCAGGACGATGCCGTCCTCCGCCCGCTTGTACATCGCCCCGGACGGGCAGGACGCCACGCACGACGGGTTCAGGCAGTGCTCGCAGATGCGCGGCAGATAGAACATGAACGTCTGCTCGAACGCGAACCGCACCTTCTCCTCTGCCTCTTGCCGGACGCGCTCCACCATCGGGTCGAGATCACCGTAGGCGGGCGCGCCGGCCAGGTTGTCGTCCCAGTTCGACGACCATTCGATCTTCATCGGCTTGCCGTCGATCGACGACACCGGCCGGGCGACGGGGTAGTCGTCGCCGAGCGGGGCGTCGGTGAGGTTGCGGTACTCGTACGTCCAGGGCTCGTAGTAGTCCTTGATCTCCGGCAGCTTCGGGTTGGAGAAGATGCCCGCGAGCGTCCTCAGCCGCCCGCCCGCCTTGAGCTTCAGCGCGCCGCGCCGGTTCAGCTCCCAGCCGCCGCGCCACTTCCCCTGGTCCTCGTAGCGGCGCGGATAGCCCTGGCCGGGGCGGGTCTCCACGTTGTTGAACCAGACGTACTCCATGCCCCGCCGGTTGGTCCACGCCTGTTTGCAGGTGACCGAGCAGGTGTGGCAGCCGATGCACTTGTCGAGGTTCATCACCATCGCGATCTGGGCCATCGGGCGCATCAGTACTCGACCTCCTGGCTCCGGCGGCGGATCACGGTCACCTCGTCGCGCTGGTTGCCCGTCGGGCCGAGGTAGTTGAACGCCCAGGACAGCTGGGCGTAGCCGCCGACCAGATGGGTCGGCTTCATGATCAGCCGGGTGAGGGAGTTGTGGATGCCGCCCCGCGTCCCGGTCGTCTCCGCCTTCGGCACGCCCACTGTGCGCTCCTGCGCGTGGTGCATGTAGACGGTGCCGGGCGGCATGCGGTGCGAGACGATCGCCCGGGCGACGACCACGCCGTTGCGGTTGACCGCCTCGATCCAGTCGTTGTCCGCCACGCCGATCGCGTCCGCGTCCTGCGGGGACATCCAGATGGTCTGGCCGCCCCGGGAGAGGGCCAGCATGAAGAGGTTGTCCTGGTACTCGGAGTGGATGGACCACTTGTTGTGCGGGGTGAGGTAACGCACCGTCACCTCGCGCTGCCCGTCGGCGCCGACGCGGGGTTCGCCGAAGAGGCGGTGCATGTCGAGCGGGGGGCGGTAGACGGGCAGCGCCTCGCCGAGTTCGTGGATCCAGTCGTGGTCGAGGAAGAAGTGCTGGCGGCCGGTGAGGGTGTGCCACGGCTTGCCGTGCTCGGTGTTCAGCGTGAACGCCGTGTACCGTCGGCCGCCGGCTTCGCTCCCCGACCACTCCGGTGACGTGATCACCGGCACCGGCGCGGCCTGCGTGTCCGCGTAGGTGATCCGGTTCCCCTCGTGCTCGGCGGCCAGATGCGCCATCTCCTGCCCGGTGCGCGCCTCCAGGGTGCGGAAACCCTGGGTGGCTAGCCGGCCGTTGGTGGTGCCGGACAGGGCGAGGACGGTGTTCGCCGCCTTCACCGCCGTGTCCAGCGCGGGCCGGCCGTCGGCGGGGCCGCCGCGCACCACGCCGTTGAGCCCGCGCAGGTGCTCCACCTCCTCGTCCGGCCGCAGCGCGATGCCCTTCGCGGGCAGGCCCAGCTCCTCCACCAGCGGGCCGAGGGCGGCGAACTTCGCGCCGACCGCGGTGTAGTCGCGCTCCACGACGACGAGGCCCGGCATCGTCTCGCCGGGCACCGGATCGCACTCGCCGCGCCTCCAGTCCCGCACCACCCCGCCCGGCTGGGCGGTCTCACCCGGCGTGTCGTGCTGGAGCGGGGCCGCCACCAGGTCCTTGCGCACCCCCAGATGACCCACGGCCAGCTCACTGAACCGCTCGGCGATCGCCTTGAACGTGTCGAAGTCGGTGCGCGCCTGCCAGGGCGGGTCCACGGCCGGGGTGAAGGAGTGCACGTAGGGGTGCATGTCGGTGGACGACAGATCGTGCTTCTCGTACCAGGTCGCGGCGGGCAGCACCACGTCGGAGAGCAGGGTGGAGGAGGTCTGCCGGAAGTCCAGCGACAGCAGCAGGTCGAGCTTGCCCTCGGGGGCCCGCTCGTGCCACGTCACCTCACGCGGCCGTACCTCCTCGGGAGCCTCCTTTGCCCGCAGCGACGAGTGGGTGCCCAGCAGGTGCTTGGTGAAGTACTCCGCGCCCTTGGCCGAGGAGCCCAGCAGATTCGCCCGCCACAGGGTCAGCACGCGCGGCCAGTTCTCCGGCGCGTCCGGGTCCTCGCAGGCGAACTTCAGCGTGCCCGCGCGCAGTTCGGCGACCGCCTTCGCCACCGGATCGCCGAACACCTCGCCCAGCTCCAGCGGGTTGCGGTCGAACGTCGGATACGACGGCATCCAGCCCGCGCGCGCCGACAGCGCGAGGCAGTCGGCGCCCGTCATCCCGGCCAGCCGGCCCTCGGCGAGCGGTGAGGTGAGCACATCGGCGGTGAAGCGGTCGTAGCGCCACTGGTCGGTGTTGAGGTACCAGTACGCCGTGCCGATCATCTGCCGGGGCGGCCGGGACCAGTCGGAGGCGGCGGCCAGCGTGGCCCAGCCGGTCGACGGGCGGCACTTCTCCTGGCCCACGTAGTGGGCCCAGCCGCCGCCGTTGCGGCCCTGGCAGCCGGTGAGCTGGAGCAGCGCCAGGAAGGCGCGGTAGATCGTCTCGGAGTGGAACCAGTGGTTGGTGCCGGCGCCCATCAGGATCATGCAGCGGCCCTTGGACCGCTCGGCGGTCCGCGCGAACTCCCGTGCGATCCGGACGCACTGGGCGGCGGGGACGGAGGTGTGGGTCTGCTGCCAGGCGGGGGTGCCGGGGGTGTGGGGGTCGTCGTAGGAGGCGGGCCAGTCGCCGGGGAGACCGGGGCGCCGGACACCGTACTGGGCCAGCAGCAGGTCGTACACGGTCGTCACCAGAACGCCGCCGGCATCCCGCACACCGCCGGGATCCCGCACACCGCCGCCGGCATACCGTCCACCGTCGACATCGCCCGCTCCACCGCTCCCGCGCTCCAGCCGCATCACCGGCACCCCCCGTCGCACCACCTCCCCGCGC
>NZ_MUND01000078.1 GCF_002154375.1 Streptomyces glaucescens | reverse complement strand
CCGCCCGTCTCGGCTACCATTTCAAGGTTCGCAAACAACCGACCCGGGAGCAGCCAAGCCATGGCTCGACACCTCATCACCAGCGCCCTTCCGTACATCAACGGGATCAAGCACCTGGGCAACATGGTGGGGTCCATGCTCCCGGCGGACGTGTACTCCCGGTACCTCCGCCAGCNNGCACCCCGGCGGAGCTGGCGGCCAAGGAGCAGGGCCTGCCGGTGGCGGAGTTCTGCGCGCAGGCGCACGACGCGCAGAAGGCCGTCTACGACGGTTTCGCACTTGCGTTCGACTACTTCGGCCGCAGCTCCAGCGCGCAGAACGTCGAGATCACCCAGCACTTCGCCCGCAAGCTGAACGAGAACGGCTTCATCGAGGAGCGGGCGATCCGCCAGGTCTACTCGCCCGCCGACGGCCGCTTCCTCCCGGACCGCTACGTCGAGGGCACCTGCCCCCACTGCGGCTACGACAAGGCCCGCGGCGACCAGTGCGAGAACTGCACCCGCGTCCTCGACCCGACGGACCTGATCAACCCGCGCAGCGCCATCTCCGGCTCCACGGACCTGGAGGTCCGCGAGACCAAGCACCTCTTCCTCCTCCAGTCCAAGCTCCAGCACGAGGTCGAGGCGTGGGTGGCCCGCCACGAGGACGACTGGCCGCAGCTGGCCTCCTCCATCGCCCGCAAGTGGCTGAACGAGGGCCTGCACGACCGCGCCATCACCCGTGACCTGGACTGGGGCGTCCCCGTTCCGGCGGACACCTGGCCGGAGCTGGCGGCGGAGGGCAAGGTCTTCTACGTCTGGTTCGACGCCCCGATCGAGTACATCGGCGCGACGAAGGAGTGGGCGGACCGGGACCCGGAGAACCGGGACTGGAAGTCGTGGTGGTACGAGGCGGACTCCGGCGAGAACCCCGTCCGCTACACCGAGTTCATGGCGAAGGACAACGTCCCGTTCCACACGGTGATGTTCCCGGCGACCGAGCTGGGCGTGCGCGAGCCGTGGAAGATGGTCGACTACGTCAAGGCCTTCAACTGGCTGACGTACTACGGCGGGAAGTTCTCCACCTCGCAGAAGCGCGGCGTCTTCACCGACCAGGCGCTGGACATCCTCCCGGCCGACTACTGGCGCTACTTCCTGATCGCCAACGCCCCCGAGTCGGACGACTCCTCGTTCACCTGGGAGCACTTCACCGCCACGGTGAACAAGGACCTCGCCGACACCCTCGGCAACTTCGTCAACCGTGTCCTGTCCTTCTCCAAGAAGCGCTTCGGCGAGGAGGTCCCGGCGGGCGGCGAGCCCGGCGAGGCGGAGGCGCGTCTGGGCGAGG
>NZ_MUND01000778.1 GCF_002154375.1 Streptomyces glaucescens | reverse complement strand
GGCCACCCTCACCGACACCCTCCGCCCGACCGCCGCCGCGCGGGCCTCGGGGGTGCCGGTGGCGGCGGCCGGGCGGAGGGTGTCGGTGAGGGTGGCCGGGTCTCCCAGGAGGGCGGTGAGGGCCGGGGCGAGGAGGGCGGACTGATCGGCGGCCGTGGGGTAGTTCAGCTCCAGGTTGACGAGTGCGGGCGCGGCGGTGCCCGGGTGCGGCGGTTCGGTGAGGGCGCGGCCGTCACCGGTCGCGGGC
The DNA here is from genome assembly GCF_002154375.1 of Streptomyces glaucescens. Taxonomy (GTDB): domain Bacteria; phylum Actinomycetota; class Actinomycetes; order Streptomycetales; family Streptomycetaceae; genus Streptomyces; species Streptomyces glaucescens. The sequence continues at coordinate 2,341 of NZ_MUND01000778.1, read as the reverse complement.
GGGGTGGCCCGGACGAAGGTGCCCCGGCCGACCTCGCCGACGACCAGTCCGCGCCGCACCAGTTCGCCGTAGACCCGCCCGGCCGTGGAGGCCGCGATGCCGCGCCGCCGCGCGAACGCCCGCTGCGGGGGCAGCCGCTGGCCCGGCCTGAGGCGGCCGGAGGCGATGTCGGCCGCGATCCGGTCGGCGAGACGGAGGTAATCGTCCACAGCGGCCCCTTGGTTGGCATTGCACCGAGAGCAAAGATTTTATTGCACCGACGAGTTGGCGCGCCGTACGGTCGACTTCATGACCGTCCCCCTCGCATACGAGGACAAAGGCACCGCAACCGGCGTCCCTCTGCTCCTCGTCCACGGCCACCCCTTCGACCACACCATGTGGGACCCGCAGATCGAGGCGTTCGCCCCGCACCGCCGGGTCGTCGCCCCCGACCTGCGCGGCTACGGCGCCTCCCCGGTGGTCCCCGGCATCACCCCGCTCGCCGCCTTCGCCGCCGACCTCGAGGCCCTGCTCGACGAACTGGGACTGGAGTCCGTGATCCTCGCCGGACTGTCCATGGGCGGCCAGATCGCCATGGAGTGCTACGACCGGTTCGGCGACCGGATCCGCGGACTCGTCCTCGCCGACACCTTCGCCGAACCCGAGACCCCCGAGGGCAGGCGCACCCGCAACGCCATGGCCGACCGGCTGCTGCGCGAGGGCATGCGCGGCTATGCCGACGAGGTCCTGCACAAGATGGTCGCCCCCTACGCCGACCCGGACGTCCAGGCCCACGTCCACCGCATGATGACCGCCGCCCCGCCCGAGGGGGCCGCCGCGGCCCTGCGCGGACGCGCCGAACGCCCCGACTACCGCCCGCTGCTCGCCCGCGTCACCGCCCCGGCGCTGGTCGTGGTCGGCGAGGACGACGAGTACACCCCCGTCCCGGTCGCCGAGACCCTGCACGCCCTGCTCCCCGACTCCACCCTGCACGTCGTCAAGGACGCGGCCCACATGCCCAACCTGGAACGCCCGGACGAGTTCAACGCGGCGCTGGCCGCCTTCCTGGACCGCATCCCCGGCTGATCCGTTGGTGCCGGCCGCCTCCGCCCGGCTACCGTCACCGACCATGCGCGAGACGACGACCCTGTGGCGGCCCACGGGACCCGAGGAGCTGGCCCTCGTCGAGGCCTCCGGCTGGACCGCCTGGCCCCCGCGACTGCCCGAACAGCCGATCTTCTACCCCGTCCTCAACGAGGACTACGCCGTGCGCATCGCCCGCGACTGGAACGTCCCGGCCTCCGGCGCCGGATACGTCACCCGCTTCGAGGTCGACTCCGCGTTCCTGGAGCGCTACCCGGTCCGGCAGGCCGGCGGCGAGACCATCCTCGAACTCTGGGTCCCGGCCGAGGAGCTGGCGGAGTTCAACGCGCACATCGTGGGCCGTATCGAGGTCGTGCGGGAGTTCCGCTGAGGACCGTGCCCACGGCGGGCCGAGGCGCCGGTCGCCGGTGGGCGTGAGCACGTCGGTACCGGCCGCCCCGGTCCTTCGGGCAAGGCACCCATAATGGGCGCATGCCGCGAGAGTTCCCCATCGGCCTCACCCCTCCCGACTGGCTGGTCCGGAACCTTCGAGCCCAGCAGGCGCCCGTCAACCGGGCCGCCGTCGCCCGGGCCGCCGTCGCGATGTCGCTCCCGCTGGCGGTCGGGCTCGCCGCCGGCCGGCCCGCGTACGGCGCGCTCGCCGCCATGGGCGCGCTCTCCGGCGTCATCGGCGACACCGCCGACGCCTACCGGCTGCGCATCCTCAACATCGCCGTCCCGCAACTGCTCGGCGCGGTCGGCGTCACCCTCGGCTCCCTCGCCTTCGGCCACGGCTGGATCGCGGTCGCCGTCCTCACCGGCATCGCCCTCGTCTCCGGGATGATCTCGACGATCGGCGCGGTCTCCTCCGTCTCCGGCCTGCTCCTGCTGCTGAACGCCGTCGTCGGCGCCGGCCTGCCGATGCCCGGCGACTGGTGGCTCGCCCCGCTGCTGATGACCGGCGGCGGACTGCTCGTCCTCGTCCTCGCCCTGCTGTCCTGGCCGCTGCGCTCCGGCGTACCCGAACGCACGGCCGTCGCGGGTGCCTACCGGGCCGTCGCCGACCTGCTCGACGCGTGCGGCTCGGACACCGAGACCTACGACACGGCCCGGCACGCCGCCACCCAGGCACTCAACCAGTCGTACGACGTCATCCTCGCGCGCCGCTCCCGCTACCACAGCCGCAGCCGCGACCTCACCCGGCTGCTCGCCCAGCTCAACGCGGTCATCCCGGTCATCGAGGCCGCCCCCGCCGCCCACCTCTCCGGCACCCCGCTCC
>NZ_MUND01000777.1 GCF_002154375.1 Streptomyces glaucescens | reverse complement strand
TCCTCCGGCTGATGCGCCCGTCCTACTCCGTGCGCAGCCCGTCCGGGCGCATCAGCCGGAGGAGGGGCGGCAGGCTGAGCAGGGTTACGGCGAGGACGACGGCCGCGCCCATGCCCGTCATGGCCAGCACACTCATCCAGTCCACGCGGACCGCGGTGTCCGTCATCTTCAGCAGCACCGTGCCCAGGGTCAGCCCCACCGCGCAGGCCAGTGCGAGGCCGAGCGCGATCGGGACCGCCGTCTGCCACAGCACCGACAGGCTCAGCGTGCGGCGCCGGGTGCCGAAGGCGACCAGCGAGGACAGGAGCTTGCGCCGTTCGCGCAGCTGCTCCAGCTGGGAGACGAGCAGGCTCGCCCCGATCAGCAGCAGCACACAGGTGGCGCCGACGAACAGGCCGCTGCGGATGGCGGTGAACCGGTTGTTCTGCTTGCTGGACACCCAGGTCATCGGTTCGGCGAACGGGTCGATGTCCGCGGCGGTGTTGCGCACGTGCTCGCGGGCGTCCTGCACGGACTCGTCCAGCCGCAGGTACAGCTGGCCGGGCACGGCCGTCGCGGCCTCGCGGGGCAGGGCGCTCGGAGTGAGCAGGACGCCGCCGCGCCGGGTGCCGGTGGGGTCGACGATCGAGCGGGCCCGCTTGATGTCCTGCGGCACGGCCCAGGCGATCGGCGTCGACTCGTCACCGCTCGGGGGGTCGAAGTAGAGCATGCTGCCCGGCCGGGCCAGCGCGGGCCCTTCGGTGTCGTAGTCGGCGCCCTCCAGGACGAACACGTCACCGTCCCGGCAGGAGGGCAGCGCGGCCAGCTCCCGCAGGGAGCCGCAGTCGCCGACGGCCACCTGCGTGAACCGGTCGGGGTCGGTGAGCCGGTTGTCGAGCATGCCCTCGGAGAAGCCGTAGACCCGCGTGACGCCCGGGGTCGTCTCGAAGCGGGCGCGGGCCGCGTCGAGCGAGAGGCCCGCCGGGACGCCGACCTGCATCTGGGCGCGGGTGAGGTCCTTGCCGGTGCTCTCCGTGTAGTCCTCCTCGACGCCCGCGAAGAGCATCTGGAGCGCGATCGCTCCCGCCACCGCGACGGCGATGCCGTTGACCATGCGGGCCGCGGAGCCGCTGCTCAGCTGGAGCCGGCGTACGGCGAGCTGCCAGGACACCGCGCCCGCGCCGAGCCGGGCGACGACCGCCTCGACGATCCACGGCAGCAGCGCGGTCACGCCGACGAGGAGCAGCAGGACGCCGCCGGTGACCAGGTACTGGTTGAACTCGCCCGCTTCCCGCCCGTTGCCGATCATCGGGTAGAGCAGCGCGAGGCCGGCGAGCGGCAGCAGCAGCCGCCACCACAGCCGGCGCCGCGCGGGCCGCGAGGTGCGCACCACACCGAGGGGTTCGATCACCACGCCGCGCAGCGCGAACTGGGTGACCAGCACGGCGGCGGCCGGCACCGCGACGGCGACCAGCAGCGCCAGCAGCGGCGAGGGGTTCAGATAGCTCGGGAACGCGCTGAACCGGAAGACCTCCACCGACCCCGCCCACTGGCGGCCGATCAGGAAGAACCCGGTGCCGAAGACCAGCCCGAGCAGCGCCCCGGCCATCGCCTCGCCCGCGGCCACCCGCCGGGTCATCCGGCTGTCGGAGCCGACCAGCCGCAGCGCCGCGAGCCGCCGGTCGCGGCGCTCGCCGCCGAACCGCACGGCGGTGGCGACGAAGACGCCGACCGGCATCAGCAGCACCACGAAGACGACCAGGACCAGCAGGAGCAGCACCGGGTCCATCCGCTCGGACGAGGGCAGCGGATCCCCGAACCGTTCGAGCCGGGCGACCCCGTCGTCGAGCCGGGCCGCGAGGCCCTCCCCGCCGCGGTAGAAGGCGAGTTCCTGCGAGCCGATCAGCCCGCTCTCCCCGATGGTGCCGACGATCTTCTGCGGCAGCCGGTCGCGCAGCAGCTTGCCCTCGTCGGACTCCAGCAGCCGCTTCAGTGCCGGGGAGACCACCATCTCGTCCACGCCGGGCAGCTCGTCGAGGCCGGGCGGTACGGGAGCGTGCGGCCCCTCGGGCTCCAGCACCCGCCCCCGGACGTCCATCTCGCGGAAGGTCGTGCCGGCGTTGGCGATCAGCAGGGTGTCGTCGCCCTTCTTCGGCTCCGTCTGGTTGAACAGGAGGTCCGAGCGGGCGCTCTCCCGGTCGTGACGTGCCGCGAGCGCGTTCGGGATCGCGGTCGTGAGCAGCAGCAGCGCCACCCCGAGCCCGACGCCGACGGCGGTCAGCAGGGTGCGGATCCACCCCTCACGCCCGCCCGCGAACGCGAACCGGAACCCCAGGCCCAGGTCCCTGGACCACTGCCGCAGGCTCATACGACGCGCTCCATGTCCCGCGACCTGCCGTCCCGTACGACGATCTCGCGGTCGGAGTAGGCGGCGACCCGGGCCTCGTGGGTGACGAGCACGACGGCCGCGTTGGTGGACCGGGCCGCGTCCGTCAGCAGCTCCATGACGCGCTCGCCGTTGAGCGAGTCGAGCGCGCCGGTCGGCTCGTCGGCGAACAGCACCCGGGGACTGGTGACCAGCGCCCGCGCCACGGCGACCCGCTGGCCCTGGCCGCCGGAGACCTCGCCGGGCCGCTTGCCCGCGATGTCGTCGACCTCCAGGCGGGCCATCCACTCGCGGGCCGCGCGTTCGGCGGCCTTGCGGGGCGCGCCGTTCAGCCGCAGCGGCAGCGCCACGTTCTCCACGCAGCTCAGCTCCGGCACCAGCTGCCCGAACTGGAAGACGAACCCGAACTCGCTGCGCCGCAGCGCGCTGCGCTCGGCGTCGCTCATGGTGGCCATCTCGCGGCCGGCGTAGCGGATCGATCCGGCGTCGGGGGTGACGATCCCGGCGAGGCAGTGCAGCAGTGTCGACTTGCCGGACCCGGAGGGGCCCATGACGGCGACGACCTCGCCCGGGTGGATGGAGAACTCGGCGCCGTCGAGCGCCGTCGTCGGCCCGTACGTCTTGCGCAGCCCTTCAGCCACGAGCAGGGCGCCGGCGGGGGCGGTCATGCGGTCACCACCGTCTGGGCGAGCTTGTCGAGACGGGCGGCGGTCAGTTCCAGCCAGCGCAGGTCGGCTTCCAGGTGGAACAGGGCGTGGTCGCAGATCAGCTGGTCGGCGAGGTCGCCCTTGCGCTTGCGGTCGGTGAGGATCCGCATCATGCGCAGGTGCTCGGCGCGCTGGGTGTCGAGGATCCCGGCGGCGTCGCGGTGGGTGAGCAGGGCGAGGACGACCTTGGTGTAGAGGGTCGACTGGAGGTACGGCTCGGGCTTCTCCGGGGTGGCGAGCCACTGGGCGACGTCGGTGATCCCGGCGTCGGTGATCGCGTACCGCTTGCGCTCGGGCCCGCCGCCGGGCTCGATGCCGTCGACTTCGACGAGCCCGTTCTTCAGCAGGCGGGACATCGTCGAGTAGACCTGGCCGTAGTGGAGCGGCCGGTCCTGACCGAACTTCGCGTCGAAGGCCCGCTTGAGGTCGTAGCCGTGGCGCGGGCCGGACTCCAGGAGGCCGAGAAGGGTGTGACCGATGGACATGGCGGCCACTCTACACACCATGTATACGTCGCGTGTATACGTTCCGCGTATACGTGCGGTGTTCAGTTGTCCTGGTCGCTCGCGGGCCCTCTCGGCGGGCGGCCCCGGCGCGGGATCGGGCCCGCCTCGCCGGGCAGCCGGCCGGCCTCGGCCAGCGCCCGGCGCAGCAGGAACTCGATCTGCGCGTTGGCCGAGCGCAGCTCGTCACCGGCCCAGCGGGCCAGCGCCTCGTACACCAGCGGGTCGAGCCGCAGCAGCACCTGCTTGCGCTGCTGCCGCGGCCGCCGCCGCGGAGCGGGTCCCTCCGGAGAGTCCGTCACTGGTAGAGCGTCCCGGTGTTGAGGACCGGCTGCGCGGAGCGGTCCCCGCACAGCACCACCATCAGGTTGGACACCATCGCCGCCTTCCGTTCGGAGTCGAGTTCCACGATGTCCCGCTCGGCGATCCGGTCCAGGGCCGCCTCGACCATGCCGACCGCGCCGTCCACGATCTGCCGCCGCGCCGCGACCACCGCACCGGCCTGCTGCCGCTGGAGCATCGCGGAGGCGATCTCCGGCGCGTAGGCGAGGTGCGTGAAGCGGGACTCGATGATCTGCACACCGGCCGCCTCCACGCGCGCGTGCAGTTCGACGGCCAGCTTCTCGGTGATCTCCTCGGCGTTGCCGCGCAGCGAGAGGGCGTCCTCGTCGTGGGCGTCGTACGGGTACTCGATGGCTATGTGCCGGACGGCCGCCTCGGTCTGGGTGGAGACGAACTCGATGTAGTCGTCCACCTCGAAGGTGGCCTGCGCCGTGTCCTCGACCTTCCAGACCACGACCGCGGCCAGCTCGATCGGGTTGCCGTAGGCGTCGTTGACCTTCAGGACGGCCGTCTCGTGGTTGCGCACCCGCGTCGAGATCTTCGTCCGGGACGTGAGCGGGTTCACCCAGCGCAGTCCGTCCTGGCGGATGGTGCCCCGGTACCGCCCGAAGAGCTGGACGACCCGGGCCTCGCCCGGCGCCACCATGTTCAGCCCGCACATGGCGACGAACGCCGCGATGCCGACCAGGATGCCGCCGGCGATCAGTGCGGCCTTGGCGCCGGTCGCGGAAACGGCGGTGGCGGCGACGACCGCCGCGACGCCCGCCAGCAGCCCGAGCAGACCCAGGAGCAGGGCGAGTCCGCCGCCGATGCTGTGCGCGGTGAACTCCCGGACCCGGGGTTCGGGCATCTCGGGCAGGTCGGCGGTCGCCGCGGCGTCGTGTGTGGACATGGGTGGTCCCCCGTTCTCGTACTGCTTAGCTCTTACCTAGCTAACTGATATCACTTTACCCGCTCGTGGCAACCCTGAACCGCTTTCGGGCGTCGGTTCCGGTGGGACGCGTGCTGATTGTCACGTCCGTAAAAGACCGGATCGAACCGACTTGGTCACATAGAGCGGTGTTAGCTTTCAGAGCTGACCTGAGCCATGCGCACATGTGTGACGACCGAGAACGAAGCGGAGCAGACGGACTCATGGGACGAGCGGAAGAGAGACGAGCGCGACAGCGCGGTGGCCGCCGCGCGGCGCCCCGGCGCCGCCGTTCGTCGGGCGCGGCCGGCAAGAGCGGCATACGCCGGCTGTTCACCTGGAAGAAGATCCTCGGCACGTTCCTCGGGGTGTGCCTGCTCGGGATCGGCGCCTTCGTCGTGCTGTACCTGCTGATCGACATCCCGCAGGGGAACGCCCTCGCCAAGGAGCAGGGCAACGTCTACCAGTACAGCGATGGCACCACCCTCGCCCGCAAGGGCCTCAACCGTGAGGTCGTCGACCTCGCCGAGGTGCCCAAGCCCGTCCAGAAGGCCTTCGTCGCCGCCGAGAACAAGTCCTTCTACAGCGACTCCGGCGTCGACCTGAAGGGCACCGCCCGCGGCGTCCTCAACACCCTTTCCGGCAAGGGCAAGCAGGGCGGCTCGACCATCACCCAGCAGTACGTCAAGAACTACTACCTCACCCAGGAACAGACGGTCAGCCGCAAGCTCAAGGAGCTGATCATCTCCCTGAAGGTGGACCGCCAGATGTCGAAGGACGCCATCCTCGCGGGCTACATGAACACCAGCTTCTACGGCCGCGACGCCTACGGCATCCAGGCCGCCGCCCAGTCCTACTACCGCGTCGACGCCGAGGACCTCACCCTCGAACAGGGCGCCTACCTCGCCGCCCTGCTCCAGGCCCCCAACTCCTACGACTGGTCGATCGCCTCCCCGACCGGCAAGAAGCTGGTCCGCGAACGCTGGGACTACGTCCTGGACAACATGGTCGAGGAGGGCTGGCTCGACGCCGGCAAGCGCTCCGGGATGAAGTTCCCGGTGCCGAAGGAGCCCAAGGCCGCGCCCGGCATGGAAGGCCAGAACGGCTACATCGTCGAGGAGGCCAACCGGGAACTCGCCGGGCAGCTCGTCGCACAGGGCGCCGCCGCCGACATGGAAGAGGCGCTCACCAAGATCAAGCGCGGCGGCTGGACCATCACGGTCAACATCGACAGCAAGAAGCAGAAGCAGCTGGAACGGGCCGTCGAGGACCAGCTCACCCGCAAGCTCGACCCGAAGCAGCGGAAGGTCGACGCGGACGTCCAGGCGGGCGCCGCCTCCGTCGACCCGAGGACCGGCAGGGTCCTCGCCATGTACGGCGGCGTGGACTACGTCGAGCACTACACGAACAACGCCACCCGCGACGACTACCAGCCCGCCTCCACCTTCAAGCCGATGATCCTGGCCGCCGCCCTGGAAGAGGGCGCCACCACCCAGGACGGCACCCCCATCAGGGCCAACACCCTCTACGACGGCGACAGCGAGCGCCCCGTCGTGGACAACGGCGTCCGGGTCGGCTTCGCCCCGGAGAACGAGGACCACGTCGACTACGGCGACATCACCGTGCAGCAGGCGATGAACCAGTCCGTCAACTCCGTCTTCGCACAGATGGGCGTGGACGTCGGCATGCAGAGGGTGCTGGACACCGCCGGCCGGCTCGGCATGGACACCGAAGGCCTGGAGGCGGTCCCCGCCCAGACCCTCGGCTCGATGGGCGCGAGCCCGCTGGAGATGGCCGGCGCCTACGCCACCCTCGCCAACCACGGCAAGAAGGTCACCCCGACCCTGCTCGCCTCCGCCGAGCACAAGGACACCGCCGTCGACCTGCCCGACCCGGTCGGTGAGCAGGTCATCAGCCGGGAGGCCGCCGACACGGTCACCTCGGTGCTCACCGGCGTGGTCGACGACGGCACGGCCCGCAGGTCGGTCCGCAACAACCCGATGCGCGACGGCCAGCAGGTCGCCGGCAAGACCGGTACGTCCGACGACAACAAGTCGGCCTGGTTCACCGGATACACCCCCACCCTGGTCACCTCGGTCGGCCTGTTCGGCGAGGACGACAAGCCCCCGCACCGCCAGGTCCCGATGTACGACGCGCTCGGCGAGGACCGCATCAACGGCGGTGGCTTCCCGGCGCAGATCTGGGCCCAGTACACCTTCGGCGCGATGGGCAAGGTCACCGAGTTCGACCTGGAGACCGCCCAGGGCGCGGCGGTGGAGCCGACCTGGACCCCGACGACGCCGAGCCAGACCCCGAGCCGGACCCCGTCGCAGACCCCGAGCCGGACGCCGTCGCAGACGCCGTCGCAGACCCCGAGCCGGACCCCGTCGCAGACCCCCAGCCAGACGCCGTCGCAGACCCCGTCGCAGACGCCGACGACCACACCGCCGACGACCACGACTCCTCCGCCGGACGGCGGCGGCCTCCCGGACAACCCGTTCGACCCGGAACAGGACCGGTAACGGCACCCCGGAAGAGAGGCGCGGGGAACCGCGCGAACCCCGCGCACAAGCCGCACCCGCCGGACGACAGTCGTCGTCACGGCGGGTGCGCGCCTATATCCGGTTCAACTCGAACCAGACGACCTTCCCGGTGCTGAGCCGGGTCGCCCCCCACCGCCGGGCCATCCGGTTCACCAGGTACAGCCCACGCCCACCCTCGTCGGTGGCCCGGGCCTGCCGCAGCCGCGGCAGCTGCGGCACATCGTCACCGACCTCGCACCGCAGCACGTCGGTCCGCAGCAGCCGCAGCGTGATCGGCCGCGAGGCATACCGCACCGCGTTGGTGACGACCTCGCTGACCAGCAGCTCCACCGAGTCGGTCAGCTCCTCCATGCCCCACCGGGCGAGCGCCCGCCGGGCCAACCGCCGGGCCCGGCCGGGAGCGGCGTCCTCCGGCTCCAGGAACCAGTACGCCACATCACTCGGCGCGATCCCGTCGAACCGGGCGGCGAGCAGCGCGATGTCGTCGTCCCGGTCGCCCGGCCCGAGCATGTCCAGCACCTCGTCGCACAGCGCCTCCAGCGGCGGCGGATGGTCCGGCCCGGTCAGCTGCGCGGTCGCGGCGAGCTTCTCGCGCAGCTGCTCTATGCCGGTCCACACGTCCCGCAACCGGGACTCGACCAGGCCGTCCGTGTACAGCAGCAGGGTCGCCCCGGCGGGCGC
>NZ_MUND01000776.1 GCF_002154375.1 Streptomyces glaucescens | reverse complement strand
GGGTAGCAGCCGTCCGTGTCGTAGTCGAACGCGGGCTGGTAAGCGCGCCCGCCCTGCCGGCCAACGCGGAGGCCGCCGAGCGCGCTTACCAGCCCGCGTTCGACTACGACACGGACGGCTGCTACCCGACACCCGCGATCAGCGCGGACGGCACCGTCAACGGCGGGCTCAGCCCGACCGGCGCGCTCAACGGCAACTGCCGGGACGCCTCCGACCTGGACAACACCAACAGCTACTCCCGCTCCAAGTGCAACAACGGCTGGTGCGCCTACCTGTACGGCCTGTACTTCGAGAAGGACCAGGCGCTGGCGGGCACGAGCATCGGCGGGCACCGGCACGACTGGGAGCACGTCGTGGTCTGGGTGCAGAACGGCCAGGTGCGGTACGTCTCGACGTCCAACCACGGCTCGTTCACCGTCACCGCCGCCTCCGGGGTGCGCTTCGAGGGCACCCACGCGAAGGTCGTCTACCACAAGGACGGCATCGGCACCCACTGCTTCCGCCTGGCAGGCGCGGGCGACGAGCCGCCGGAGAACCACAAGGGGACCTGGCAGTACCCGCCGCTGGTCGGCTGGAACGGCTACCCGGCGGGCGTGCGGGAGAAGCTGTCCGCGTACGACTTCGGCAGCGCCCACTTCGGCCTGAAGGACGGCAGCTTCACCAGCCACCTGGCGTCGGCGAAGCCGTCGGGCATCCCCTTCGACCCGTACGCCTAGGAGGTGTCGTCATAGCGCTCCTGCCGCCGCCCCGACTGGGTCCCAGGGCCTAGGCCCTG
>NZ_MUND01000775.1 GCF_002154375.1 Streptomyces glaucescens | reverse complement strand
GCCTTGCGGGTGCGCTTCGGCTTGGCCTCCGGCTCCCGCGCCGCCTGCGCCGGGATCTCGGCGGTGGTGCTCGCCGCGGTCTTGCGGGTGCGGCGGGTCCTGGGCTTGGCCTCGGTGCCCTCGGCGGTGTCGGCCGCGGCTTCCGCGGTGGCCGCCGTGGCCTTGCGGGTGCGCTTCGGCTTCGCCTCGGCGGTGTCCGCCGTGGTCACGGCCGCCGCCGCGGTCTTCCGGGTGCGCTTCGGCTTCGCCTCGGCCTCCGGAGCCTCCGCCACGGCCGGGGCCTCGGCGGTGGTGCTCGCCGCGGTCTTGCGGGTGCGGCGGGTCCTGGGCTTGGCCTCGGTGCCCTCGGCGGTGTCGGCCGCGGCTTCCGCGGTGGCCGCCGTGGCCTTGCGGGTGCCCTTCGGCTTCGCTTCCGCTTCCGCCTCCGCAGCGGCCTGCGCCGGGATCTCGGCGGTGGTGCTCGCCGCGGTCTTGCGGGTGCGGCGGGTCTTGGGCTTGGCCTCGGTGCCCTCGGCGGTGTCGGCCGCGGCTTCCGCGGTGGCCGTCGTGGCCTTGCGGGTGCGCTTCGGCTTCGCCTCGGCCTCGGCGGTCTCCGCCTCGGTCACGACCGGCGCCTCGGCGGGCTCGGCCGCCTTGCGCGTCCGGCGCGTCCTCGGCTTGGCCTCGGTGGCCTCCGCCGTCTCCACGGCGGTCACCTCGGGGGCCTCGGCCGGCTCGGCGGCCTTGCGGGTACGACGGGTGCGGGGCTTCGCCTCCGCGGCCTCGGCGGTGTCGACCGCCGTCTCCGCCGGGGTGGCCGCCGCGGCCTTGCGGGTGCGCGTGCGCTTGGGCTTGGCCGCCGGCTCCGGGGCCTCCGTGGGCGCTGCCTGCGGCTCCGGCTCCGACACGACGGCCGTCGGCTCGACGGTCGTCACGGCCGCGGGGGCCGTCACGGTCTCAGCCGTCGTGGCAGCCGTCACCGTCTCGGCCGCCGTCAGCGTCTCGGCCGTCGTCACTGCCTCGGCCGTCGCCGCCGTCTCGGCGGACCGGCGGGTACGGCGGCGGCGGGGCTTCGCCGGGGTCTCGGGCGCGTCGAGCGTGCTCGGGCCCTCGGCCGTGGTGACCACGGCCTCGGCGGCGGGGGCCGCCACCTCGACCGTCGCGGCCGTCGCCGGCTGCTCCGCCGGGGCGCCGCCGCGGGTGCGGCGACGTCGGCGCGGGGTGCGCGGCGCGGTCACCGACTCGGCGGCGTCGGCGGCCGGGGTCTCCGGCGCGGGGGTGCCGGACGGCGTCTGCGCGGCCGGGTCGAGCGGGGCCCCGCCGCGCGTACGACGGCGGCGGCGCGGCGTACGGTCCGTACGGTCCGTGCGCTCGCGGTCGGCCGGGCGGGACTCCTCGCCGCCGTCCCGGCGACCGCCCCGGGCACCGCGGCCGCGGTTGCGGCCGCCGCCCGGCTCGCCCAGGTCCTCCAGCTCCTCGGCGTCGAGCCCGGCGCGGGTGCGCTCCGCGCGCGGCAGGACACCCTTGGTGCCGGCCGGGATGCCGAGGTCCTCGAAGAGGTGCGGGGAGGTGGAGTACGTCTCCACCGGGTCGTGGAAGTCCAGCTCCAGCGCCTTGTTGATCAGCTGCCAGCGCGGGATGTCGTCCCAGTCGACGAACGTGATCGCCGTGCCCTTGGCGCCCGCGCGGCCGGTGCGGCCGACGCGGTGCAGGTACGTCTTCTCGTCCTCGGGCGACTGGTAGTTGATGACGTGGGTGACGCCCTCGACGTCGATGCCGCGCGCCGCGACGTCGGTGCAGACCAGGACGTCGACCTTGCCGTTGCGGAAGGCGCGCAGCGCCTGCTCGCGGGCGCCCTGGCCGAGGTCGCCGTGGACCGCGCCGGCCGCGAAGCCGCGGCGCTGGAGCTGCTCGGCGATGTCGGCGGCCGTGCGCTTGGTGCGGCAGAAGATCATCGCCAGTCCGCGGCCGTCGGCCTGGAGGATGCGGGCGATCATCTCCGGCTTGTCCATGGAGTGCCCGCGGTAGACGAACTGCTTGATGTTCGCGACCGTCGCGCCCTCGTCGTCCGGCGCCGTGGCGCGGATGTGCGTGGGCCGGTTCATGTACCGGCGGGCCAGCCCGATGACCGCGCCCGGCATGGTCGCCGAGAACAGCATGGTCTGGCGCTTGGCCGGGAGCATGTTGATGATCTTCTCGACGTCGGGCAGGAAGCCCAGGTCGAGCATCTCGTCGGCCTCGTCGAGCACGAGCGCCCTGACGTGGCTCAGGTCGAGCTTCTTCTGGCCCGCGAGGTCGAGCAGCCTGCCGGGGGTGCCGACGACCACGTCGACGCCCTTCTTCAGGGCCTCCACCTGGGGCTCGTAGGCCCGGCCGCCGTAGATCGCGACGACGCGCACGTTGCGCACCTTGCCCGCGGTCAGCAGGTCGTTGGTGACCTGGGTGCACAGCTCGCGCGTGGGGACGACGACGAGGGCCTGCGGGGCGTCGGTCAGGGCCTCGGGCTTGGCGCGCCCGGCCTCCACGTCCGCGGGGACGGTGACGCGCTCGAGGAGCGGAAGGCCGAAGCCCAGCGTCTTGCCGGTGCCGGTCTTGGCCTGGCCGATGACATCCGTGCCGGCGAGGGCGACGGGGAGGGTCATCTCCTGGATGGGGAACGGGGTGACGATGCCGACGGCTTCCAGGGCCTCGGCGGTCTCGGGAAGGATCCCGAGCTCTCGGAACGTCGTAGTCAGGGTGCTGCCTCTTCTGTGTGGGCGGTGCGAGGCGAGCGCGGGGGGTCGTGTCAGACCGTGCCGGGGACGTCGGCTGCCTTACTGGCGGGCCGTGGGGCACGGGACCGCGCCGACGCTCTAGCGCTCGTACCGCTGAGGGTTCCCTCCGATCGTCGTACGCGTCGTGCCGTACGGTCAGGGAGAGCTGTCGGGTCGGAGCCGATCGGGCCACCGACCGGGCATCCTCATACGTGCGGCCTGTCGAGGCACGACGGAACTAGCCGACGTACCAGCAGGCGCATTACCACCATACCCCGGATTCGCGCACATGTGATGGCCGATTCGGTCACGTAGTCGTCGTCACAGTCGGCGGCACGGTCATCGCATGGTCATCGCGTGGTCGGCGCGCGGTCGGTCAGGTGATCCGCACGTCGTCGTGGTCACAGTGAATGACCAGGAACTTCCCCGGCACGGCGGGCGGGCTATTGTGCGCTTCATGACGAGCTCTGACAACCCCGCGCACGACGCCGAGACCCCCGAAGCCGCCGCCCGCACCGGTGTCGCCGCCCAGGACTGGGCGACGGCCTCCGCCGACCCGCAGTACCGGGCCGCGGTCGTGGACCTGCTGGGCGCGCTCGCGTACGGGGAGCTCGCCGCGTTCGAGCGGCTCGCGGAGGACGCCAAGCTGGCGCCGACCCTGGAGGACAAGGCGGAGCTGGCGAAGATGGCGTCGGCCGAGTTCCACCACTTCGAGCGGCTGAGCGGCCGGCTCACGGAGATCGGCGAGGAGCCCACCGCGGCCATGGAGCCGTTCGTCGCCGCGCTGGACGGCTTCCACAAGCAGACCGCGCCCTCGGACTGGCTGGAGGGTCTCGTCAAGGCTTACGTCGGCGACTCGATCGCGAGCGACTTCTACCGCGAGGTCGCGGCCCGGCTGGACTCCGACACCCGGGAGCTGGTGCTGGCCGTGCTCGACGACACCGGACACGCCGGGTTCGCCGTGGAGAAGGTGCGGGCCGCGATCGACGCCGACCCGCGCGTGGGCGGGCGGCTCGCGCTGTGGGCGCGGCGGCTGATGGGCGAGGCCCTGTCCCAGTCGCAGCGGGTGGTCGCGGAGCGCGACGCGCTGTCGACGATGCTGGTGGGCGGCGTCGCCGACGGCTTCGACCTGGCCGAGGTCGGCCGGATGTTCTCCCGGATCACCGAGGCGCACACCAAGCGGATGGCGGCGCTGGGACTGGCCGCCTGAGGGTCTGTCCGGCACTTCCCGTCGCCCGCCTGACGGGCGGGCCCCACTGCGTCTTCCGGTGCGCACGCTCGCAAGGCGTCGCGGGGCAGACGGGACTTTGCGGACACGGCCTAGGGCGCCACGGCGTGCGGGAGCGCCACGGCATACGGGATTGCCAGGGCTCGCCGATCCGCCAGGCCCGCCGGGCGGTGGGGCCAACGGCTTCGTCAGGCCCGTCGGCCGGTGCCACCGCGGTCTCTGCCCCACCTGCACCTCAACCTCACCAAGACCTACGGGGCTGCTACGGCCTACTGGGTTGCCAGGGCCGCCCGGACCACCCGGACTCGGGCCTCCACCGGACCTTCGGCGCTGTCACGGCCTACAGGTACCCCAGACCACCCCGCCTTCGAGGACCGCCCGGACCACCGCTGCCTCAACGCCCGCCCGGATCTTCGAGACCACCAGGACCCACAGGGCTGCTGCCGGGACCGCCGGGAAC
>NZ_MUND01000774.1 GCF_002154375.1 Streptomyces glaucescens | reverse complement strand
TGTGTGTTGGGTGCGGGTGGGGGGTGGCTGGTTGCGCAGTTCCCCGCGCCCCTGAGGCGCCCAGTACAGCCGCGGGCGTTCGTGCCGCCTCGGGCGGCACGGGTGGGTGCGGCGGCACCCGGTCAACACCGGCCCGCGTATCCCGACCCCGGCCCGACCCCGGCCCGCCCTCGGCACCGGGTGTCTACGACAGCCCGGCCAGCTCCAGTTCACGTGGGCTCAGCGGCGGTGCGGACAAGGGGCGTTTCACCGGGCCCACCGCCGCCGCCAGCACCGCCCCGGGCCGCAGCAGCCGTTCCGGCCCCGCGGTCATGCTGCTGACCTCCCACACGGCGGACGCAGCGCTGTGGGAGCCGGTCATCGCGCGGGTCATCCGGCGGGTGTACGCGGTGACGAGGCGGTCCGCGAGGCCCGGGGTGCCGCCGCGGGTACCGGGGTACCAGACGTCCTGGCCGACCGCCATGGTCCAGGCCGCGTGGACCGCCCCGGCGGCCCCGCGCTGCGCCCGCCGGGCGACGCCGGGTCCGGTGAGCCCGGCGCGGCCCAGTTCGCGGGCGAGGGCGCGCGCGCCGAGCGCGGCCACCGACATGCCCTGCCCGTAGGCCGGGTTGAAGGTGGCCAGCGCGTCCCCGAGGACGACGAACCGCTCGGGCCAGTGGCGGGCCCTCTCCAGGTAGCGCCGGTGGTTGCTGGTGCTGCGGCTGACGTGGACGTCGGTGAGCGGTTCGGCGCGGGAGATCAGCCGGCCCACGAGGGGATGGGGCAGGTCGAGGGCGTAGCGGAGGAAGGCGTCGGGGTCGGACGGGGGCTCGCCGCCGCGGGTGCCGGCGAGGCTCGCCATCCAGCGGCCGCCCTCGATGGGCAGGACCATCCCGCTGCGGCCCGGCCGGGACCCGTAGGGGTCGGCGTGCAGGACGGTGACGGGGAAGTCCTCGGCACCCTCGGGCACGCGGTAGACGCGTGTGGCGTTGACCAGCCCGGCGTCGACGGTCTGGGCGCGGACGTCGGTGACACCCATCGCCCGCAGCCAGGCGTCCACCCGGGACCCGCGCCCGCTCGCGTCGATCACGAAGTCGGCGTCGAGATCCTCGCTGCCGCTGGGCGTCGCCACCCGTACGCCCGTCACCCGCCGTGCGTCGCCGGTCACTTCGACGACCTGCCCCTTGCGGAGTTTCACCCCGGTGTGCGCCGGCACGGCCTCCCGTACCACCCAGTCGAGCAGGGCCCGGCTGCACGCCAGCATGTGCGGTCCCGGACCGCGCCAGCGCCGCAGCCAGCCCTCCGGGGTCAGCGACACCATGCCGGAGGCGAGCGAGACCTCCCTGGCGCCCGCGGCGAGCAGGCGTTCCCGCAGGCTCACGCCGGGCACGAGGTCCTCCATCGCGGCGAGGCCGCCGGCGAGGAGCATGTGGGCGTGGCGGCCCTGCGGGAGTCCCTTGCGGTGTTCGGGTCCGTCGGGCAGGTCGTCGCGGTCCCAGACGATCACCTCGTCGGCGACGGCGGACAGTGCCGCCGCGGCCAGCATTCCGGCCAGTCCGGCACCGATGACGACAGCTCTACGCGACATGGGGCTCCCTCGCACTCGGCCGGGACGGCGGGTGACCAGGCGTGGCACCGTGGAAAGGGCGTTCAGTCCTGGAAGGCCTTCACCGTACCTTCACCTGCCGTGTTCGGGGCAGGAGTTCGGGCGAGGGCCTGTGCCAGTTCCACGAGGGCGCCCGGGCCGGACGCCTCGGTGGCGTGCAGCCGGTGGCTGCTGGGTGTGGGCAGGGGGGCCTGCCGGGCGGCGGCCCGCCGGGCGGCGGCGTCCAGCATGGCCGCCTCCGCCGTGACCCGCGCCTCGTGCGGCGTACGGCCGCTGTCCAGCGCGGCCGACAGGGCGGTCTGCCGCACCCGGTCGTCGAAGTACGGGGCCAGGGCGAGCAGCGCGTCATGGATGGCGACCTCGCGCCAGTGCAGCCGCTCCAGCGGCAGTTGCCACCAGGCGGCGGGCGGTTTCGGGGCGGTCGAGACGAACTCCACCCGGGACCACAGCGGTCCGAGCCGGCAGTAGTCGCGCAGCCCGCACCAGTGCGCCACGGCGGCGGGCAGCAGTCTGGGCAGGACGAAGCCGGCGGAGCAGACGAGGGCGCCGAGGGAGGCCATCGGCGGGGCGACGCTCGTGGACAGGACGTCGAGGTCGTGTCCCGTCCAACGGGCGACGACGGCCGTGTACTTGGCGAGCTGGAAGCCCAGCAGGTCCAGCAGCGCCCCGATCAGGATCAGCCGCAGTCCGGCGCGCAGCAGCCCGGTGACCTCGCGGCCCCACTTCAGGCAGACGACGCACATCGCGACCATGGCGGCGGTGTGGCCGAGCAGGTACAGCACGATCATCTCGCGCATGTACGGCGTGTTCGCGTAGTAGGTGTCGAGGTCGGTCAGCCGCTCGGTGCGCGCGTCGGCGAGGACGAACAGCACGACGATGGCCACGACGAGCGGGCCGTAGGCGGCGATGCTGAACCGGACCATGCGCCGCACTCGTTCGCGGGCCCCGCCCCGCCAGTAGATGAGGAGGATCAGCAGGGAGCAGCTGTACGCGGAGAGCATGCCGTAGGTGAGCGGGGCGCCGAAGTTGGGGACGCCGGTGAGGTCGTTGACGGCGGCCAGTGTCACCGGTGCCGAGCAGCAGAACACCAGTGCGCCGAGACTGATGGCGACGCAGGTGGACACGGTCAGCGGGTTGCGCACGAGGGTGCCGGGCCGGCGGAACAGCACGACGGCGGCCAGTGCGAGTGCCCCGGCTCCCACGCAGACGACGAGGCTCATGCGTGGGAGCCGGGGCACTCGC
>NZ_MUND01000773.1 GCF_002154375.1 Streptomyces glaucescens | reverse complement strand
TTCGGGGTGCAGCCGCCGCCGAGGCCACCGGCGTGAAGGACTACAACCTCGCCTTCGTCACCGACGGCGGCGGCTGCACCCCGAAGTGGGGCGGCGTCACCGACCTGACGAGCGACGCGGTCGCCGCGCAGATCGGGGCCCTGCGCGCCCAGGGCGGCGACGTCCGGGTCTCCTTCGGCGGCGCGGCCGGCACCGAACTGGCCACCGCCTGTCCCTCGGCGGAGGCGCTGGCGACGGCGTACGGCAAGGTCGTCGACGCGTACCGGCTGACCAAGGTCGACTTCGACGTCGAGGGCGGCGCGCTGCCGAACACCGCGGCCAACACCCGCCGCGCCCAGGCCATCGCGAAGCTCCAGCAGCGGCACCCGGGCCTGGACGTCTCCTTCACCCTGCCGGTGATGCCCGAGGGCCTGACCCAGGCGGGCGTGGACCTCCTCGCCGACGCCCGGAAGAACGGCGTGAAGATCGCCACCGTCAACATCATGGCGATGGACTACGGCCCGGCGTACAGCGGCGACATGGGCACCTACGCCGAGCAGGCCGCCACCGCCACCCAGGCCCAGATCAAGAGCGTCCTCGGCCTGACCGACAGTGCCGCCTGGAAGACGGTCGCGGTCACCCCGATGATCGGCGTCAACGACGTGACCACCGAGATCTTCAAGGTCGACGACGCCACCCAGCTGGTGAACTTCGCCAGGGCCAAGGGCCTCGGCTGGCTGTCCATGTGGTCCGGCACCCGCGACAAGCAGTGCCCGGGCGGCGCGCAGAACCACGCCGACGCCACGTGCAGCTCGATCGTCCAGGACAAGTGGGCCTTCACCAAGGCGTTCGCCGCCTACAAGTGACCCGGCCGGGCCCGCCTGAAAAGGCGGGGCGCGACACCCCCACAGTGTCGCGCCCCGCTCCCCCTTTCCCAGGGTCATGGGCCGGAGGTCAGGCGACCTCCTCCACGGCCGGCGGCAGCGCGCCGGAGCGCGCCACCTGGCCGTACCACAGGGCGCTCGACTTCGGGGTCCGCTCCAGGGTGGTGTAGTCGACGTACACGGCACCGAAGCGCTTGCCGTAGCCGTACGCCCACTCGAAGTTGTCCATCAGGGACCACAGGTAGTAGCCGCGGACGTCGGCGCCGTCGGTGATCGCCCGGCGCACGGCCGCCAGATGGCCGTGCAGGTAGCCGATCCGCTCCGGGTCGTGGACCCGGCCGTCCGCGTCCGGCTTGTCGTCGTAGGCCGCCCCGTTCTCCGTGATGTACAGCGGCAGCCCCGGGGCCTCCCGGGTGTAGCGCATGATCAGCTCGTGCAGACCGGTCGGGTCGATGGTCCAGCCCATCTCGGTGCGCTCGCCCGGCGTCTGGTGGAACGCCACGTCCTCCGCGGCCGGCCACGGCGAGTGCTCGCTCGACCCGTGGCCGTCGGCCCGCGGCCCGCTCGCCGCCGGGTCCGCCGCGCCGACCAGGGTCGGCGTGTAGTAGTTGAGGCCCAGCGCGTCCAGCGGCTGGTTGATGATCGCCAGGTCGCCGTCCTGGACGTAGGACCAGTCGGTCAGGGACGCGGTGGCGTCGAACAGGCTCTGCGGGTAGGCGCCGTGCAGGATCGGGCCGTGGAAGACGCCGTTGGCCAGGTCGTCGATCTTCCGCGCCGCCGCCAGGTCCGCCGGGTCCTGCGACACCGGGCGCACGACCGAGGAGTTGAGGGAGAGCGCCACCGAGTTGCGGGCGGGCATCACCGAGCGCAGCGCGGTGGCGCCGAGGCCGTGGGCCAGGTTGAGGTGGTGCGCGGCGCGCAGGGTCGCCGCCGGTTCGGTGCGGCCGGGGGCGTGGACGCCGGAGCCGTAGCCGAGGAAGGCGCTGCACCACGGCTCGTTCAGGGTGATCCACTGCTCCACCCGGTCGCCGAGCGCCTCGCCGACGATCTGCGCGTACTCGGCGAAGCGGTAGGCGGTGTCGCGCTCCGGCCAGCCGCCCGCGTCCTCCAGCTCCTGCGGCAGGTCCCAGTGGTAGAGGGTGACGGCCGGCTTGATGCCGTGCGCGAGCAGCTCGTCGACCAGGCGCCGGTAGAAGTCCAGGCCGACCTGGACGGCGGGGCCGCGGCCGGTCGGCTGCACCCGGGACCAGGAGACCGAGAAGCGGTACGCGGTCAGGCCCAGCTCCGCCATCATCGCCACGTCGTCGCGGAAGCGGTGGTAGTGGTCGACGGCGATGTCACCGGTGTCGCCGCCGGCCGTCTTGCCCGGCGTATGGCTGAAGGTGTCCCAGATCGACGGCGTCCGGCCGTCCTCGCGGACCGCGCCCTCGATCTGGTAGGCGG
>NZ_MUND01000772.1 GCF_002154375.1 Streptomyces glaucescens | reverse complement strand
TCCGGCAGGAGCAGTCGGCGAAATACGGCGAGAGCGCGACCGTGATCGTTTTCGCCGACATCCTGGCGGGCCAGGGACCGACTCGAGGGGACTAGTAGTACTTCGTTAGGTTCTGGCCTGTCTGTGGCGGTCTCGTCGGGTGGGTAGCGGTCGTCCGCAGGTGGTGCAGGTGCCGGTCCAGCACCTCAGCTGGTCCTGGAGGAGATCGAGGACCTGGTAGAGGGTCAGGCCGGCATCCGGGCTTTTGGGTCGAGCCGCCGCAGGGTGAGGAATGCCTGGGCGGCGGTGACGAGGGTGACGTGGTGGTGCCAGCCGCGCCAGGTGCGGCCCTCGAAGTGGTCCAAGCCCAGACCGTGCTTGAGCTCGCGGTAGTCGTGCTCGATCCGCCAGCGCATCTTCGCCCACCGCACCAGGTCGGCAACCGGTGTGGTGGCGGGCAGGTCCGTATCCAGTAGTCCGTCGGAGCGTCCTGGCCGTCCGGCCACTCGACCAGGAGCGTCCGGGTGGGCAGGACGCCGTCCCACCAGCTGCGGCCGCCGCCCGCCTCCTGGGCTCCGGCCAGGGGCTGCTTGCCCGCGGGCCGGACAGTCAGGACCGCGAACCGTGAGGACATCACCCCTTTGCTGCCCTGGCGCCAGGTCACCTCAGTGA
>NZ_MUND01000771.1 GCF_002154375.1 Streptomyces glaucescens | reverse complement strand
CGGCGTCGACTTCATCACCGTCCTGGACCCGCAGGGGGTGCGGCTCACCGACACCCGGCCCGAGCTGATCGGCACCAGGGCTGAGGGTGTGGGCCCGGCCGCGCAGGGAGCGGCCTTCACCGAGACATTCCACGGCGACCCCGCCGACGCCGTGCGCGCGGTGGTGCCCGTGCGCGACGACAGCGGACGCGTGGTCGGCATGGTCAGCGCCGGGATCCAGTACGAAACCCTGGGCCAGGTGCTGAACCAGCAGGTGCCGGTGATGCTGGCCGCGGCGGCCGCCGCGCTCATGCTCGCCACCGTCGGCACGGCGCTGGTCAGCCGACGGCTGCGCCGACAGACGCACGGTCTGGGCCCGGCCGAGATGACCCGCATGTTCGAACACCACGACGCCGTACTGCACGCCGTACGCGAGGGCGTCCTGATCATCGGTGGCGACGGGCGCCTCATGCTCGCCAACGACGAGGCGCGCCGGCTGCTCGACCTCCCCGAGGACGCCGACCGGCGCCCGGTCACGGAACTCGGCCTGGGCCCCCGCCTGACCCGGCTGCTGACATCGGGGGAGCCGGTCTCCGACGAAGTGCTCCCGGCCGGCGAGCGGCTGCTCGCGGTCAACGCCCGGCTCCTCGAGCCCTACGGTGGCGCCCCCGGACTGGTGGCCACCTTCCGCGACACCACCGAACTGCGGGCCCTGACCGGCCAGGCCGAGGTGGCGCGGGGACGGCTGACGCTCCTCTACGAGGCGGGCGTACGCATCGGCACCACGCTGGACATCCGGCGCACGGCGGAGGAGCTCGCCGAGGTGGCGGTCCCCCGCATGGCCGACTTCGTCACCGTCGAACTCCTCGACTCCGTCCTCCGAGGCGACGAGCCCACCGGCGCGGTGCGACGCATGCGGCGCACCGCCCTGAGCGAGGCCCGGAGCGGGCACCCGCTCCAGCCGGTCGGAGACCTGATCCAGTTCCTGGTGGCCGACACCCCGATGGTGGCGGCCCTGCACCGGGGCAAGGCCGTCCGGGTCGCCGACCTGCACCACGCCCAGGACTGGCGGGCCCAGGACCCGGAGGGGGCCGACCAGGCACTGGAGTACGGCATCCACTCGCTGATCACCGTCCCCCTGCGGGCCCGGGGAGTGGTGCTCGGCATGGTCAACTTCTGGCGGGGGACCGGTTCCCTTCCCTTCGAGGAGGAGGACGTCGCCGTCGCCGAGGAACTGGTCGCCCGGGCCGCCGTGGCCATCGACAATGCCCGCCGTTACGCCCGCGAGCACGCCCTCGCCGTGACCCTGCAGCGCAGCCTGCTGCCCCGTGACGTCCCGGACCAGGAAGCACTGGAGATCGCCTGGCGGTACCTGCCCGCACGGGCCGGCGTGGGCGGTGACTGGTTCGACGTCATTCCCCTGCCCGGCTTCCGGGTGGCCCTGGTCGTCGGCGACATCGTGGGGCACGGGCTGCACGCCGCGGTGACCATGGGCCGGCTGCGGACCGCGGTGCTGAACTTCTCCTCGCTGGACCTCTCCCCGGACGAGCTGCTCAGCCACCTCGACGAGATGGTGACCCTGCTGGACACACAGGCCTCGAACGCCCACAGCGACGGCGCCCCGGTCACCGGAGCCACCTGCCTGTACGCCATCTACGACCCGGTCGGCGGACACTGCACCCTCTCCCGCGCCGGGCACGTCGCCCCGGCCGTGGTCGACCCGCAGGGCGGCGTGACCTTCCCCGATCTCCCCCTGTCACCGCCGCTGGGCGTGGGCGGGCATCCCTTCGAGACCGGCGAACTGGACCTGCCCGAGGGCAGCCGGCTCGTCCTGTTCACCGACGGACTGGTCGAGGACCGCGGACGCGACATCGACGAGGGCCTGCGGATGCTCCGCTCGGCCGTCGCCGACCCGGACCGTACGCCGGAGGAGACGTGCCGCGCCGTCATGGAGTCCATGCTGCCCGACCGGCCCAGCGACGACGTGGCCCTGCTGGTCGC
>NZ_MUND01000770.1:4032-4169 GCF_002154375.1 Streptomyces glaucescens | reverse complement strand
GCCAGGCGGACGGGGGCGGCGATCCCCGGGCCGACGCACCGCGGCTGACGTACGCCGCGGCCTTCCCTCACGACGACCCCTTGCCGCTGCCTATCGTTTTTCGATAGATTCAGATCGAGGAACGATAGGCACTGCCG
>NZ_MUND01000770.1:0-4003 GCF_002154375.1 Streptomyces glaucescens | reverse complement strand
TGCTCGGGGCGCTGCTCGCCGGCTCGGTGTTCGTGCAGGCGGTGATGGTGCCGCTGCTGGCCGCCGACCTGCGGGACTTCGGTCTGCGCACGCCGGTCATCGTGATCGTGCTCCTGGGGGTGGTGACGGCCCAGGTGGTCCTGGTCTGCGTATGGCGGCTGGTGACGATGGTGCGGCGGGGGACGGTCTTCTCCCACGGCGCCTTCCGCTACGTCCACACGGTGATCGGCGCGGTGACGGCCGCCGCGCTCCTGGTCTTCACCCTCGGCGTCGTCCTGGCCCCGGGCGAGGCCGTGGCCCCGGGTGTGGTGCTGCTGATCGGCGGGGTCGGTGTGGCGGTCCTGGGTGTGGCCCTCATCGTGCTCGTCCTGCGCATGCTGCTCGCCCAGGCCGTGGACCGCGACGCCGAGGCGGCCCGGATGCGGGCCGAACTCGCCGAGGTGATCTGATGCCGATCGTCGTCGACATCGACGTCATGCTCGCCCGCCGCAAGATGTCCGTGGGCGAACTCGCCGAACGCGTCGGCATCACCCCCGCCAACCTGGCCGTCCTGAAGAACGGCCGCGCCAAGGCGGTCCGCTTCACGACCCTCGCCGCACTGTGCGAGGTGCTGGGCTGCCAGCCGGGGGACTTGCTGCGGTGGGAGCCGGAGGAGCAGGGCGCGGCGGCGGGGTCCGGGGGGTCGATGGCCCCCGAGGAGCCGGTGGAAGCGTAGGCGCCGTCAGAAGTTCCTCTTGACCGCCATGTACTTTGCATCGCAAAGTTGATGCTACGGCGGGCAGGCGCGCATGCGGTCCGCTCTTGAGTGCGCTGTCGAGCGCCGACCACAGGGGGACACATGGGGACATCCGCACCGAGTGGCGCGGCATCCGAACCGAGGGCGAACGCGGCCGCCCTGCTCGCCGCGACGGCAGGCCTCCGGGCCAGGACCCGCAGCCAGACGAACGGCGCGTGGACCATCCTCCTCGGCCTCGGGTTGCTCGCGCTGGCAGCCGTCCCGATCGCCCGCCACGCCTTCAACTTCGGAGCACACGGGCGCGACATCGGGTCCTACCCCGCCTTCGCCTACGCCGAGCTGAGCGGCCTGTGCGTCGTCCACGAACCGGGAACTCCCTGCCTGGAGGGCGAGTTCGACGGCGCGGTGCTGCGCTTCGTGGCCTGGGGGGCGTGGTTCGCGCTGCTGCCCCTCGCATGGTTCTTCGTCGCCCGCTGGTACCGCCTGCGGGGGGAGTCGCGCGGCGTCGTCCCCCGGCGGCGCGTGTGGATCACCGCGATCGTGGTGGCCACCGCGGTGATCACCTCGGCCCTGGCCGCGCTGCTGTTCGGCAGGAACCAGACCTGGGAGGCCGTACTGCTGGAGAACAGCTACGCGTCCCCGTGGTACCTGGTCGGCACCGGCCTCCTCGCCCTCGGCGTCGCCGAACGCAGCTGGATCACCGCAGCGGCCGGCCTCGCCCATGCCGCGCTGCTCACCGCGTACCTGGGAGCCTCGTGGGGCACCGGGTGGCTCCCCTGGCAGCACCCCGCCGACCCCGGCTGGGCCGACGGACCCCAGGCCAAGGCGCTCCTGCTCGCCGCCGTCCTGCTCCTCGCCGGCCTGTGCGAGCGGGCGGTGGCCCGCCGCCGGAGCGCGCCCGGTCCCGCCGGTGCGGTTACGGTCGTCTCATGACCGTCGACGACCCGACCACCGCGCAGGGCGACCAGGAGGGACCGCATCCCACCCAGGCGCTGGACGACACCGTCCACCAGCGGGTACGGCTCGGCGTCCTCACCATCGCCCGCGAAGCCGACCGGGTCGACTTCGGCTTCCTGAAGAAGCAACTGGCCGTCACCGACGGAAACCTCTCCCGGCACCTGAAGGTCCTGGAGGACTCGGGACTGATCACCGTGGAGAAGGGCTACGCGGGCCGGCGCCCCCGCACATGGGTCACCCTCACTCGCGAAGGCGCCCAGGCCCTGGACGCCGAACTCCGCGCCCTGCGCGCACTGGTGCAACGCCTGGAGGCTCCCCGGCGCGGGACCTGAGGGGCGTGATCGGCCCTGCCGCTCGGCCCTGTCGTCGGCGACAGGCCCCGGTGATGCCGGGAGCGGATGGCACAGGCCCCGGACCGTGATCGGTCCGGGGCCTTCGCGCTGGCGCCGTGGATCGTTTTTGTCCGGAGCCGGGGACCGAGGTGTAGCTTTCCGGTCCCATGTTGGTGGTTTCCGGTCGGAACGAGAGCCAACTCTTGGCAGATACACCTGATTTCGATCGACAATGCCTCCGAGGTGGGGCTGAAGTCACTGAGTGATGCGGCTGAGTACGCCACTCACGTTCAGGACCTCATGGCACCCCTGCGCTTGACGGCCGGACGCCGGTGTACCGGGCTTCTCGCAGGTCACTTCGACAGTCACGGTGTCGTTCTCGGGGATCTTGATGGGGGTCACCCAGTGGTAGTCCTGGTTGCGGAAGGTCTCCAGCGCGATCGTGGTGACCTTGCGATCACCGAACGTGATCGTCAGCAGTCCTTCATCACCCTGGAAATTGGCGACAACGATGTCCGTCACCCCGAACACACTGCCCTCGGGCACCCGGTAGGTACCGGTCTTGGTCTCCCCGCCGGACGTCTGCACGTCGATGGTCTCCGAGCTCTGCCGGCCACCGCCGATCGAGGTGCCGTCGTCGGCCGAGGTGCCGTCGCCCGATCCGGACGGTGCGCCCGTCCCCTGGCCGCCGGGGGCGGTGTCCGAACCCGCGCCCGCGCCTGCGCCGGTACCGGTGCCGGTGCCGGTGCCGGTGCCCGGAGTCTGCCCTGCCGCCCCCTGCTCCCCGGCGGGTGTGGGACGCGGCTGGACCGCCTCGGTGGCGGCTTCCCTGGCGGCGCTGCGCACCGCCGGCCGGACCAGCGTGAACCAGGCGAGCAGCAGGGCGAGCAGCGCCGCGAGCACCACGAGCAGCCACCTGGGAAAGATCGGGATCTGCACGAACTCGGCGTCCAGCGGCACCCGGACGGCGGACTCGTCCCGTCGGGGCTCCTCCTGGTCACCGGTTTCAGCGGTGTCCACGGTGAACGGCCACACCACGGGGGCGCCGAACCACACGGGCTTGCCGGTGCGGACACGCAGGCCGATCTCCGCCGACTCCCCGGGCTCCAGCTTCCGCTCCGCCGGACTGAAGGCGAATGCCAGCTCCTCGCCCGCCTGCCCGGCGGTGAAGCCCACCTCAACCGGCGTGTTGCCCTGGTTGCGGACGGCCAGCCGGTAGCGGCCGCGCAGCCAGCCGCGACGACGCCGCGGGACCAGCTCGGTGTGCAGCTCGTGGAACTCCCCGACGTGCACGGTCGTTTCGTGGACCTTCACCGACTCGGGGTGCTCGGCCGGCAGGACCCGCACTCCGAGGGGCATCTCGCCGGCCCGGACCTCCGGAGAACGCGGCGGCGTCAGCCGGATCGTCACCGTTTCGGAGGTGCCGGGATACAGGGAGACCCGTGCCGGTTCCACGGTGGTCCAGGGGGCGCAGTCCCCGACGACCTCCAGGCTGTACGCCTCGACGATGTCGCTGTCGTTGCGGACGGTGAGACCGGTCGTGGCGGTGTCCCCCGGCGCCACGGTCACTTCCGGCATGTCGAGGCCGGGCGCACCGGGACGGGAAGAGGCTGCAGAAGGCGTCACGCCACCACGGTAGGACCGTGCCCGGGCCGTCACGACAGGCGCGAGGGCAACGCCCGGGCAGTCGCGGTGCCCTGGCGGTCACACACGGCCCTCGACACCGGTGAGCCGCTGCCACGGCCCGCCGCCTCGCGCGCGCCGCCTCACGCACGCTGCCACGGCCCGTCGCTCCGCGTGCGCCGCCTTCCGGCGCACGCCCCGCCCCTGCTTCCCCCGCCTCCCGCTTTCTCCCGCTCCTGCCCGGCCCCGTTACGCATCCCATCAGACAGGTAAGCCGTCATGCCCACCCAAGAGAAAACCGGACCGGCCATGTCCGCCACCACCTCACATGTGCCCACCCCGGCCTGGCCCATGC
>NZ_MUND01000769.1 GCF_002154375.1 Streptomyces glaucescens | reverse complement strand
ATAAGGGACGGGAGGTGCTCATCAACGACCGGGGCATGCCGCAGGCGCAGCGCACCCGCGGCATGCCCCGGTCGTTGATGAGCACCGCCGTGCCGGACTGGAGGATGGCCTGGTAGGGGTTGGCCTTGCCGTCGCGGTAGCCGTGGTTGGTGACGCGGGTATCCCATTGCAGCTGGACGGGGGTGAGGCCGCGCAGGTAGCCGGGAACCTCGGACGGGGTGATCCCGAGGACGGAGCCGAACGCCTTGCTCTTCGCCGGGTTCTCCCGCAGGTAGGAGATCTGCCGTTCCACGTCGCAGGCGGAGACCTTCTCGGTGCCGCCGTAGACCCCGGCCCGGCCGGCGTTCAGGCGCCGTACCTCGTTCGTCCCGATCGACTGCGTCGGCGACGGGGTCACCGACTTCACGGCGCTCTTGTTGGCCGTCGACGGGGTGAAGGCGTCCGGGCCCTCCTCGTCCGCGGCCATCAGGAAGACCTCACGGCCCCCGCTGCCGCCGCCGTCACCCCGGGTGACCAGGACGCCCACGGTCGACAGCGCGGCCACCAGCACGGCGGCCGTCGCGACGCGGGGGACCGACTTCCACCACGGCCGGCCGGGTTGCGGCGGTGGTTCGCCACCGGGGGGCGGGGTCG
>NZ_MUND01000077.1 GCF_002154375.1 Streptomyces glaucescens | reverse complement strand
TCTCGCCTTCCCCGTCGCCGGACGTCCCCCCGGAGCCGTCGTCCGTCGCCCGCCACGTCGGCAGGGCACCTCCCGTGCCCTTCCCACCGCTGTCCGAGCCGTTCGAGTCCCCGGTCGTGCCCGACCCACCGGAGCCTTCGGGCCCCTCCGAGTCGCCTTCCTCGCCTCCGCCCGACACGCCGCCCGCGACGCTCGTCCCACCGTTCCCACCCTGCCCGCCGTTCGACGAGCCGTTGCCGCCGTCGGCGCAGGCGGCCGCCAGGAGCGACAGTGAGCCGGTGAGGAGGAGGCCCGCGAGACGTGTTCCGAGTGAAGCCCTCATGTCGCCCCCGATGTGATGGTCCCCGCGCGTGCTCATCATCGGGTCGCCGACGTGTTCCGGGAAGCGGGTCCGCCGAGGTTGGGACGGCTGGGGAGAAAGGAACGCAATGGGCGCACTCCCGAGGGGGCCCTGAGCGGCGTGCGAGCGAGCCGGCGCCGCGCCCGGACCACCCTCGCCTACACCCCGGGCGGTGATGCCGACCTTTACACCGACCCCACCGGCACCACCGACTACACCCGAGGCGAATCCCGCGCTGAGCGCACCCGGCCTGGTCGCCGGCACCGCGCGGGCCCTGGGGGTCGGCGCGGACGCCGCCTCCCTGTATCTGCAACTGCTGGCTCTCGCCCGGCCCACCGACGCCGCCGTCCGCCGCTGGAACGGCTGGACGGCGGCTCGTCACCAGGCGGCCCAGGCCGAGCTGGTCGCGGTGGGCGCGGTCACGGCCGGCCGCCGGGCCCGGGCGGGGCGTACCGCCTTCGTGC
The DNA here is from genome assembly GCF_002154375.1 of Streptomyces glaucescens. Lineage (GTDB taxonomy): Bacteria > Actinomycetota > Actinomycetes > Streptomycetales > Streptomycetaceae > Streptomyces > Streptomyces glaucescens. The sequence goes on along the minus strand of NZ_MUND01000077.1, from coordinate 2,897 downwards.
TCGGCGAGTGGCTGGACGCCAAGGCGCCGCATCTGCCGCTGGAAGGTTGCAAGCTGGCCGCCCACTTGGCGTCCGCGTCCGGGAAGGACGTGTACGCGCCCTTTCTGCGGCTGCTGCCGCCCGTGCCCCTGCACGAGCTGTTCGAGCGGGCCGTGCGGGAGGCGCAGGAGGCGGTCTGAGCACGCGAAGGGGCCCGGCGGACAGCCACCGGGCCCCTCGGTCAGGGTTCTGTGAGACGTCGTCGGCCGGTCGCCGCCGCCCGCTTACGCGCCGCTGGCCTTGAGCATGTCCTCGCGCTCGACGATCTTCACGCGCTCGCGGCCCTGCGGCTCGCCCAGCGCCTTCTCGGCGGCGTCCAGCTTGTACCAGCCCTCCCAGGTGGTGAAGCGGATGTTCCGCTCGGCCAGGAAGGTGTCCACGGCCTCGGGCGCGGGGGCCTCGGGCGTCTGGAGACGGCCGTTCGCGAAGTCGTCCAGCAGGTTCGCGACCGTCTCGTTGGCGTCACCCTTGGTGTGGCCGATGAGACCCACCGGGCCGCGCCGGATCCAGCCGGTGACGTACACCGACCGAAGGTGCTCGCCGCCCTCCTCGATGACCCGGCCGCCCTGGTCGGGAACCGTGCCCGAGTCGATGTCCCAGGGCAGCTTCGGCAGCTTGTCCGAGAGGTAGCCGACGGCGCGGTAGACCGCGGTGACGTCCCAGTCGGTGAACGTGCCGGTGCCCTTGACGTTGCCGGTGCCGTCCAGCTCGGTGCGCTCGGTGCGCAGGCCCACGACCTTGCCGTCCTCGCCGAGGATCTCGACCGGCGACTCGAAGAAGTGCAGGAAGAGCTTGTGCGGGCGGTCGCCGACATCGCGGATCGCCCAGTTCTCCAGCGTCTTGGCGACCATGTCGGCCTGCTTGTTGCCGCGCCGGGTCTCGATGGACCCCGCGTCGTAGTCGATGTCCTCGGGGTCGACGATGACCTCGATGTTGGGGGAGTGGTCCAGCTCGCGCAGCTCCATGGGGCTGAACTTCGCCTGCGCCGGGCCACGGCGGCCGAACACGTGGACCTCCAGGGCCTTGTTGGCCTTCAGCCCCTCGTAGACGTTCGGCGGGATCTCGGTCGGCAGCAGTTCGTCGGCCGTCTTGGCGAGGATGCGCGCGATGTCCAGGGCGACGTTGCCGACGCCGAGGACGGCGACCTTCTCCGCCTCCAGCGGCCAGGTGCGCGGCACGTCCGGGTGGCCGTCGTACCAGGAGACGAAGTCGGCGGCGCCGTAGGAGCCGTCGAGGTCGATGCCCGGGATCGGCAGGTCCCGGTCGGCCGTGGCGCCGGTGGAGAAGATGACCGCGTCGTAGAACGAACGCAGGTCGTCCAGGTTGATGTCGGTGCCGTAGTCGACGTTGCCGAAGAGCCGGATCTGCGGCTTGTCGAGCACCTGGTGGAGGGCGGTGATGATGCCCTTGATCCGGGGGTGGTCCGGGGCGACGCCGTAGCGGATCAGACCGAACGGCGCGGGCATCCGCTCGAAGAGGTCGATGGACACGCCGGGTTCGGCGGCCACGTCGGACTTGAGCAGGGCGTCGGCGGCGTAGATCCCGGCGGGGCCGGCTCCGACAATGGCTACCCGCAGAGGCCGGGGCATGATCAGGTTCCCTTCGAGCGATGACAAGCGACTCGTCGGGAAGCCTAAGCTAAGGCAAGCCTAAGTCGGTACGCGGGTCCGGTCTATGGGCTCATAAGGCTGCCTTATGAGGATGATAAGTGAGCCTTCAGGGCGCCGCGCCCGTGCGGAGGCCCCCGTCAGGCCCCCCTCTAGGCTGTACGCATGCCTGCTCGCGAGCCCGTGTCACCCGCACTCGACGACGCGCATCTGCGCCCTCCGGACGGCGCGCGCCTGGCGGAGGCAACCGAGGTGTTCGCGATGCTCGCCGACCCCACCCGGCTCCATCTGCTGTGGCTGCTGGCGCAGGGGGAGTCGGACGTGGGCTCGCTGACCGAGCGGTGCGCCGCCTCGCGCACGGCGGTCAGCCAGCACCTGGCCAAGCTGCGGCTCGCCGGGCTGGTCGAGTTCCGCCGCGAGGGCCGGCACATCCACTACAGCCTGCGCGACGGCCATCTGCGCCGCCTCGTCATGGAAGCCCTCAGCCACGCCGACCACCGCGTCAGCGGAAAGGCCCCGCACGACTGACCGGCGCGGGCCGAAGCCCGCCGGGGCCGGGCGGGGCCGAAGCCCGCCCGGGCCGCCGGGCCCGGGCAGGCCGGTGGGACACGGCCGGTCAGAGCCGGTCGAGGATGTCCCGCAGTTGCCGCACCTCGGCGGTCTGGCCGGTGACGATGTCGCCGGCCAGCTTCCTGGCATCGGCGTTCTCGCCCTTCTGCCGCTCCTTTTGGGCCATGCCGATCGCACCGTCATGGTGCTCGATCATCATCTTGGCGAACGCCTTGTCGAAGGCGCTGCCCTCCAGGCCCTCGAGTTCCGTCATGTCAGCGTCGGACATCATGCCGTCACCGTCGCCGTGACCCCCGTGCTCCATGCCGGGCGTGGACGGCGCGGCCGTCGGCTGCTTCCAGGACTCCAGCCAGCCCTTCATGATCCGGATCTCCGGGTCCTGGGCCTGCTCGATCCGCGTGGCCAGCTCCTCGATCTCCGGGTCTGCGGCACGGCCGCCGGCGAGCCGGGCCATCTCCAGGGCCTGCTCGTGGTGCGGGATCATCAGCTGGGCGAAGGCGACGTCGGCGTCGTTGAAGTCGCCCGTCCCGGTCGTGGCTCCCGCTCCGGCCCCGGCTTCCGCGGCCGCCGACGGGGAGCCGCCGTGCCCGCCGTGGTCCATGCCGCTCGTGCCGTCGCCGCCGCAGGCGGTGAGGAAGAGGACGCCGGCGGTGAGGAGGCCCGCGGCGACGCCGCGGCGGA
>NZ_MUND01000768.1 GCF_002154375.1 Streptomyces glaucescens | reverse complement strand
GCCGCTGCCGCCCGGCCCCACCCGCCGCGCGCCCCTCGGTCTCGTCGTGGGGGCCCGCAGCGGGGACAAGGGCGGCAACGCCAACGTCGGGGTGTGGGCGCGGACGGACGAGGCCTGGCGGTGGCTGGCCCACACCCTCACCGTGGACGCCCTCCGGCGGCTGCTGCCCGAGACCGCCGAGCTGACCGTCGTACGCCACACCCTCCCGAACCTGCGCGCCCTGAACTTCGTCGTCGAGGGGATCCTCGGCGCCGGGGTCGCCGCCCGGCACCGCTTCGACCCGCAGGGCAAGGCCCTCGGCGAATGGCTGCGCTCCCGCCACCTGGACATCCCGGAGGCCCTGCTGTGACGGTTCTTCCGTCCGCTCTGGACACCCAAGGCCCCGCCTACGCGGCGAACCGCGAGGCCATGCTCGCCAAGCTCGCCGCACTCGACGCCGAGCACGCCAAGGCCCTCGCGGGCGGCGGCGAGAAGTACGTCGAGCGGCACCGGCGGCGCGGCAAGCTGCTCGCCCGTGAGCGCATCGAGCTGCTGCTCGACCCGGACACGCCGTTCCTGGAGCTGTCCCCGCTGGCCGCGTGGGGGAGCGAGTACGCCGTGGGGGCCTCCCTGGTCACCGGCATCGGTGTCGTCGAGGGCGTGGAGTGCCTGATCACCGCCAACGACCCGACCGTGCGCGGCGGCGCCAGCAACCCCTGGTCGCTGAGGAAGGCGCTCCGCGCGAACGACATCGCGCTGGCCAACCGGCTGCCCTGCATCAGCCTGGTGGAGTCGGGCGGGGCGGACCTGCCGTCCCAGAAGGAGATCTTCGTCCCCGGCGGGGCGATCTTCCGCGACCTCACACGGCTGTCCGCCGCCGGGATCCCCACGATCGCGGTCGTCTTCGGCAACTCGACCGCCGGGGGCGCGTACGTGCCCGGCATGTCCGACCACGTGATCATGGTCAAGGAGCGCGCGAAGGTGTTCCTCGGCGGGCCGCCGCTGGTGAAGATGGCCACCGGGGAGGAGAGCGACGACGAGTCGCTGGGCGGTGCCGGGATGCACGCGCGGGTGTCCGGCCTCGCCGACCACTTCGCCGTCGACGAGCCCGACGCCCTGCGGCAGGCCCGGCGGGTCGTCGCCCGGCTCAACCACCGCAAGGCGTACCCGGATCCGGGGCCCGCCGAGCCGCCGAAGTACGACCCGGAGGAGCTGCTGGGCATCGTCCCCGGCGACCTGAAGATCCCCTTCGACCCGCGCGAGGTGATCGCCCGGCTCGTCGACGGCTCCGACTTCGACGAGTTCAAGCCGCTGTACGGCACCAGCCTGGCCACCGGCTGGGCGAGCCTGCACGGCTACCCCGTCGGCATCCTCGCCAACGCCCAGGGGGTCCTGTTCAGCGAGGAGTCCCAGAAGGCCGCCCAGTTCATCCAGCTCGCCAACCAGCGCGACATCCCGCTGCTGTTCCTGCACAACACCACCGGCTACATGGTCGGCGGCCGCTACGAGCAGGGCGGGATCATCAAGCACGGCGCGATGATGATCAACGCGGTGAGCAACTCGCGGGTCCCGCACCTGTCCGTGCTGATGGGCGCCTCCTACGGCGCCGGGCACTACGGCATGTGCGGACGCGCCTACGACCCGCGCTTCCTGTTCGCCTGGCCCAGCGCCAAGTCGGCCGTCATGGGCCCGCAGCAGCTCGCGGGCGTCCTGTCGATCGTCGCCCGGCAGTCCGCCGCCGCCAAGGGGCAGCCGTACGACGACGACGCGGACGCCGCCCTGCGCGCCATGGTGGAGCAGCAGATCGAGTCCGAGTCGCTGCCGATGTTCCTGTCCGGACGGCTCTACGACGACGGCGTCATCGACCCGCGCGACACCCGCACCGTCCTCCAGCAGATGGCCACTCACACCGACCACAACGGCCTCCACCGCGGTGAACAGTTCGCCCAGC
>NZ_MUND01000767.1 GCF_002154375.1 Streptomyces glaucescens | reverse complement strand
GAGGCCGGCGCGGATGAGGTGGTAGGTGTCGCCCGCGTAGGTCCAGGCGCAGGCCGGGCAGCGGGAGGCGCGGCGGTTGCCGCAGGCGATACGGAGCCGTCCGCCGGGCTCGGTGTCGGTGGAGTAGCGGTGCAGGACGTGCCGGGTCTCCTTGTCGCGGACGACGACGGAGCCTTGCAGGTGGATCGGGTCGGAGCAGCCGCCGGTGCGGCGGATCTGGTCTTGGATGCGGTCGAAGCCGGTGGACCCGGCCAGCCTCAGCACGTCGGCGAGGGTGGCCGGGTCCAGGCCCGCCATGGTGGCGGTGTCGGTCACTTGATCACCGGCCCCAGCGTCGCTTCTTGGGCGTGTTGACGTCGTTGTTGGTCGGCCCGGAAAGTTCCGTGCGGCCGGGACGGGACGGCTTCGTGTTCCGCTGGCCGTCGTGGAGTTCGTGTGCCTTGGCGGTCTTCTTCGCGCGGTCGTAATCGCCGTCGATCCCGTCGTAGTGGATGCGGTCGACTCCGCGGCTCCAGTTGAGGGGCATCAGACGGTCACCTCCTGGGCCCGCACGCGGCGGGTGGTGCCGGTGCCCTTGCAGCTGGAGCAGGTGACGCGGAGGGTGGCTCGGGTGCCGTCCGGGTGGCGGGTGCCGGTGGTGATGGCGGCGGTGGCGAAGCCGTCGCAGTCGCGGCAGATCCGCCGGGTCGGAGTGTGCTGGGGCATGATGGGGCTCCCTTTCGGGTCCGTTGGATGTGGAAGGGGTCAGGCGCCCGGAGCGGACGAAGTTTGGCGACCGAGGCCGCTCCGGGGGCCGCTTAGCGTGTGTTGCGCCTGCCGTGGCCCTTGGCCGCGTACATCGCGGCATCGGCGGCGGACAGGGCGTCGGTCAGGGCCGGGACTGGCAGGTGGCTCCGGTGGCAGGGGCCGACCGAGGCCGAGACCGGCAGGACACGGCCGTTGTGCTCGACGGGCTGGTCCAGGGCGGCCTGGAGGGCGTCCAGGCCGGGGGTGCGGGCTGGGTCGGTGACGACGGCCGCGAATTCGTCTCCGCCGAGGCGGGCGGCGAGTCCGTGGCGTCCGCACCAGGCGGCGAGGCGGCCGGCCGTCGCGGTGAGGACGGCGTCTCCGGAGGCGTGACCGTGGGTGTCGTTGATGGCCTTGAAGTCGTCGAGGTCGACCAGGACCACGAGGGCGTTGGGGTGCCTGGCCAGCAGGTGTTCGGCGCGGGCGGTCCATCCGGCGCGGGTGTGCAGGCCGGTCAGGGGGTCGCGGCGGGCGGTCGAGATGCGGCGCACCAGCAGGCCGCTGTGCAGGGCCCAGCCCAGGGCCGGTAATCCGGCGGCGATCACGTGCGTGTCCATGTGGGTCACCGCTCCTTCTGGAGGTCCTTGACGAGGAGGCGGAGCACGATCGCGACCACGGCGACGGAGACGCCGGTGACGGCGACCGCGAGGAGCATCGAGACCAGGACCGCGCCGACGACCAGGACCACGGCACCGCCGCCGGCGGCGGTGCCGTGGTCCTGGTCGTCGGC
>NZ_MUND01000766.1 GCF_002154375.1 Streptomyces glaucescens | reverse complement strand
GACCCACACCAGCACCCATCCCCCCGCTCCGGCGGCCAGGCAACTGCCCGCCCCCGCGCAGCCAGCGTCGTCGCGTACTGGGGCAGGAGGGTCGGGTCCGCCGGGGACGCGCCCTCCGAAGCGGCGAAGGCCTCGTAGGAGGGGACCGTGCCGCGGACGATGCCGAGGTTGGAGGTGCCGGAGGCGGAGAGCTCGCGGAGGGCGGACTCTATGGCGGCGAGGTGCTCCTCGTGGGAGGGGTACTCCGCGGCGAGCCCCGGATACTCGCGCACGAGTTCCGACAGCTCGTCCGCCGGCCAGTGGAGCATCGCCACGGGGAACGGGCGGGAGAGGGCTTCCCGGTACGCGCCGAGTTCCGCCTGGAGGCGGGAGATCTCCGCCCTCAGTTCCGCCGGGTTCTCCGAGCCCAGGGACCACACCCGCTTCGGGTCGTGCAGTTCGTCCAGGGAGACGGGGAGGGAGTGGAGGGTGTCCGCCTGGGTGTCCCAGTCGTCGTGGGGGAGGTTCTCCATGCGGCGGATGCGGTGGCGGGCGACGAGGACGGGGCGCACGGAGGGGGAGGGGGCCGTGCCCGGCGGGAGCAGCAAGGTCGCGGCCTCGGTCAGGGCTTCCTGCGCCGTCCCCAGCTCGTCGTGGGACTCCAGGGCCTCCGCGATGATCACCCAGGGGGCCGGGTCCCGGGGGGCGGCCACCCGGATGCCCTCGATGATCGCGCGGGCCTCGGCCTCGTGGCCGTACTCCCACAGGTTGGCGGCCTTGAGGGCGCGGATCAGGTGGGGGTTGTCCAGGTCGGCCGGGTGGGCGAGCAGGCGGTCGTAGAGCGCGGTGGCCGCGGGGCGGTCGCCGGCCAGCTCCCGGTGGGCCGCGGCGCGGAGGAGCAGGNNTCCAGGCGGGCCGCTTCGGCGTGGTGGTCGACGTTTTCGGCGGGCGTGTCGGGGCGCATGGTGGACACCGTACTGCCCGCGGCTGACAAGGGTGAGGTATCCGGACGCCGGCCGGACGCCGGGGAACGGGGGCTAGGGGGTGTCGTCAGACTCCCGTCTGCCCCGCGACGCCCGGCACGTACTCTCGCCGCACCGGACGAA
>NZ_MUND01000765.1 GCF_002154375.1 Streptomyces glaucescens | reverse complement strand
CCCCCGGCTCCCGGCTCCCGGCTCCCGGCTCCCGGCTCCCGGCTCCCGGCGAGCAGTGCCTGTCCCCGGACATGCGAGGCTGTGCCACATGGACGGCCCCTCCGAGAGCCCCGAACTGTGGGCGTTCCTGGAATCACTGCGCTGCGGCGAGCTTCTTTCCGGCACCGTCGCGGCGATCGAACGGTTCGGTGTGTTCGTGTCGCTGGACGACGGGCCCGGCCACCCGCTCTTCCCGGGTGTCGGGTTCATCACCGTCCCGGATCTGTCCTGGCGGCGCGTCGAGACGGCTTCCGACGTCGTGCGGGTCGGAGAGCGGGTCTCCTGCGAGTTCCTCATGTTCGACACGTGGAACCTGGAGGCCAGACTGTCCTTGCGGGCGACGCGCCCCGATCCGTTCCAGGCCTTCGCCGAGGGCGTCTCGGTGGGTGACGAACTGCGGGGACGGGTCACCGGGTTGATTCCGTTCGGCGTCTTCGTCGAGGTCGCCGACGGCATCGAGGGACTGGTCCATGTGCGAGATCTGGCGTCGCCGCCCGTGGGCGATCCGTCCGAGGCCGTGCGGGTCGGTGACGAGGTCACGGTCTTCGTCACCCGGATCGATCGGCAGCGCCGCACCCTGGTCCTGTCCCGGCGGCGAGGTCACGGCAGGCGCGAACCGCCGTACCGCTAGGGGGTGTCGTCAGACTCCCGTCTGCCCCGCGACGCCCGGCACGTACTCTCGCCGCACCGGACGAAAGCCCGAGTACGCCCAGTGCGCGGACTTCCGCCCGGCGCGCCGAGAGCATGCACCGGACGCCGCAAAGCCGTCCTGCGGACGACGACGGGAGTGTGACGACACCCCCTGGCGGGCACCGGGCGGCGCTTGCCTCCGGTGAGGCAGGCGAGAGGTCTGTGGACCTGCTGGGTCTTCGGCCGGGGCGGGGCCGTGCGGCGCGCCTGGGGCACGTCG
>NZ_MUND01000764.1 GCF_002154375.1 Streptomyces glaucescens | reverse complement strand
TGGCTGCCTAACTGGCTGTTCTCTATCCGCTCGGGTGGCCGGGTGGGGTTCGAACAGGAGCCTGGTTCGGGTGAGTCGGCCGGTGCCGATGCATGGAAGAAGGGCCTCTTGGTAGCTCGCGGATGTCGAGTCCAGCGAGGAGCAAGAGGCCCTGTTGTCGAAGTGTCGCGTGGTCACGGTTGCCGGGTCCAGTCCGTCCACTCCTGGGTGTGACTGTCTCGCCCACAGGTTCGGGAACGCGGCCGACCGGCCGGGGCGTCGGCCCCGGTACGGCTCGGACATGAGCGATGCCGAGTGGATCCTGGTGCGGGACCTGCTGCCGGTGCCGGGATGGCTGGCAGGTCGGGGCGGGCGGCCGGAGGGCTACTGCCACCGGCAGATGTTCGACGCGGTGCGGTACCTCGTCGACAACGGCATCAAGTGGCGGGCGATGCCCGCCGACTTCCCGCCCTGGCCACGGGTGTACGCCTTCTTCGCCCGCTGGCGGGATGCGGGACTCGTGGCCGAGCTGCACGACCGGCTGCGCGAGGCCGTCCGCGATTCCGAGGGCCGTGACCAGGAGCCGAGTGCGGCGGTCATCGACTCGCAGTCGGTGAAGGCGGACGCCACCGTCGCCCTGGCCGCGCGGGGCTTCGACGCCGGGAAGAAGATCAACGGACGCAAGCGACACTTGCTCACCGACACGCTCGGTCTGCTGCTGGCCGTGCTGGTCACGCCGGCGTCGACCACCGACCGGGATGCCGCACGCCTCCTGCTGACGGCGGCCAGGGACCGCTTCGGACGGCTGACACGGGTCTGGGCCGATGGCGGCTACACCGGCCACCTCGTCGACTGGAGTGCGGCACAGCTCGGCGTCGTTCTCGACATCGTCCGCCGCAGCGACGACATCAGCGGCTTCCAGGCGCTGCCCCGCCGCTGGGTCGTGGAACGGTCTTTCGCCTGGTGCCTGCGCAGCCGGCGCCTGGTCCGTGACTACGAGCGGCGCACCGACACCAGTGAAGCCGTCATCTGCTGGTCGATGACCATGCTCATGAGCCGCCGCCTGGCCGCCCACCGCCAGCAGCGTCGTGCTCCGACATCTGGGGAGGCAGCGTGAACCTGCCCGGTTTCTGCTCCACTAGCCAGCCTCGTTCCACCAGCCGCTTCAGCCGGGCCCTCGCGCCTTCGACGCGGGAGGCGGACGCGCTGTCCCAGCCCAGCACCACCGCTGCCCGTCGGGCACCGAGCCCGTCGCCTCCCGCATCGACCGCGGCGGTCATCAACGCCTGATAGTCCGGTGACAGTTCTTTCACCTCGGTGGCGTGTCGCCGGTGGGGCACCGCCCGGCGCGGTCCGACCGGCTTCTTTCGCGACACCTCACCGACCACGTCGGCGGGTGCGTTCTCCTCGGCCAGCGCCTCCAAGTACTGCTCCAGGCCGATCACCCGGCGCCGGTGCACCTCCTCGGCGTCCGCCAGAGCCGCCCGCACCCGTTCCAGCTCGGCTTCGAGTTGCTTCACCTGCGCGGCTGCGGTCTTCTGCCGCGTTTCCAGAACCGCCCGCATCGACGGCATCCGACACCTCCACGACACCTCGCCCGGCAACAAACCGAGGCTCCCGCGACAGCGGCTCCTTCATGCCTGACCAGCGAAGATGCCACACGAGGTTCGGAAAGAGAACGGCCTCTAAAGCCGTGGAGCCGACCACCCCAGCCACAGAGGGTTTCCTGCCTCAGCCCGCATGCACGCAGCGCGCCGCCGGGCGCGGCCAGCCGGGGCGGAGACAGGAGGCAGGCCGCGCCGCAGAGGCGGCGCGCGCCCGCGC
>NZ_MUND01000763.1 GCF_002154375.1 Streptomyces glaucescens | reverse complement strand
GGGACCCGGGGGTGTCCCCGGGTCCCGTGTGCTCGGCGCGCATCGGCCGCGACGTCAGAAGACGACCAGCGCCCGGCCGCCCTTGCCCGCCAGCATGTTCTCGAACGCCGCCGGGATGCCGTCCAGGGCGATCCGCTCGGTCACCAGCGCGCCCAGGTCCAGACGGCCCTCACGGACGTGTCCGGCGAGCACCGGCAGGTCGCGCGCCGGATCGCTGTTGCCGTAGACGCACCCGGAGAGGGTGCGGCCCCAGTGGAAGATCTCCAGGGCGTTGAAGGTGACCTGCTGGTCCTTGCCGCCGATGCCGACGACCGTGGTCCGGCCGCCGCGCCGGGTGGACTCCCAGGCGGCGCGGATGGTGACGGCCCGGCCCACGCACTCCACGGCCACGTCGACGCCCTGCTTGCCGGTGAGGGCGCGGATCTCGCGCGGGGTGTTCTCGGAGGCGATGACGTAGTCGGTGGCGCCCGCCGTCCGCGCCAGCTCCTCCTTCTCCGCGGAGACGTCCACCGCGACGATCTTCGACGCGCCCGCGATCCGGGCGGCCTGGAGGGCGGCGAGGCCCACCCCGCCGACACCGAACACGGCGACCGTCTCGCCCTCGCGGACCCGCGCCGCATGGTGGACGGCGCCGTAGCCGGTGAGCACGGCGCAGCCGAGCAGGGCCGCGTCCGCGAGCGGCACACCGTCCGGGGCGGGCAGCACGCAGTTCGCCCCCACCACGGTCTCCTCGGCGAACGCGGCGACGTTCAGGCCGGGGTGCAGCTCGGTGCCGTC
>NZ_MUND01000762.1 GCF_002154375.1 Streptomyces glaucescens | reverse complement strand
TCGCCGAGCAGCGCCTCGGCGCCGCCCGCGACCACGAGGACTTCGTCCTGCTGTGGAACCAGGAAGGGCTCGGCGCCGCCGGTCCAGCCGCGGTGCAGCCGGCCGCCGAGGACGAGGGCGGCGCCGAGCCCTTCCTGGTTCCACAGCAGGACGAAGTCCTCGTGGTCGCGGGCGGCGCCGAGGCGCTGCTCGGCGACGGCGACGAGGTTGACGTCGTTCTCGTACTCGACCGGCATCGGCAGCGCGGCGGCGAGTTCGCCGAGCAGCGTGGGGGAGTGCCAGCCCGGCAGGTGGGAGGCGTACCGCAGGCGGCCGGTGTTCGGGTCGAAGGCGCCGGGGGTGCCGATCACCAGCCGGTGGATGTCGTCGCGGGTGAGCCCGGCGGCCTTCACGGCGCCGTCGAGGGCGTCGGTGACCTGCCGCACGACGGGCCGGTCCGCGCGCCTTCCGGGGGTGGGGACCTCGTACGTGCCGACGGTGCGGCCGGTGATGTCGGCGACGGCGGCGCGGATGCGCTCGGGGGTGACGTCGAGGCCGGCGGCGTGGGCGGCGGCCGGGTTGAGCGCGTAGAGCTGGGCGTTGGGGCCGGGGCGGCCCTCGCTGGTGCCGGTCGCGAGGACGAGTCCGGCGGCCTCCAGGCGGGCGAGGAGCTGGGAGGCGGTGGGCTTGGACAGGCCGGTGAGCTTGCCGATGCGGGTACGGGAGAGGGTGCCGTGCTCCAGGAGGAGGTCCAGGGCGGCGCGGTCGTTCATGGCGCGCAGGACGCGCGGGGTGCCTGCCATCGGTCTCCCTGTCCGGCCGAACCGTATTGTTAGGAAGGTTTCCTGTCCGGTCTGGAGGGAAGCTAGTCCCGCCCGGAACGGGCCGTCAAGAGAAGGGGCCGTTCAAGAGAAAGGGCCCCTCGCAAGGGGCCCTCGGGGTGCGGGACGGCTGCCTCCGCGATACGGCTACTTCGTCGTGCTCGGCGGGGTCAGCGGGGACGCCGCCGCCGACTGCGGGGACGTCGTGCTGGCGTACGCCGACGGGGGCGCCATGCCCGCCGTCGGGTCGCTCTCCGCCTCCCCGTCGGGCTGGGCCGGCAGGCCGCCGACGATCCGGATGCCCTCCGCGTCGAAGGCCCGCTTGATCCGCCAGCGCAGCTCGCGCTCGATGGTGAGGGACTTGCCCGGCATGGTCTTCGCCGTCAGCCGCACGACCATGGAGTCCAGCAGCAGGCTGTCCAGGCCCAGGATCTCCACCGGGCCCCACAGCATCTCGTTCCAGGGCTCTTCCTTGCCCATCGTGTCGCCGACCTGGGCGAGGACCGCCTTGACGTGGTCGAGGTCCTCCGAGGGGCGGACGGTGACGTCGACGCCCGCGGTGGCCCAGCCCTGGGAGAGGTTGCCGACCCGCTTGACCTCGCCGTTGCGGACGTACCAGATCTCGCCGTTGTCGCCGCGCAGCTTGGTCACCCGCAGGCCCACCTCGACGACCTCGCCGGAGGCCACGCCCACGTCGATCTGGTCGCCGACGCCGTACTGGTCCTCCAGGATCATGAACACGCCGGACAGGAAGTCCGTGACCAGGTTCCGGGCGCCGAAACCGATCGCCACACCCGCGACACCCGCCGACGCCAGCAGCGGCGCGAGGTTGATCTGGAAGGTGCCGAGGATCATCAGGGCCGCGGTGCCGAGGATCACGAAGCTCGCCACCGAGCGCAGCACCGAGCCGATCGCCTGCGACCGCTGCCGGCGGCGCTCGACGTTCACCAGCAGGCCGCCGATCGCGGTGCCGTCCACCGCCTGCGCGGTGCGGTTCATCCGGTCTATCAGCTTGGTGATCGCCCGCCGCACGGCCATTCTCAGCACCACCGCGATCACCGCGATCAGCAGCACCTGCAAGCCGATCGCGAGCCACGTGGACCAGTTCTCCTCGACCCAGCCGGCGGCGTTGCTCGCACTCTCCTGGGCGTCCTGGAGCGTGGGCACCGTCGGGGCCGTCGTCTGCGAGGGGGACGGCGACGGCGAGGGGCCGGCGGCCGGTAGGGCGGCGGACAGGGACACGGCGGATACCTCCAGGTGCAGCGGTCTGCCTCCGGCGGAGTCGTTCGGGTCACGGGTGGTTCGGGTCACGGAAAGGTCACCGGACGGGCAGAACCACCACACTAACGGGGCATTGTGTGCGCACCCGCCCGGTTCGTGGAGGAGAGACCGGACTCACCTGGGCTTGAACAGGTCCCGGCCTGGGGGATGAATCAGATGTGGTCGAAAACACTCCCAGCCCGTTACCGGGACATGGTGGCGCGTTCACCAGGCATGAGGGGAGACTGACTGCAGATCGTCCCGGCGCGAGCCACGCGCCGCCGGCGTACAAGGAGGCATCCGTGCCGCATGTCCTGGTCCTCAACGCGTCGTACGAGCCCCTCGGCGTCGTACCGCTCCGCCGCGCGCTCGTCCTCGTCCTCGAGAACAAGGCCGTCTGCCTCGAGGAGTCCGGCGCCCATCTGCACAGCGCAACCGTCACAGTCCCCGCACCCAGCGTGGTCCGGCTGAAGCGATTCGTGCGGGTTCCCTACCGGGGGCCCGTTCCTCTGACCCGCCGGGCGCTGTTCGCCCGCGACGGGGGCCGGTGCATGTACTGCGGTGGCGTCGCAACCAGCGTCGACCACGTCATCCCGCGCTCGCGCGGGGGCAAGCACGTCTGGGACAACGTGGTGGCGTCCTGCCGCCGCTGCAACCACGTGAAGGCCGACCGCCACCTCGGTGAGATCGGCTGGCGGCTGCGCCACAAACCCGCCCCGCCCACCGGTCTGGCCTGGCGCATCATCGGGACCGGCCACCGGGATCCGCGCTGGCTGCCGTACCTGCGGCCGTTCGGCGCGGACGACGCCCTCGCCCGGATCGACGGCATCTCCGCCTGACGGTCCGGGCTTTCGCACAGGCGCATGGGGCGCACAGGCGGACCGGCGCGTGGGCGTGCAGGCGGCGCGCAGGCGCTGCCGACGGGACCGGGGCGACCCCCGTCCACCCCGGTCCCGTCGGCCTGCCCGCGTCAGGCGTAACGCAGCTCCCCGGGCCGCACCGAGCGGCGCAGCAGCGGCAGCGAGGTCGCCGCGGCCAGCAGGCAGGCCGCGTAGACGGCGAGCGGGACCAGCAGCGCCGCCCAGGGCACCGACCGGCTGCCGCCGTCGTCGGTGAGCGCCGCGTAGCCGGTGCCGACCGCCATCCCGCCGAGGCCCGCGAGCAGCACCGCGGGCGCCAGGGGCAGAGCGGTCTCCAGCAGCAGCGCCCGGCCCAGCACCGCCCGCGGCACCCCGGCCGCCACCTGCGCGGCCAGCCCGCGGCGGCGGGTGGCCAGCGACTCGGCGGTGCCGACGGCCAGCCCCGAGAGGGTGATCACCAGGGCGACGCCGATCGCGACGGCCGTCAGGTCGATGCCGGTGGTGTAGAAGGCGCGGGACGCGCCCAGGTGCTTCTGCGAGTCGAGCACCTCCAGCAGCACCTGCCGGATGCCCGCGAACGCCGTCGCGACCGCGGTCACCAGCAGCACGGCCGCATGGGTGCGGGCCGCCGCCCACGGGTCGTCGCGCAGCCGCTCCGCCGCGATCAGCACGGCCGGACGGCCGGTGCGGGCCGCCAGCAGCCGCCCGGTGAGCCTGGCGGTGGCGCCGACCAGCCACAGCGCGGCCGCCCCGGTCACCAGCAGCACCGCGAACACCAGCAGCGGGCCGGACAGCACGGCGCCCCGGCCGCGGTGGTCCGCCATCGAGACGTACGCCACAGCGGCCACCCCGGTGAACAGCACCAGCGCCACCAGGAACAGCGGCCCCGGCCGGGTCTGCGGCCGGACTCGGCGCACCCAGCCCAGCGGCGAGGCCACCACCCGGCGCAGCGCCAGCACGCTCACCAGCATGCCCGCCACCGGCACCCCGAGCGCCACGACGGCGATCCCGGCCCAGGCGTAGCCCGAGGGAACGCTCCAGTTCAGCACCAGCAGCAGCACCGAGAAGACGGTGGCGACCGCCGAGCCGGCGAGACAGGTCAGGCCGGCCTCGACCGCCGCGATCCGCCGCACCTGCGCGGGTGTGGCGCCCGCGAGCCGCAGCCCGGCCAGCCGCCGGTCCCGGTGCACCGCGCCGATCCGGGCGCACTGCCCGAGAAACCCGAACACCGGCACCAGCAGAAGCAGCAGGCTGATCACCACGCCCTGCCGCTCACCCGGGTTGTCGAACAGCCCGTGGGCGATGCCGAGCGGGTGGTGGCCGCGCAGCGCTCCCAGGACCACGGCGGCCAGCGCGAACCCGGTCGCCAGCAGCGCGCCGATCGCGGTCAGGGTGATCCGCCACCACTCGCGCCGGTCGGAGCCGGCCACCAGCAGCCGGGCCAGCCGCAGATCGTTCCTCACCGGGACACCTCCACCGCGTCCGCGCCCTCGGCGACCTCCGCGCCGTCGCGCAGGATCACCTCGCGGTCGGCGTACGCCGCGATCCGCGCGTCGTGCGTGATCAGCAGGACGGAGGTGCCGGACTCGCGGGCGGCGTGCGCCAGCGCGGTCATCACCTGCTCCCCGGCGAGCGAGTCCAGGGCGCCCGTCGGCTCGTCGGCGAAGACCACCTCCGGGCCGGTCACCAGGGCCCGGGCCAGCGCGACCCGTTGCGCCTGACCGCCGCTCAGCTCACCGGGCCGCAGCTCCTGCTGCCCGCGCACCCCGAACCGCTCCAGCCACTCCCCGGCCGACGCCCGCGCCTCCGTGCGGCCTCGCCCGGCCAGCAGCAGCGGCAGCGCGACGTTGTCGAGCGCGGTCAGCTCCGGGATCAGCTGCCCGAACTGGAAGACCACACCGAACTCGGTGCGCCGCAGCTCGCTCAGCCGGGCCTCGGGCAGCTGGTCGATGCGCTCGCCGCCGTAGGTGATCGCGCCCCGGTCGGGCCGGACGATCCCGGCCAGGCAGTGGAGCAAGGTGGACTTGCCGCTGCCGCTCGGGCCGGTCACCGCGAGGATCTCGCCGGCCGCCAGCTCGACCGAGACGCCGCGCAGGGCCTCCGTCCTGCCGTGCGCCTTGACCAGGCCGCGGGCCGCGAGCAGCGGTGCCGTGCTGTTGTCGGCCGTCATCTGTGGTCTACCTCCGCGGTCAGGGACGTCAGCCGGGCCGCGGTGGTCGTCATCCAGCGCAGGTCGGCGTCGAGGTGGGTGAGGGCGTAGTCGGCGGACAGGACCGTCGACAGGTCGGCGCCCGGGGCGGTCTTCACCGCGGTGAGGTCGCGCATCCGCGCCATGTGGGCGGCGCGCTGCTCGCGCA
Organism: Streptomyces glaucescens; assembly: GCF_002154375.1. Taxonomy (GTDB): domain Bacteria; phylum Actinomycetota; class Actinomycetes; order Streptomycetales; family Streptomycetaceae; genus Streptomyces; species Streptomyces glaucescens. Next base: position 3,092 of record NZ_MUND01000762.1, on the reverse strand, counting down.
GATAGCGCTCGGGGTCGCCGCCGGCCAGGATCGCGACGACGACCTTGGCGAAGATCTCATTGGCGACGAAGGGCGCGGGCGGGGCGATCTCCGCGGACCAGCGGGCCAGTTCGGCGGCACCCTCCTCGGTGGCGCGGTACAGGGTGCGCTCGGGGCCGCCGTCGGCGTCGGTGCCGTCGACCTCGGCGAGCCTGTCGCGGACCAGCCGTTGCAGGGTCGTGTACACCTGCCCGTAGGCCAGCGGGCGGGCCTGCGGGAAGCGTTCGTCGTGCCGTCGCTTGAGGTCGTAGCCGTGGCTGGGACCGGCGGCGAGCAGCCCGAGCAGGATGTGGCGGGTGCTCATGGTGATCAGTATGCACTCGCTACATGTACTGAGTGAATAGTGACCCGCGGAAAACTTCGCGACGCGCACCGCGTGGAGGCTCGATCGCGCACCGCGGGGCTCAGTCCGGGCCGCGGGGGTTCAGTCCTCCCGGACCGCGTACGCCTCCACCGACCACAGCGAATAGCCGTACCGGGTCGCCCGCCTGTCGCCCTGCACGCGCACGTACCGCACGTCCCGCTCGTCCATCCGCAGTTCCTCGCGGCCACCGCGGCCGTCGCGCACGGTCGCCGCCGTGCGCCAGCGGCGGCCGTCCGCCGAGACCTGCACGCGGTACGCCGACGCGTACGCCTCCTGCCAGCGCAGCGCCACCCGCCCCAGCCGGACCGGCTCCGCCAGCTCCACCTGCCACCAGGCGCCGTCCTCCACCGGCGACGACCAGCGGGTGGCCGGATCGCCGTCGTTCGCCGCGGACGCCGGGAAGTCGGGTGTCTCGTCACCGGAGGACCGCGCGGTGCCGGTGCGCGCCAGGTCCGGTCCGCCGGTGGGCGGCACCGCGCGAACGGTGAGCGTGCGGGTCACCCCGCCGAACGCCAGCGTGATCCCGTACGACCGGGCGGGCGCCCCGCGCGGGACGCGCACCTGGACCGGCACCTGGACCGACGTCCCGCGCGGGACGGCCAGGACACCCGCCGGGACCCGTACGGCGATGCCCTTCGGCGCCTCGGCGGTGAGCCGCCCGCGCGCCTCCGCCGGCCGCAGGGAGGCCAGCCGCACCCCGATCCGCAGGGTGCCGCCGAGGTCCGCGTCCACCTCGTCGCGCTCCGTCGTCAGCGACGCGGCGGGCGTGTCGGCGTACCAGGGCACCAGATGCCGTACGCGCGACGGCGCCGGGCCGGTGACCCGCACGGCGTCGGCGCGCAGGCGGACCGTCAGCTCCGTGGCGCCGGACGCGTCCAGGGTGCCGATCGGGCGCCAGCCCCCGCCGGGCACCCGCGCCTCGACCGTCCCGCCGGTGCCCGGCTCCGTCAGCACCGTCACCGCGGTCAGCGCGCGGGCGCGCGGGAAACGCACCGTGCGGCCGTCGGCGGGGCCGCCCGGACGCGCGCCCGGCTCGGTGTCCAGGCCCGCCCACGCCTCGTAGGCCCGCTGCGCCCGCGCCAGGAACGGGTCGAGCACCCCTTCGCCGACCGTCACCCGGGAGGCGGCGAGCCGGGACCGCAGCCCGCCGAGGGCGCGGTACGCCGTCCAGGCCGCCGCCGGGTCGCCCGCGCGCTGGGCGCGCAGCATGTCCAGCGCGGTCAGGCCCGCCTCGCCGTACCGGGCCAGCTGTCCGGTCCAGGGAGCGACCTCGCCGGCCAGGGCGGTGCCGTGCAGCCGGTCCGGGGTGTCGCGCAGCACCGCGAACGCGGCCCGCAGCCGCCGCTCGGCGCTCTCCGCGCTCCCCTCGCCCGCGCCGTTCTCGCCGTTCCCCGCGCGCGTGCGCCAGAACTCCGCCATCAGGGGGCGCAGATACGCCGACTCCTCGCCGCCCAGCACCGAGGACGCGTCGTTCCCGGCGAGGGCCGTCAGCGCCGCCGCACGGCCCTCGTCGCCGCCCGCCAGGTCGTCGATCGCGGCCCGCCAGGACTCCTGGGGGCGGTAGGCGCGCGGGTTCCAGGCGTAGTCGGCGGCCGTGAACAGCGGGATGCGGGACGCCGTGGCCTGCTCCATGGCGTTGGCGAGGAGCGCCGCCGAGCCGGTCGCGACGGCCGGTTCGCGGCCGATGTACGGGCCGAGGAAGACCCGCCCGGGCGCGTAGTCGTTGACCGGGTAGTTGTCCATGGTGACCAGCGGGTGGCGGAACACGTCCCGCGCGGTGGCCAGTTCCCGGCCGGTGATGGTCCGCGGGACGACTCCGACGCCGGTCCACGCCACCGCCACCTCCGGGTCCAGCGCGCCCGCCAGCGCCTCGCGGTACGCGGTGGTGCCCTCCTGGTAGTACTCGGTCGGCATCACCGTCAGGGCCTCCGCGCCCGGGTGACGCTCCGCCAGGTGCCGGGCGACCGCGTTCGTCACGCGCGCGTGGGCCCGCGCCGCCGCCTCGGGGCCCGACCCGAACCGGTCCGCGTCCGCCTCGCAGTGCCACTCGCTGTAGCTGACGTCCTGGAACTGGAGCTGGAACGCCCGGAAGCCCAGCGCCCACATCGCGTCCAGCTTCCGGGCCAGCGCCCGTACGTCCGCGTCCGACGCGAAGCACATCGCCTGGCCCGGTGCCACCGCCCAGCCCAGCGTCACATGGTTGCGGCGCGCCCGCTCCGCCAGCTCCCGGAACTCGGCCCGGCGCGCGGCCGGGTAGGGCTCCTGCCAGCGGGCCTGCCGGTACAGGTCGTCGCCCGGGGCGTACAGGTAGCGGTTCTGCTTGGTGCGGCCCATGAAGTCCAGCTGCGCCAGCCGCCGGCGATGCGTCCAGGGGGTGCCGTAGAAGCCCTCCGCGGTGCCGCGCACGGCGGTGCCGGGCCAGTCGCGGATCTCCACGCCCGCGATCGTGCCGCCGGGCCGCACCAGCTGCCGCAGCGTCTGGACGGCGTGGAACAGGCCGTCCTCGCCCGTGCCGGAGAGGGTGACGCCGTCCGGGCCGGTGACGAGCCGGTAGCCGCCCGCGGGGAGCGCCCGCCGGTCGCCGGCGCGCGCCCGTTCCGTGCCCACGCGCACCACCAGCGCGCCCGCGGGCAACGGATCGCCCGCGGAGAGCACCGCGATGCGGCGCGCTCCCGCCTCCCGCAGCACC
>NZ_MUND01000761.1 GCF_002154375.1 Streptomyces glaucescens | reverse complement strand
GGTCCGGGACGAGGTGGGTGAGGATGGGGGCATGTCAGATGCGTTCACCACCCGAGTGCTGCACATCGCCTCCGGCTCCGAGGAGACCGTCGTCGACCTCACCCGCGACTGCGAGGCCTTCCTCCGGGAGGCGGCGGCCGGGCGCGACGGCCTCCTCAACGTCTTCGTCCCGCACGCCACCGCCGGCATCGCCATCATCGAGACCGGCGCGGGCAGCGACGACGACCTGCTCACCGCCCTGCACACGCTGCTCCCCGCCGACGACCGCTGGCAGCACCGCCACGGCAGCCCCGGCCACGGCCGCGACCACGTCCTGCCCGCCATCGTCCCGCCGCACGCCACCCTGCCCGTGCTGGACGGGCGACTGGAGCTGGGCACCTGGCAGTCGGTGTGCCTGGTGGACACCAACCGGGACAACCCGAACCGGCAGGTACGGCTGAGCTTCCTCGGCGGAGCCTGAGCGCCCGAGGCCCCCCGCCCGGTCTGATCAGCCGACCCCCGTCACCTGATCGAAGCAGCCCCAGCGCTCTCCAGGGCGCCGTACCGCGCACTGTCTGCCTACGGTGATCACGGACCGCGAGCAGCAGTTCTTCAGTTCGGCGTGGAGAGAAGAGGCTGGCATGCCGGTGAACGTCACTTATCCGGGCGTCTACATCGACGAGGTCAAGAGTTCCGTCCGGACGATCACGGGCGTGCCCACCTCGGTGGCCGCCTTCGTCGGCTACACGCCGCGCGGCCCGGTGGACCGGCCCGTGCACATCACGGGCTGGGCCGACTACGAGACCGCCTTCGGCGGACTGCAGGCTAACTGCCCCATGAGCTATGCCGTCTACCAGTTCTATCTGAACGGCGGCAGCGAAGCCGAGATCGTCCGGGTGGTGAGGGAGGGCGACAAGCCCGTCCGGCTGCCACTCGGCACGACGCCGCCCGGCAGGGAACCCGCCCGGGGCGCGACCGGGCCCGCCCGCGAGGGCGAGGGCGGCGAGAACGCCGGCGAGGGTGAGGCAGCCGAGACGGCACCCCCGGCCGAGGAGAAGAAGCGTGGCCGGGGCGGGGGAGAGACAGCGGGTGCCGACCGGACGGGCGGCCGGGCCCGCCCCGCCCCGCCCGGACTCGTGGCCGCCTCACCCGGGCGCTGGGGACGGAACCTGCGGGCCCGGGTGGACTACGACACCTCCGAAGGGCCCGACGTCGGCCGGGACCGGCGGGAACTGTTCAACCTGACCGTCCATGACGTGGAGACCGGCGCCGTGGAGCGCTACCTCAACGTCAGCGTCCGTCCCGACAGCCCGCGTAGCCTCGCCGACCTGCTCGAGACCTCCCAGCTCGTCCGCGTCGACCCGCACGCCCCCATCGAGACGGTGCCCGCACAGAACGCGGACGTGGCTGCCGGAGTCGACCCGTTCTCCCTGCCTCTCGACGGGACCACGGGCGGCTCGCCGCCCTACTACGCCCCGGCCGAGTCGGGCCGCGGAGCCGACGAGGACGAACGCCCCCTCGACCCGATCGTCTACCAGGGCAAGGCCAACGACAAGACCGGCCTGTACCAGCTGCTGAAGACGGACATCTTCAACATCCTGTGCCTGCCCGACGCGCACTGGCTCGACGAGCAACTGGCGGCCAAGGGCGACGGCGGCGGCGCGAAGGTACTCCGGGACGCCGCGCTGAAGCTGTGCGTCGACCGGCGCGCCATCCTCCTCGTCGATCCGCCGCCGACCTGGACCGCCCCGCAGCCCGGCGGCGGAACCGGCGCCGTCGGCGCCGTGATCGACCGCCTCAAGGACATCGACGCGGGGAACGACGGCAAGAACGCCGCCGTCTACTACCCTCAGGTGCTCGCCCCGGACCCCCTGCGGCAGGGCGCGATGCGCGCCTTCCCGCCGTCCGGCGTGATGGCCGGGGTGCTGGCCCGCACCGACGTCCAGCGCGGAGTCTGGAAGGCGCCCGCGGGCACCGACGCCTCGCTCACCGGCGTCAGTGACCTCGAAGTGCCGCTGACCGACCTGGAGATCGGACGGCTCAACCCGCTCGGCATCAACTGTCTGCGCCGGCTGCCCGCCGCGGGTCCGGTCGCCTGGGGAGCGCGCACCCTGCGCGGAGCCGACCGGCTCGCCGACGAATGGAAGTACCTGCCCGTGCGCCGCCTCGCGCTCTTCATCGAGGAGAGCCTGTTCCGGGGCACGCACTGGGTGGTGTTCGAACCCAACGACGAGCCGCTGTGGGCGTCCATCCGCCTCAACGTCGGCGCCTTCATGAACTCGCTGTTCCGCGCGGGCGCCTTCCAGGGCCGCACCCCCCAGGAGGCCTACCTGGTCAAGTGCGACAGGGAGACCAACCCGCAGAACGACATCGACCGCGGGATCGTCAACATCCACGTCGGCTTCGCCCCGCTGAAACCCGCCGAGTTCGTGATCGTCCACATCCAGCAGCTCGCCGGCCAGATCCAGGTCTAGGAGGACGACGATGCCGGAAGTGACGCGCCGCGACCCCTTCAAGAACTTCCGCTTCAAGGTGAAGTTCAGCGGGGAGACCGCCCATATCGCGGGAATCAGCAAGGTCAGCGGACTGAGAAGAACGACCGAGGTCATCCTGCACCGCGACGGCGGCGACCCCGGCACCAGCCGCAAACTGCCGGGCCGCACCGAGTACGAGGCCATCACCCTGGAACGCGGGATCACCGTCGACACCGCCTTCGAGGAGTGGGCCAACCGCATCTGGAGCCTGCGCAACTCCTCCGGGGGCCTGGAGACCTCGCTCAAGGACTTCCGCCGGGACCTCATCATCGACGTCTTCGACGAAGGCGGCCAGCAGGTCCTGTCCTACTCCGTCCGCGAGGCATGGGTGTCGGAGTACCAGGGCCTGCCCGAACTCGACGCCGGATCCCCCGGAGTCGCCTTCGAACGCATCAGGATCGAGCACCACGGCTGGGTGCGGGAGAAGACCAACCCGCCGGAGGAGCCCCAGTTCACCGATGTCGCAGGGTGATGACCCGTGCCGTGGGCGCTGACGGAGACGAACGTCCTCGACGTGTGGGAGAGCGGTCTCGGCAGCACGCCGGCCGGCCGGGCCGTGCTGCTCGCCTCCATGGCGGCGCCGGCCGGCCAGGACGTCGCCGACCTGCCGCTCAGCATGCTCAACGCGCTGCTGCTGCACCTCCGCTCGGGGGCGTTCGGCAACTTGCTGCCCTGTGTCACCGACTGCCCGGAGTGCGGCGAGAGCCTCGACGTCACCGTCTCCACGGACGAACTGCGGGCACCGGGAGCCGGACGGACGGCGGAGCCGGGGCCCGGCGGGCGGACCGAGCCCGCCGTCGCCACCCTCACCTCCCACGGCATGGACATCACCTTCCGCGCGCTCACCGCCCGGGACGTACAGGCCGTCGACCCCACCGCTCCCCGGGCCCGCCGGCACCTGCTGCTGCGCTGCGTGCTGCACGTCAGCCCGCCCGCCGACGAGCTGCCGGACGAGGTCCTGGAGGACATCGCCCGGCGGCTGCCCGGTCTCGACCCCGGCGCCGACCCGCTGTTCACCCTCGACTGCCCCCAGTGCGCCCACCGCTGGCAGGCTCCGCTCGACATCGCCGACCACCTCTGGACCGACGTGAGCGGCTACGCGCACCGGCTGCTGCACGAAGTGCACGCCCTGGCGCGGGCGTACGGCTGGACGGAGGCCGAGGTGCTGGCGGTCGGCCCGCTCCGGCGCCGTTTCTACCTGGAGGCGAGCGCGGGATGAGCGACTTCGTGGCCCGGCTGCTCGGGGCACCCGCACCGTGGCTCCGGCCGCTGACACCCAACGTCTTCGACCCGGACGCGCCACGGTTGCCGGGCGGCGGCGAACGGGCCGGTGCTGAGGCCCCGCCGGATGAGCCGGACGAGCCGGATGAGCTGGCTGATACCGCTGAGCTGCATGAGACGGACGAGTCTGAGGACTGGGAGGAGCCACTGGAGGCCGTTCGTGCGGAGGCCCGAGAGGTGCCTGCGGTCGCCGGTCCGGAGCCGGTGCGTGGGGGGAGCGGGGCGCGCGAGGAGGACCGAGGGGCACCGGGTCGTTCCGTAGGCGTCCCTCTCGGAGTGGAGGCGGCGCCGGACGCACCGGGGAGGGGGGAACACTCGGTGGACTCGGACACGGGGGTTCGGGTGACCGGTGCGGGACCGGGACCGGCGCCGGTGGTCGGGTCCGATTCCGGACGCCGTGCTCCGGAAGCCCGGGATGCTCGTGAGCGGGGCCGCCGTGTCGGTACGGCCGACGGGGGCGCCGTCGGTCCGGCCGGCCACCGCCGCCCGGCCCCGCACGCGCCTGAGTCGGTCCCGCTCGACGGCCAGGCGGCGCCCTCGGCCGGTCCCGGCCCCGGCGCAGCTGCCACGGTTCCCCCGACGCCGCCGCCTGACCGGCGTGCGGCACCACGTGGACGCCCGGCGGGTGCCGAGCCCTCACGGCTCCGCGCGGACGCAGAAGCGCACGCAGAGGCAGACGCTGATGCCGTTGTGAGGGGGAGCGATGGCGCTCGCGCGGTGGCGAGGACGGTCGTGGACGGGCCGGAGGACGCGGATCCGGTGGTGAGCGGATCGAGGGGGAGTGGCTCGGAAGGGAGGGGGACGGAGGCGATCGGCTCCGAGGCGGGTGGACCGGGGGTGGTCGTCGGCCCTTCCGACGGTTCGTCGCCGGGTGGATCGGCGGGCATGCCTGAGGCTTCGGCCGGTGTGTCGCCCGGCGGGGCCGGAGCCGAAGTCGGTCTCGGGCCCTCTGAAGACGCGTCGACCGCGTCGACCGCGTCGACCGGTCGCCCGAGAGTACTGTCCGGGTCCTCCGCTGCGCCGGGGGGCGGGGCGTCGGCGGGGCGCTCGGATCCCTTGCCCGAGGCCGCCTCCGTCTCCGCCTCCACTCGTCCGGCGCCGAGCGGCTCGGCCTCCGCGCCTCCCGGTCCCGGTTCTGCGCCGAGCCACGTCGGGGAACGGACCGGGCCCGCCCGCGTGCCGAGGCGGAGCAGTGCCGCCGAGCCACCGGCGGCAGTGGGCCCGTCACCGGACACGTCACTTGGCGCACGGAAGCCGAAGCGCGTGTCCTCGGGGCGTTCCCCGGACACGCGGAAGCCGGAGGAGGCGCCGGGCGCAGCGGATGTGACAGTCCGGGGCGAGCAGGGCGTGGCCGCGCGCGGGCCCGCTGAGGCCCGGGAGCACGAGGGGGTGCCGGCGGAGAGCCAAGCGGTGACGCGAGGACCGGAAGACGTGCCGGTGCGGAGTGCGTCCGTCGCGCGCAGGCCTGAGGGGCTGTCGGCGCCCGGTTCGTCCGTGGTGCGGCGGGAGTCGGAGGAACTGTCGCCGGGCGGCCCGGTCGCGGTGCGGAGGCCGGCGGATGGGTCTCCGGACGTCTCGGGTGCGCCGCGCAAGCCCGACAGGGCGTCTCCGGACGTCTCGGCCGCGCGGGGCGAGCGGGAAGGCGTAGCGCCGGGCGCCTCGGTTGCGTCCCGTAAGTCCGAGGGCGTGCCGACGC
>NZ_MUND01000760.1 GCF_002154375.1 Streptomyces glaucescens | reverse complement strand
GACGAGGATGCGCAGCCAGGCTGGGACGTCGCCGAGGTCGAGGAGTCCGGCGGTGGCGACGTTGGCGCCGAGCGAGGCGACCAGGGCGATCAGGAACCAGCACCAGGCCAACCGGGACGGCCCGTCCGTGCGCAGCCGACGCCAGGCGGCGACCAGCAGCAGGTCCACCGAGACCGGATAGGCCCAGGCCTTCCAGCCGTCCTGCCCGGCAGCGGCGGCCAGATCGTGCAAGTGGGCGAAGGACAACGCCCCGGCAATGACCGCCTGCACCAGCACGGCGTCCACGCGGAAGGTGGGGCGAGCCATCAGGACTGCCCGCCGGGGTACTGGGGGCCGTCGGTGGGGTCATAGCCGGGCGGGAAGACGCCCGGCGGCGGCTCGGGCAAGGAGACGGCGAGAGAAGGGCCGATAGCGTCGACGAAAGCGGGGTCGGCGCCGAGGGTGTGGGCGTACAGGGCCAGGGCGCTGAGCAGCTGCACCGTGCGGTTGAAGTCCTCGCGGATGTCCACGGTTCACCTCCGGTTTCTGGCATGGCGGGAATAGGGACCTGACGCGAAGCGGTCGCGCCGACCGAGGCAGACGTGTGGGGTCAGGCGGCGGTCGGGGCAGACTCGACAGCCGGGGCCGGAACCGGGGCGAGAGTGCCGAGCGCAGGCCGGAAGGGGGCCAGGGCGGGTATGTCCGGGACCAGGTCGGCGTGCCGGTTGCAGATGTTCACGGCCTGTCGCAGCGAGGTGTGCGGGGCGCGGATGCGAGCCCAGCCGCCGGTCGAGTCGCCGGTGATAGCGACGCCGGGCATGTCAGTGGGGATCTGGATCGCGGCGATGACAGCGTCCGGGGCGATGTCGCCGAAAGCCATGTTCGCCGAGGACTCGTCGTTGACACGGTGCGCGGTGCGGCCGGTGAGCTGGGCGCGGAGCATGGTGATGCCCTTGCCGAGTTCGGAACCGAAGCGCTGCCCACAGATCTCCAGGTAGATGCCGGCCGCGCGGCCGAGCTGGGCGAGGCGTGCCAGAGCGGTGATGATCCGGTCCCGCCGCTTCTCCTCCTCCTTGTTGGCGAACAGGGCGAGTTCGGCGACCTCGTCGACCAGGACCACGATCGGCACCGGCCGCAGGTCCTCGCGCAGGTCCCAGATGTCGGCGGCGATCTCCGCATCCGGCACGTCGGCGGTAATCCGCTGTTCGGCCCGGATGAGCTGATACACGTCCTCCATGTGGGCCACCAGCGCGTCGAGGAGTTCGGCGGCGGTGTCGGGGTTGTCGGCGAGCGCCGAGAACCGGCGGGCCAGCGGGAACAGCTCCACGCCCTGCTTGCAGTCGATCCCGACCAGGGCGACCCGTTGCGGCGCGAGCGCGGCGACGAGGTTGCGCTGGTAGACGGACTTGCCGGACTCCGTAGCGCCGAGGGTGAGAGCGTGAGGAACGGCCCGGTAGTCGCGGTAGTGCACGGCCCCGTCCTCGCGCAGGGCGACCGGGACCCGCATCGGCCGGGTGTCGAGCCGGGCGGGCATCTGCACCCGCTTGAGCACGTCGTAGCCGGTCATCCGCAGCTCCACAATGCCCGAGCGCAGCTCACGGGAGGTGACGCCGTACATGGCGAACGAGTGCCGCAGCCGGTCGCACGAGGCGGCCACGTCGAAGGCGTCCTGGCCGGGGCGCAGCTTGAGCCGCAGCACCAAGCCCGTCCGGGTCCCTCGCACGCGCAGGATGCGTGGGGCACGAGGCCGGGGAATGGGCCGGTTGGTCATCCGGGCCAGGGCCAAGCGCCAGCGAGGAGCCGGAACCGTCAGGCCGCAGGCGTCCATGACCGAGCCGTACCGGATTAGAACCCGCAGCACGGCGAGGGTAACCCCGAAGGTCAACCAGTACCAGGCGGGGCGCCGCCACCGCAGGAGACCCGCGGTGGCGACGACCAGCACCAGGGCGACGAGCAGCCAGGCCACGGCTCAGGCCGCCTTCGAGGCCGAGCCCGCAGCGGCCAGCGAAGTCACCGCGACCGCGCGGAAGGCGATCCCGTGCCGCCTCTGGCCGTTGAACTCGTTCTCCCACGCCGAAGCGACCAGACCCGTCAGGACGACCGGGGTGCCCATGGTCAGGTCCTCGGAGACGCCGGACTGGGGGACGGTGAGCTTGAGGATTTCGACTTCGTCGGGCGTGGAGAACATGACCTCCACGACCATCAGGGTGACGCCGTCCTTGTCGGTGGCGATCTCACCGGTCCGGCGGTCCTTCACCTTGGGCTGCGGGGCCTTGGCAACCATCACGGTGGCGTTGGAGGTGTCTACGGGAATCTGACGCATCGTCTTATCTCCTGGTGAAGTGAGGGGTTGACCGACATCCCGTCGGTGGAATCAGGAGACCGCGAGAGAGGGTGGACGCATCACCGCCCGTATGGACGTTTGGGGACGTCTGAGCTACCGTCAAAAACGTCCCTGGAGGTCCGGACGGAAGGACAGGCCGTGGCGAACGAGCGTTTACGGGCGGCGATCTCAGCAAAGGGCGAAACGGTCCAGTCCGTTGCCGAGCACGTCGGCGTGGACCCCAAGAGCGTCGAGCGGTGGATCACCACCAACCGCACTCCGCACCGCGGGCACCGCTGGAAGGCGGCGAGCTTCCTCGGATTCGACGAGGTCTACCTCTGGCCGTCGGTGGAGAAGCAGACGGAGAAGGCCAGCGCATCCGAGCTGATCACGTACTACCCGCACCGTGGCGCGGTGCCCGCCCCGCTCTGGTCATCCCTGATCGAGAAGGCAACGGACCAGGTGGACATCCTGGTGTACGCCGGACTGTTCCTCTTCGACAGTCACCCGGACCTGCCCGACCAGCTGGCCGACAAGGCGAAGGCCGGCGCTCAGGTCCGCATCCTGCTCGGCGACCCCGACTCCGAAGCAGTCCGCCAGCGCGGCGAAGAGGAGGGCATCGGCGGCGACCTGGCCGCACGCGCCCGGATTACCCGCCGCTACCTCGAGCCCGCCATGTCGACGCCCGGCGTCGAAGTCCGGCTGCACGACACGATCCTCTACAACTCGATCTACCGGTTCGACGAGGACGTTCTTGTGAACCCGCACGTCCTCGGAGCCCCCGCCGGTCAGAACCCGGTGATGCATTTCCGGTACCTCCCCGGAGCGCGGACCTTCCGGCACTACATGCGGAGCTTCGACTACGCATGGGAGCGAGGCCGGGCGGCATAGCAGGCCACGGACGTGCAAGGCTGAACACATGGCCCGTGTCGACTATTTCAACGATCCCAACGCCCCGAAGGCGAACAGCCTCGTTCCCTCCGTGACCGCCGTCGCCCGCAACGAGGCCGGAGAGGTCCTGCTGATCCACAAGACCGACAACGACCTCTGGGCCCTGCCCGGAGGGGGCGTCGACCTGGGCGAGTCAGCACCGGACGCAGCCGTACGCGAGACGAAGGAAGAGACCGGCTTCGACGTGGAGGTGACCGGCCTCGTCGGCATCTACACCAACCCCGGGCACGTCATGGCGTACGACGACGGCGAGGTCCGCCAACAGTTCTCCATCTGCTTCCACGCCCGCATCACCGGCGGCGAGCTGCGGACGAGCAGCGAAAGCAAGGAAGTTGCCTTCGTCCACCCGAGCAAGCTGGACGAACTGAACATCCACCCGTCGATGCGCATGCGGATCGAACACGGCCTGGCCGACCGGGCAGAGCCCTACATCGGCTGATGAGCCATGCGGTCAAGGGTCCGCTCGACAGCGCCCCGCAGGTACGGCCGCGCCTTGCTGATCGCGTTGTGCACTTCAGTGCCCGGCTCGTAGCGCACGAGGATTTCGTCGATCCGGGCATCGAAGTCGAAGGACTGCCCGGCGGGACCGGTCGTCATGTCGGCGAAGATCAGGGCATCCAGGACCGGAGAGTCTTCCCGCTCGTAGACGGCCAGCTCCGCCGACAGCCCGCGCTGTTCCGCCTCGTACACGGCTCCGGAGTGATGGGCGACCAGCCGCACCAGGCGCGCCGGCGCACCCAGCGATTCCAGGTGCCGAGCACCGTCGAGAGGGTGGAAGCCGGTGTCACGCAGCTCGGGTGCATAGCCGATGTCATGCAGCCACGCGGCAGCGACGAGGAGATCCCGGTCCGCCTCGGACACAGCCGCGGAAGCCTCGCGCGCCCGAGCAGCCACAGCCTGAGTGTGCAGCCAGCGGTTCCCGAGCGGGGGAAGCAGGGACTCAGCGAGTTCAGCCGCTCCCTGGGGCGTGTCCAGTGCAGAAGACATGGATGGAACGGTAGCCGAGTCGAGCGGTGAGCCGACAGGCCACGATCGAGGGCACCAAACAAGGTGGGGTAAGACTTTCCCTACTTCATCAAGGCCCGCGCACGGCGCGGGCGCGCGCCGCCTCTGCGGCGCGGCCTGCCTCCTGTCTCCGCCCCGGCTGGCCGCGCC